>NZ_JBHVRK010000007.1:14868-401058 GCF_042885845.1 Kitasatospora sp. NPDC058032 | reverse complement strand
GAGGTTGCCGAGTTGTACCTGACGGCGACCAGCGCGGACAAGGCGGAGGTGTCGCGGGTGGCGACGGCGCTGCTGCGTCTGGGGCAGCTCGGGGCGGCGCTGGGCGTGCACCTGGTCATCGCCGGCCAGCGGTTCGGCTCCGACCTCGGTCCGAGTGCGACATCGTTGCGGGCGCAGTTGGCGGGGCGGGTGTGCTTTCGGGTCGCTGACAAGGGCACGGCGGAGATGACCCTGGGTGACCTCGACCCTGGCGCGGTGGACGCGGTGCAGGCGATCCCGCTCTCGATGCCCGGTGTCGCGGTGGCTTACGGTGCGGCTGGCGGCGGTTGGATGCGGGCCCGCTCCCACCTGGTGACCCCGGAGCAGGCGCAGGAGACTGCGCGGCGGTTCGCCCATCTGACCCCGGCCGTCGGCCAGTTGTACGCCGGGGGTGCCGCGTGAACTTCGCGATCCCGTTGACGGCGTTCCTGTTCGTGATCGTCGTGATGATGGTCCGCTCGCGTGAGCTGAAGATCTGGCAGGTGATCTTGGTGGCGGTGTTCGGGTTCTTCCTGGCCCGCACCAACCTGGCCGATCCGATCGAGGCGGCGGTGCGGTGGTTCGTCACCGGCCTGACCCACTCCGGCGACCCGTCGACGCCCGTGGTCCCCAACGGCCCGGCCATCACCATTGAACCCGCCGTGCCGCCCGCTGCCCCGCCCGTTGTCCCGCCCGCCGTCGTCGGTCCTCCGACAGCCTGACCCGCCGCCGCCCGCTTCTTTGATCGAACTGGAGTTCCCATGGATCGACCACGACCACAGCCCTCCGCGTCCGCGTCGTCCGTTGCCCTCGGTCATGCCGGGTTCTGCCCGGTGTGGCCGGGGCGGCCCGTCTTTCCCTGGAGCCATCCCCCATGAACAGCGGTCTTCTTGGTGATCCTTCGGCCCGTCTCGCCTACCTCGGTCTGGACGAGCGGCTGCGTGCCCTCAATGAGGTGGACCGGGACTTGGTTCGCCTTGGGCAGATGCCGGGCTTGTCCCGGTGGTTGGAACAGGTGGCGGCGACCGGTGGGTGTGCCCGGCCGGTGTACCTGAGGGGCATGTCGGAGACGTTCGACGTCGTCTCGGGTGAGCTGGTGCGCCGGTACAGCACGGAGGGTGAGCCCGGGGAACGCCTTGCCTTGCGGTGCAGGAACCGTCGTTCCTCGCGGTGCGGGCCGTGCTCGTGGCTGCATCAGGGTGACAGCTGGCACCTGGTGCACGCCGGTCTCGCCGGAGGCAAGGGTGTGCCGGCGGAGGTGCGTTCGCACCCGACGGTGTTCCTGACGCTGACGGCGCCGTCCTTCGGCCGGGTCCACCGTGCGGGCCGCTGCCACCCGCAGCGCCCTGGGCTCTGCGCTCATGGGCAGGCGTTGGGGTGCGGGCGGGTCCATCCGGAGAACGGCGCTCTCGTGGGTGGGCCGTTGTGTGTGGAGTGCTACGACTACCCGGGGCACGTGCTGTGGAACGTCCACGCGGGGGCGTTGTGGAAGGCCTTCACCGACAACGTGTATCACCACTTGGCGGCGCTGGCCGGGGTGGGCCGGTCGGCGGTTCGGCGCTTGGTGCGGGTGTCGGCGGTCAAGGTGGCGGAGTACCAACGCCGTGGCGTCGTGCACTTCCACGCGGTTGTTCGCCTCGACGGCCCGGCCGGCCCGGCTGACTGGCCGCCCTCGTGGGCAACGGCTGGTGTCCTGGTGGAGGCGGTCCGTACGGCGGTCGGGGCGGTCGCGCTGACGGCTCCGGCCTCGGCGGCCTACGGGGAGCGGCGGCTCCGGTTCGGCGTGCAGGTGGATGTGCACGAACTCCGCGGTGAGGTGGATTCCCCGGAGACGGGTGAACGGGTGGCCGCTTACGTGGCGAAGTACACCACGAAGGGTGCTGAGGCTGCGGGCGCGGTCGACCGGCGGGTGACGAGTGCGGCGGAGATCCGGCTTCTGCGGGTGTCGGCGCACATGCGGGCGCTGGTCGGGGCCTGCTGGCGGCTGGGTGGTCTGCCGGAGTTGGCGCACCTGCGGTTGAGGGCCTGGGCTCACATGCTCGGCTTCCGGGGTCACTGTCTGACCAAGACCCGGTCCTACTCGACGACGTACCGCAGTTTGCGGGCGGAGCGGGGGGACTATGTCCGTGGTGCGCCTGCTCCCGAGGGTGAGGTGACCGTGGGCTCCTGGCGGTTCGCCGGAACAGGGCACCGGCCCGGGGAGGCTCTGATCGCTGAGCAGATCGCCGCTGACCTTGAGCGGACCCGAGAGATCACCCGCGACCACCTGCCCCCAGGGTGGGTGGGTGGGGCGCGGAGAGAGCCCCCAGGGGCTGACACGGCGGGGCACACGGGGGTGGATCATGGAGGGTGAGGTGGTGGGGCGCGCCTCGGCCCTCGTCCGTGGCGATCAGGCGCTCTGGCATATCTCCGATCTGACGGCGGCTTCGGCCGCAGAGGTGGTTGGTCTGCTCGGCGGCGTACCGTGCGAGGGCTCGGCCGGCTGGGACGTGGTCACGGCTTCAGCAAGGCTGCGAGCGGAGGTGATCGCGGCCGATGACAATCGACTGCGGTTCTGCCTGGCTGGAGCGACGGGGTTGGGTCCGTTCGAACTTCGGCTTTCTCCTTGGGGGCTGGCCGGCGTTCTCGGCGATCGAGCAGCCAGGCTTCTGGCGGTCCTTCCTGTGGCGGTGCACCTCTCCTTGAAGGTGGCTGAGTTCACCACCCTGACCGGTCGGATGGTGCGGCTGGCTGCGCCACTTCTGGAACTGGCCGTGTGAACAAGAGAGGGGCCCCGCCGGATACATTGATCGCGGGGCACCCCTCGCTGTGTGCTAGGAAGCGAAGCTGTACGGGTTGTTTCCGGTGATCACCAGCCGGTTCTTGGCGCCCCGGGGGTTGAGTACCACCTGAACGCCAAACTCGGCCAGCAACTCGCGCTTTGCCACGTCATCACTGGCCACCTGCCATACATCGGCAATGCGGCGGCCGGTCGGCATCATCCGCATGCCCGGCTCACGATCGGGAAGGGCTGCAAGCTCCTTGATCTGCTCGCCGAGCTGCCGGTTGCGCTCGTAGAACCACGCCTCCCGCTCCGGGTCGTCGTAGACGCCGGCCTCGCGGTCCTTCAGCAAGCGATTGCGATCCGCCTTGAGCGTTACGATCTGTGCTGCGAAGCCGGTGCCCGGGTCATAAATCCGCTTCACCTCCTCCAAGTCCCCGTAGGTATTCAGGAACCATTCCTCAGAACGGCTGTCCATCTGGTGGAGGGCCATCGTGGGTGCGGGCCTGCAAGCTTGGCTCTGCGGTAGACCTCGGACACGTCCGGTGCAGCCGTAGGCGACTGCCCCCTTCTGTCCGACGGTGTACAGCCGGGTGGCGCAGTTCCCGCAGGTGGACAGACCCGACATCCGGCGGACGCTCTTCGGCGCGCGCGTACGGTTACCCTTCGGGGCGGTTTTGGCGACCAGCGCGTTGTGGGTGGCCTGATCCCACAGGGGCTCCGCCAGTCGCACCGGACGGCCGTTCGGCCCCAGGACCGGCCTGCCCCCGTGCATGAGGTAGCCCAAGGCTGCTTCGCTGGTAAGGATCTTGAGGAGGCTCTTGGGGACCCAAGGGGCCCCATTCGGCTTACGGCCGTACAGCTCCGCTCGTCGGTCACTCGGTGACGGAATCCTGTTCCGGCTGAGTCGTGCTGCCTCCGTGGTGTAAGTGATCATGCCGGTCTCGTCCGACAGGATCCGCTTCGCCACATCGCGAATGATCTCCGCCGCGATGGGGTCGATCTCGACGTGATCGACCTTGCCCATGGGGACCAGCCGGATGTACAAGTAGCCGTACGAGGGCATCTGCTTGGGCTGGCCGGCCTCGCGAGCCCGAACGGTCTCCTCGCGGTTGCGCTTCTGGATCGCCCGTAGCTCCAACTGCGATCCCCAAGCCTTGAGCATCCAGTCGTTCTCCTGGTTGGGGTCGCTGAAATCCCAGATGCCGTCATGATCGCCGGTCACGATCAAGCGGCCCTGCTCGGTCAAGAGCGCTTGCGTGTTGAGTACGCACCGCACGTTGCGTCCGATGCGGTCCACGGTGGCGGCTGCGGTCCCCGAATACGGACCCATCTCGCCCCGGAGCCACGGACCGAGTTGCGGTCGCGTCATGGGGTCCGTGGCGCCGGACACCTCCCAGTCATCAGCCCAGCCGATGACGTGCCCTCCCACCGATGCGACGGTCCGTAGGATCTGGCTCTGCTGCCTCTCCGGGCTGCTCGTCTTGTCGGTCTTCCTGCTGAGCCGACGTGCCCCCACGAAGCACAACCCGCACCCGTCGTACTCGGTCGTCGTCACAGTCTCCATGACACATCCGTTCTATGGATTACGGAAGTGCCTGAGCAGCGAGTCCAGGCAGTCCGCCAGCTGTTTCTGCTGGTCATAGGCGGGGATCACGACGCTGATCAGGGGTGAGGGCATGACGCGGGAGCGTAGGAGCGCCTGCGGACGGTCGCAAAGCCCTGACGGTCCGTAGGTCGGGCAATACCCATCAAATCGTACGGACGTACGCCATATCTTCACCGGCTGCCCCGGGCGCGTCCACGTCACGACGTCCGTTCCGACGCACGCCCCGGCGCGCGCCGCGCCCGGCAGGCGGGCAGGCAGGCAGGAGGTGTCACCACGGCGGGACGCGGACGGAGGCGGGCCTTGGAACAGCCGGCGCGGCCGGGGGTCGTTCAGACCGCGTGGGCAGCCGCCGTCCTGGCCCCGGCGGGTATCTCGGCCAGCTCGCGGACGTACCGGTCGAGCGGGATCCCGGGTGGCTCCGGCAGGTGTCCGACGTACCGGAAGCCGGCCCGCCGGGCCACGGCCGCCGAGGCGAGGTTCTCCGGGTCGACCCGGATCACGCCCTCGCGCGCGCCCTCCTGCACGGCGTACCCGCACACCAGGCGCACCGCCCTGGTCACCAGTCCCCGCCCGCGCCAGGCCGGGTAGAGGCCGTACGCGATGTTGACCTGCCCCGGGCCGAGGCACGGCATCGCGAAGCGCAGGTCTATCGTGCCCGCCAGCACCGGCTCCGGCCCGGTCCGGATCCCGAACACCCGGGCCGGCCCCCGGTACACCCACTGCGCGGTGCACCGCCGCACGTACTCCTCGACGCCCGCGCGGGTGCTCGGCCCGCCGTTCAGCCACCGCACCAGCAGCGCGTCCTCGCCGGCCAGGTGCGCGTCGATGTCCGCCGGCCCGAACGGCGTGAGCGTGACGACCCCGTCGGAGAGCCTCACATGATCCATGGGCTCCACTCTTCCGCCCGGGAGGCGTCCGGGGCCATCAGGATTTCGGCCAGGAACGCCGCCGGCCCGCAGGCCGGTGGCCTGCAGGCCCGGGGGAGTGGAAGGGCGGATCAGTACCAGTGGTGCGACTGCCAGAACGCCCAGGCGCCGCACGGGCTGCCGTAGCGGGAGTTCATGTAGTTCAGGCCCCACTTGATCTGGGTGACCGGGTTGGTGCGCCAGTCGGCGCCGGCCGAGGCCATCTTGGAGCCGGGCAGCGCCTGGACCAGGCCGTACGCGCCCGAGGAGGGGTTGGTGGCGGTGACGTTCCAGCTGCTCTCGCGGGACACGATGTTGTTGAAGCACTGGAGCTGGCCGGCCGGCACGATCTGGGCGGCGATCTCGCGCGGGCTGCCGGAGTAGGACGGCTTGCTGTTCAGGGTGGAGCGCTCCTGGGAGCGGGAGGCGGCGGCCTCGGCGTCGGCCCTGGCCTTCGCGTCCGCCTGGGCCTTCGCCTGGGCCTCGGCCTGCGCCTGCGCGGCGGCCTGTGCCTGGGCGGCGGCGTCCGCCTCGGCCTGGGCCTGCGCGGCAGCGGCGGCGGCCTGGGCGTCGGCCTGGGCCTGGGCGTCCGCCTGTGCCTGCGCCGCGGCGGCCTGCGCGTCCGCCGAGGTGTCGCCGGCGGTGCCGACCACCGCGGCGGCGGGGGCCTCGGCGACCGCGGTCCCGCTGTCCGGGATGGCGAGGGCGGCGGTGGCCGCGCTCGCCACCACCAGCGTGGTGATGCCGGTGATCAGCGAGTTGCGGCGGGCATGGCTGAGCTGCATGGAGCGGACGATCCTTTTCCGTCGGGGTGCCGTCGGGGGCTCCGTCGGAGCCCCGACGGCCGTCGGGGCGTGCCGGCCCCGGGCGGGGCGGTGGCACGGGCGCCGGGCATCGTGCGGGGCCGGCTCGGGGGAGCGGCCCGCGGCGGCGTACGGGACGGCCGTGGTGCGTGCCCCGGTACGGCCGTGGTGCGTGCCCCGGTACGGAGGGCGGGGCGGGACGGGAAACGCGGCGGGGGAACCGGCCGCGCTGCCTGGCGACGGGCCATTCTTGGCAGAGCCCGGCACGGGCGGCAAAGCCGTCCGCTACGACGGGCGGTAGTGGAGCGAGCGGCCGGAACGGCGAAGCGCCCGGCCGAGGGCGGGCGCTTCGTAGGGATATGTCCGTTTTTAGGGATGGCGGGGCGGATCGCGGCGATCGTCGGCGAACAGGCGGCCCGAACCGGCCCGCCGCCTGCGTTCTTCCGGCCCGCCGCCGCCCGGCCGGCCGCACCGCCACCTGGCGGAGGGCGCCCCGCGGACCCCCGGCGGCGCCCCGCCGCGCGGGCGTCCACTATCGGCGGCAGTAGACCGCCCGGCCCCTGTGGGGGGCCTCACACGCGGACGGGGCCGGGCCCGACGCAGGGTGACGGTCCGGTCACGCGCCCCGGTACGGGTTGGGCTCCACCGGCTGCGGGGCGCCGGCGTACGGGTTGCCCGCCACGGGCCGCAACGCGTGGTACTCCGGCAGCTCCGGGACGGCCTCCGCCTCCGGCCCCTGCTCGTCGTCCTCGCCCGCCGGCCCGGCCTCCACCGGCACCAGGTCGCGGGCCAGCAGGGTGGCACCGGCCACCGCGCCCGGCATGGCGAGCACCGTCACCAGCGGGACCAGGAACCCCAGCACCAGCGGCACGCCGAAGCCGAGGGCCAGCCCGAGCCGCCCGCGCAGCAGCCGCAGCCGCTCGCGCTGCGGCACCCCGCGCCGCTGCAGCGCGACCGAGGTCAGCTCCAGGGTGAGGAAGAAGCCGGAGACCGCGAAGCCCAGCACCGGCACCACGGTCTGCCCGACCACCGGGATGAACCCGGCCGCGAACAGCAGGACGCCGAAGCCGCCGGCCCGCACCAGGACGAAGAGGCTGTCCCGGGCCGCCACCACCAGCTCGCGCCAGAGCGGCACCTCCGCCGGGGCCGGTGCGCCGCCCTCGGTCTCGTCGACCTTCGCGCACAGCTCCTCGTAGAACGGCTGGCCGACCAGCAGCGTGACCGCGGTGAAGGTGAGCAGGGACAGCAGCAGCCCGCCGACGAAGAGCAGCGCGGCGAGCGTGGTGCGGACCAGGTCCTGCCAGAGCGAGGACCAGGAGTCGGCGAACGGGGTGGCCCACTCGGCGATGGACCCGGCCCAGCCGCCGAGGAGGAACAGCGCCACCGCGTAGCCGGCCAGCGTGATCAGCGCCGGGATCATCCCGAACGCCCACCAGCGGCCGTGCCGCCCCACCCACTTCTGGCCCTTGGCCAGGTACCCCGTCCCCGCCGCAAGATCTCGCATGAGGGGAAAGGGTAGGGGCTGCGGGGTCGCCGGATCATGTCCGGCCCGTCACGGAACGGCACCGGAAGGGGCTGGGGAACAGGGACGGCACCGGAAGGGGCCGGGGAACGGGGGCGGCACCGGACACGGGCCGGGCCCGGGAGCCTCCGCAACGGCTCCCGGGCCCGGTCTCCGCGGACGGTACCGCGCGCCGGCTCAGGATGCCGACGCCACCGCCGCGGCCCGCCGCCGGCGGCCCACCACGGCCGACGCCGCCAGCACGATGCCCGCGGCGACCAGCGACAGGTACATCTGCTTCCGACCGTCGGCGTCGGTGAACATGTACGACACCACGAACCCGATCATGCCGATCGCGGTCCAGGTGAGGTACGGGTACAGCCACATCCGGACGGTCAGCCGCTCCGGGCACTCGCGCTCGATGATCCGGCGCATCCGGAGCTGGGAGAAGCAGATCACGAGCCACACGAAGAGCGCCACCGCGCCGGACGAGTTCAGCAGGAAGGCGAAGACGGTGTCGGGCGAGGTGTAGTTGAAGAACACCGCCACGAAGCCGAACACCACCGAGGAGAGGATCGCCACCCGCGGCACGCCGCGCTTGGTCACCGTCGCGAAGGCCTTCGGCGCGTCGCCGCGCTGCCCCAGCGAGAAGGCCATCCGGGAGGCGGTGTACATGCCCGAGTTGAGGCAGGACAGCACGGCCGTCAGCACGATCACGTCCATCACCCGGCCGGCGCCCGGGATGCCCACGTGCTCCAGCACCGCGACGTAGGGGCTGCCCTTGACGGCGGCGGAGTCCCACGGCAGCAGCGTCACCACGAGCAGGATCGAGCCGAGGTAGAAGATCCCGATCCGCCAGATGACGCTGTTGGTCGCCTTGCTGACCGCCTTCTCCGGGTCCTCCGACTCACCGGCGGCCAGGGTGACGATCTCGCTGCCCATGAAGGCGAAGACCACGGTCAGCATGCCGGTGAACACCGCGCCCACCCCGTGCGGCAGGAAGCCGCCGTGGCCGGTCAGATTGGAGGCGCCGACCGCGTGGGTGCCCGGCAGCACGCCGAACACGGCCAGCGTGCCGATCACCAGGAAGGCGGCGATCGCCACCACCTTGATCCCGGCGAACCAGAACTCGAACTCGCCGTAGGAGGCGACCGAGCCCAGGTTGGTCGCGGTCAGCACGGCCATCACGATCAGCGCGAACGCCCACTGCGGCACGCCCGGCATCCAGCTGTTGAGGATCTTCGCGCCGGCGGTGGCCTCGACGGCCAGCACCACCACCCAGAAGAACCAGTACAGCCAGCCGATGGTGAACCCGGCCCAGCGGCCCAGCGCCCGGTCCGCGTAGGCCGAGAAGGAGCCGCTCTGCGGGTCGGCCGCGGCCATCTCGCCGAGCATCCGCATCACCAGGACGACCAGCACACCGGCCAGCGCGTAGGAGAGCAGGATGCCGGGGCCGGTGGCGGCGATGCCCGCGCCGGAACCGACGAAGAGGCCCGCGCCGATCACGCCGCCGATGGCGATCATCGACAGATGGCGGTTCTTGAGCCCGGCCTTGAGATGGCCGTCGCCGCCGCGGCCGTGCCCGGAGACGGAGGAGCCGGCCGGCGGGGATCCGGCCCGGGTGGTGATGTCCGCACGCATCGTGAGGGTGCCCTGTGCCTTTCCGGCGCGGCCTGACCCTCGGCTCGAACGCCGGAGGGTGGGGGACGGATCCGCGCATTGCGGTGCAACCTAGTCGCTACCTCCGGCTATCGGAACAAGGCGCCGCCAAGTGTTCGGTGAGCGGACGCAAAAGGCCAGGTCAGTGCAGGTGCGACGACCTCGCGGAAAGCTCAAATCTGACGCAGTGGCAGCAAGTTGGGGCCCTCCGGCGGGGTTTGTCAGGCGGCCGTCCATACTTTTCGCGTGATGATCGTCCTTGTGGTGCTCGGCGCCCTCCTCGTCCTGGCCTTACTGGCCGTCGTCCACTGGTACCTCTGGCGCCGGCTGGTGCGCGACGTCTCGGCATCGGGCGGGCTCTGGCGCCGGGCCGGGACGGTGCTCGCCGTCGTCCTGCCGGTGCTCTCGGTCGGCGCGCTGATCGGCGGGAAGGTGTTCCCGATGGCGGTCGAACGCTGGTTCGCCTGGCCGGGCTACCTGTGGCTGCCGGTGCTGCTCTACCTGCTGATCGCGCTCGGCCTCGGCGAACTGCTGCGGCCGCTGCTGCTCCGCCTGCCGACCCGGCGTGCCGTACCGGCCGGCGCGGCCGTGGCGGCCGTCGAGGCCCCGAACACCGCCGACACCACGGTGGGCGCGGAGGCCTCGGAGGCCGCCGAAGCGGCTCCGGCGACGGAGGGTGACGTTCCGTCAAGGCTCGCCGCCCCCTCCCCGGAGCGGCGGCTGTTCGTCGCCCGGGCGGTCGCGATCGGCGCCTCCGGCGCGGCGGCGGCCGTGGTCGGCACCGGCACCTACGGGGTGCTGCGCGGACCCCGGCTCAAGCAGGTCACCGTCCCGCTCGCCAAGCTGCCGGCCCGCGCCCACGGGTACCGGATCGCCGTCGTCAGCGACATCCACCTCGGCCCGATCCTCGGCCGCGCCCACACCCAGCGGATCGTGGACACCATCAACGGCGCGCAGCCCGACCTGATCACCATCGTCGGTGACCTGGTCGACGGCACGGTGCCCGAACTCGGCCGCGACGCCGAACCGTTGGCGCAGCTGCGGGCCCGCGACGGGGCGTACTTCGTGACCGGCAACCACGAGTACATCTCCGGCGCGGCGCCCTGGGTGGACTTCGTCCGCGAGCTGGGCGTCCACCCGCTGCGCAACGCTCGGGTGGAGCTGGGCGGCTTCGACCTCGCCGGCGTCAACGACATCGCCGGGGAGCGGGAGGGCGACGGCCCCGACTTCGGCAGGGCGCTCGGCGACCGCGACCCGGCCCGCACCGCCGTCCTGCTCTCGCACCAGCCGGTCACCATCCACGACGCGGTCCGGCACGGCGTCGACCTCCAGCTCTCCGGTCACACCCACGGCGGGCAGCTCTGGCCGGGCAACCTGATCGCGAAGCTGCCCAACCCCACGGTCGCCGGGCTGGAGCGCTACGGCGACACCCAGCTCTACGTGACGCGCGGCGCCGGGGCCTGGGGGCCGCCGGTCCGAGTCGGCGCGCCGTCCGACATCACCATCGTCACGCTGGCCTCGCTCCAGGCGTGACACACCCCTGGGCCTCGGCGATCTCCAGCAGGACGATCCGCCGCGCGTCCGTCGGCCGCCCGGTGAGCCGGGCGGCCAGGATCGCCGGGATGTCGTCCTCCTGCGAGTACCCGGGCAGCACGGTGACCTCGGTCTGCCGCACCCCCGCCGTGCCGGCCAGCGCGTACCGCACCCGGTACGTCGTCGCGGCCGGCGGCGGGGCCGCTCCGGTGCTCCGTGCCATGCGCCCACCTCCGCCCCCGCCCCTGCGCCGCTACCCGGGCCCCGCCGTCCATTGTCCGCCGGGCCGGCCCGCGAAGGCCGCCCCGGCGGGCATCCTGTGGCCGAACGGGGCAAACCCGGGCAGAGTGGAATCCTCCGGGGCCGGGCGCCCCGGCCAGCGCGAACCGCCGGGACGGCTCCGGGAAGGAGCGACCCCATGCAGACCACCTGGAAGGGGACGATCAGCTTCGGCCTGGTCTCCATCCCCGTCCACCTGTACTCCGCGACGAAGGAGCACGACGTCCCCCTGCACCAGGTGCACGCCAGGGACGGCGGCCGGGTACGCATGAAGCGGTACTGCGAGCAGGAGGAGAAGGAGGTCCCGTACACGGAGATCGCCAAGGGCTACGAGTCGCCGGACGGCCGGACCGTCACCCTCACCGACGAGGACCTCGCGGACCTCCCGCTGCCCAGCAAGAAGATCATCGACGTGCTGGCCTTCGTCGACGAGGGCGAGATCGACCCGCTGATGTTCTCCAAGGCCTACTACGTCGGCGTCGCCGACAAGGCCGCCGCCAAGCCCTACGCGCTGCTGCGCGACGCCCTCGTCGAGTCCGGGCAGATCGCCGTCACCAAGATCGCGCTGCGCACCCGGGAGTCTCCGGCGGTGTTGCGGGTGCACGACGGCACCCTGGTGCTCCAGACCTGCATCTGGCCCGACGAGGTCCGCCCGGCGGCCGGCATCGCGCCCGAGGAACACGTCACGGTGCGGCCGCAGGAGCTGAAGATGGCGCGCTCGCTGATGGAGACGCTGTCCGAGGACTTCGACCTCGACCAGCTGCACGACGACTACCAGCAGGCGCTCCAGCAGGTGATCGAGGCGCGGCTGCAGGGCGTCGAGGTGCCGCACGAGGAGGAGGCGGGAGCGGCGCCGGACAACGTCATCGACCTCATGGAGGCGCTGCGCAGCAGCCTGCGGCAGGCCAAGGACGCCCACCCGGGCCGCACCCGTGCCGAGGAGGCGGAGGACACCGGGGCGGCGGAGGCGTCGGCGGAGACGGCGCCCGCCCCGCGCAAGCGCGCCACGGCGAAGAAGACCACGGCGGCCGGGAAGACCACCAGGGCCGCCGCGAAGAAGACCACGACCCGGAAGTCCGCCACTCCCCGGAAGGCCTCGTGACCTCGGAAGGCCCCGTGACCTCCCCTGACGCCCCCGGAGGCGATTCCCGATGGATCTCATCACCTACAAGGCCCTGGACACCGGCCCCGGCGCGCCGGAGCACCCGAGCCGGGCGCACCGGGCCCTGCACTGGCTGTGCAGCCTCTCCCCGACGGCCGTCGTCCTCATGGTCGGCCTCTCGCTCGGCCTCGGCGCCGTCGCCTCCCAGGTGGTCTGGCTGCCGATGCTGGTGATCTTCAGCATCGTCTGGGGCGCCACCCTGCTCGCCCTGGCCGGCATGTTCGTGCGCTGGCGGACGTCCCTCCCGGCCCGGCACCGGGTGGCCGTCTGACCCCACCCGCAGCCGTTGTCCCCGGCCGTGCCGAACGGCCGGGGACAACGGCGCGTTCTCAGCCCTTGAACAGGTTGTGGCCGACGTCCGAAGGGACGATCTCCTTGACCGGCGTGCTGTCCTCGCCGGGGACCGCCTCGCCCGGGACCGGCTCGTCGCTCTCGCGGTGCAGCAGTACCACCCCGTCCTCGGCCCAGACCTGCCGGTAGCCGTGGGCGAGCAGCAGCTCGATCCGGTCGGCCTGCTCGTCCGAGGTCTGGAACGGGAAGGTCCGGGTGTCGGAGCGGATCAGGACGTAGTCGCGTCCGCGCGGTGTGGCGTCCACCAGGACGACGTCGGTGCGGCCGACCAGCCGGGGCACCACCTGGTTGTCGGCCTCCACCAGCGCGCCGTCCGGGACCTGCGCGGCGCCCCGGACCAGGGCGGCGTTGCTCGCCGACGGCCGCCAGGAGCTCGGCGTGAGCAGGCTGAGCCCGCCCAGCAGCAGGCTGCACACCAGCGAGCCCGCCACCACCACCGCGCCCAGGCCGTAGGCGGCGCGGCGGTGCGTCCCGCCCCGGGCGTACAGGCGGCCGAGCACCTCCAGGCAGGCGGTGAGCAGCACCGGCCAGAGCAGGGCGTCGTAGTGGTGGGCGATCGACCAGTGGTTGGGGTTGTCGGACAGCACGCGCTCGGCGAGCAGCGGCAGCAGGCAGAGCGTGGTCGCGGAGCGCAGCGGCAGCAGCAGCAGGGTGCCGAACAGCCAGAGCAGCAGCAGCGGCTTGATGGTGGCGTTGGTGGCGACCTCGAAGAGCAGCAGCGGGTCGCGGAGCAGGTTGCCGAACGCGGTTCCGGCGTCCGAGCCGATCGGGCCGTACACCCAGTAGTAGTCCGGCTGTCCGCCCATCGCGGGGATCAGCCAGCCGATCGCCAGGGCGGAGGCCAGCGGGCCGCCGATCAGCAGACCGGCGCCGTAGGCGAGGCCGCGCCGGTCCCCGGCCCGCTCGCCCCGGCGGTCGCCGCGCGGGCGGCTGCGCCAGAGCAGGACGAGGCCGTAGACGCCGACCAGCAGGCCGAGGTCCTCCTTGGTGAGGCAGAGCAGGGCGGCGGCGAGGGCGGCGGTGCCGTAGCGGCGGGCGAGGCCGCGTTCGAGCATCAGCAGGGTCAGCGGGACGGCGAAGGCGACCTCGTGGAAGCCGCCGCGCCCGGCGGCCAGCAGCGGCCAGCCCAGGCCGTAGGCCAGGCCGGCCAGGTCGGCGACCAGGCGGACGGCGCGGGTGTGTGCGGCGTCGCCCTCCCCGGCCTCGTCCGCACCGGCGTCGCCCTCCGTGCTCTCCCCGGTCGCCCCGGTGCCGCCGGCCGGGCGGGGGAAGCAGTGCACCGCGATCCGGCGGATCAGCGGCACGCCGGCGGCGAGCAGTAACGCCTGGCCGAGGATCAGCGTGCGCGGGTCCTCCCAGAGCCAGTACAGCGGGGCGAGCGCGGCCAGGATCGGCGAGAAGTGGTCGCCCAGCAGCGAGAAGCCGGGCGGGAACTCGTGGTGGTAGCTCTTGACCGGGGAGATCGGCAGGCCGAAGTCCGCGTATCCGGCCACGCCCTGGTGGAAGATCCCGAGGTCGAAGCCGCCGAGCAGGACCGCCGACCACTGCTGGAGTCCGCAGGCCGCGGTCACGGCGAAGCAGAGCAGGGTCAGCACGGCGGTCCGGCGCCCGGTGAGCGGGCCGGTGCTGCCGGGCGTGGACGGACGGGCGGCGCGCGGCAGCAGCGGCCGGTTCGCGCGGGTGGACGGGCTGAGCCCGGTTTCGACTGGCACGGGATCCCTGAACTGGTCGGAGACGGGGGCTGGTTCGGAGGCGGGCGGACGGCCCGGGGACCCGCCCCGGGCCGGTGCGTGCCCGACCCGGGGCGGCGGGTCAGCCGGCTCCGGGCGTACCGGTTTCGGGTGTCCCGGGCGTGGGCGTACCGGCTTCGGGCGTACCGGGCGCGGGCGGCTCGGCCGCCACCGCGGCGGCGTCGGGTGTGCGTCGCAGCAGCGTGATGCCGTGGTCGCTGCGGACCACCCGGTAGCCGCTGCGCTTGACGCTGGCGACCTCCTCGCGCTCCTTGTCGGGCGGCAGCGGCCAGCCCATCGGCTGGCCCTCGTCGACCACGATCCACTCGGCGCTCGACCAGTTCTGCGGCCAGCCGAACACGATGACCTCGCAGCGGTTGGTCAGCTGCGGCACCAGCCGGTTGGAGGCGGCGACCCGGGCGTCGTCCGGGACGGTGGCCAGCACCGACCGGGCCGCCTCGACCCGGGCCGGCGTGCGCCACAGCTCGAGGGTGAACAGCTGGCTGAACGCGAACCCGGGCAGCAGTGCGAGGGTGATCACCGCGCTGACCGGCGGCGCGGCCCGGGCGAGCCACCTGGGCAGCACGCCGTCCCGCTCCCGCGCCATCACCAGGACGTGCACGAAGGCCGCGAAGACGATCGGCATCAGCACCGCGCTGTAGTGGTAACTGGTGCCCCAGTAGGCCGGGTTGTTGGAGAGCAGCCGCCAGCCGAGGGTGGGCAGCGCGACGATCATCAGCGGTGAACGGGCGGCCAGCAGGAGGGTCGGCGCGAGCAGCAGCAGGACGGTGGTGACCTTCTCGCCCGGGGTGATCAGGTCGAGCGGCAGGGTGAGCAGGTTCCGGCCGCCCGAGCCGCCGCTCAGGTTGTCCCAGTACGCGAAGCTGCCCCCGGGGCTCATCGCCGGCAGCAGCACCAGGAGTTCGAGCAGCGAGGCGCCGATGCCGAACAGCACGGTGGCCGCGCCGACCCGGCGGTCGCCGCGCCACAGGATGTAGGCGCCGACGGCGGCCACGGTGATGCCGAGGTCCTCCTTGACCAGCACCAGCGGCGCGGACCAGAGGGCGGCGGCGAGCCAGCGCCGCTCGCCGAGCGCGCAGACCGCGAAGGCGATCAGCGGCACCGCGAAGGTGATCTCGTGGAAGTCGAAGCCGAGCGCCGAGGCGAGCCCCCAGGAGAACCCGTAACCGAGGCCGGCGGCCAGCGCGACGGCCGTCCCGGCGCCGCGTTGCGCCCAGCGGCAGATCGGTACGGCGGCGACGGCCACCAGGGCGGACTGTGCCAGCAGCAGGGTCTTGGCCGAGGGCCAGATCCAGTAGAACGGGGCGAGGGCGGCGAGGACGGGGGAGAAGTGATCACCCAGCAGATTGAAGCCGGGGCCCTTGAGTTCGACGATCGGGCCGCGGCCCTCGGCGTAGCCGCGCACGCCCTGTTCGAAGATTCCGAGGTCGTACCCGCTGGTGAGCAGCAGGTCGTGACGGCGGACGGTGAAGAACGCGTAAACCAGGAACAGCGCGAGGGCGACCGCCCAGGGGATGAACCGCACCCGCCGATCGGCGGGGGATAACAGGACCGACGGTTCGTCACCCTCCGTCCTGCGATGGAGTGCTGATGTGAGTGTACTAATTGTCACTGAACATCCCCGTCGTTCCGGGTGCGAGTGGTCTTGCGGCCGATTCTGGTCGGCGGCCCGGGGTGGCGGGCCGGTTCGGCCGTGAGCGAACGCCGCCGGGCACAGGCCCCTGGCCCGGCACCGTAGCATGGCGCAGCCCTCCCCGGCGATCGAGGCGCCGGGGAGGGCAGTTCTTGGTCGACGAAGGTGCAGTTCACGGGTGATGAACAGTCACATCATTGACATGAACCGATGATTCTTCGACCTGATGGACGATCAGCGCCACTGCTGGTACGAGCCGCCGTTGCCGCCCAGGGTGTAGACGTTCCCGTTGGCGTTGCTGTCCAGGAACAGGCCGGTGGCCAGGTTCTGGTAGGTGCTGCCGTAGGTGGAGGCCCGCTTCACCCACTTCTGGTAGCTGCCGCCGTTGCCGCCCAGGGCGTAGACGTTGCCGTTGCCGTTGCTGTCCAGGAACAGGCCGGTGGCCTTGTTCTGCAGGGTGAAGGTGTTGTTGCCCAGGTCGTTGGCGTACCAACGCTGGTACGAGCCGCCGTTGGCGGGGAGCGTGTAGACGTTGCCGTTGCCGTTGCTGTCCAGGAGGCGGCCGGTGGCGACGTTCTGGAGGGTGATCTCGGTGGCGGCGGCCGCCGGGGTGGCGTTCAGGACGGTCGTGCCGCCGGCCAGGACGGCCGCCGAGGCGGCGAGGGCAGCGGCGCGCTTGAGGAGCTTCATCGCGTTTCCTTCCCGTGGTGACCGACCCCTCCGGCCGGTCGTCCCAGAAGGTATCCGGAAATGCGCCGCCGTCGAGTTCTCGCCGTTCGGGATATGCCATCGTTCGGCCATCCGCAATGAATCAGTTCAGCTTTTATTTATATGAGCAGAATTTTTCCGCCGGTTTGTCAACGAAGGGATTTCGTGGAGGGCGTGTCCGTGTGATGTGAAGGCCGGTCCGGTCCGTCTCGCGCACCGGTGGCCGAGGATTCGGACAAAGCGGATCAATCGTCTGTCCGGAAACTTGGCCGGATCCGGCCGGGGCGCACGGCCCCGGCCGGGGGCGCGGACGGCTCGCGTACTACGCCACCCAGACCGTGGTGATGTTGCAGAACTCCCGGATGCCGTGTCCGGACAGCTCGCGGCCGAATCCGGAGCGCTTGACGCCGCCGAACGGCAGGGCCGGGTGCGAGGCCGTCATGCCGTTGAAGAACACCCCGCCCGCCTGGATGTCCCGCACGAACCGGTCCTGCTCGGCCGGGTCCTCCGTCCAGACGTTGGAGCTGAGGCCGAACGGGGTGTCGTTGGCCAGCGCGACCGCGTGGTCCAGATCGTCGGCCCGGTAGACCGTGGCGACCGGGCCGAAGGTCTCCTCGTGGTGGATCCGCATCCCCGGCGTGATGCCGGTGAGCACGGTCGGCTCGTAGAACCACCCGCCGTCCAGGCCCCGCGCGTCCAGGCCCTCCGGGCGGCGCCCGCCGCACTCCACCCCGGCCCCGTGCGCCCGCGCGTCGTCGACCAGCTCGGCCAGGTCGTCCCGCCCCTGCCGGCTGGCCAGCGGACCGACCTGGGTGGCCTCGTCCATCGGGTCGCCGACCCGCAGCGCCCGCATGGCCTCGGTGAACGCGGCGGTGAACCGGTCGTAGACCTCGGTGTGCACGATGAACCGCTTGGCGGCGATGCAGGACTGCCCGTTGTTCTGCGAGCGCGCCGTCACGGCGGTGGCGACGGCGGCGTCCAGGTCCGCGCTCGGCAGGACGACGAACGGGTCGCTGCCACCCAGCTCCAGGACGGCCTTCTTCACCTCGTCGGCCGCCGTGGCCGCGACCGCCCGCCCGGCCGGCTCGCTGCCGGTGAGCGTCACGGCGGCCACCCGGGGGTCGCGGATCACGCCCTCCACCGCGCCCGAGCCGATCAGCAGGGTCTGGAAGCAGCCCTCCGGGAAGCCGGCCCGGCGGAACAGCTCCTCCAGCGCCACCGCGGTGCGCGGCACGTTGGACGCGTGCTTGAGCAGGCCGACGTTGCCGGCCATCAGCGCGGGCGCGGCGAACCGCACGACCTGCCAGAAGGGGAAGTTCCAGGGCATCACCGCCAGGACCACGCCCAGCGGCCGGTACCGCACGTACGCGCGGGCCGCCCCGGAGTCGGCGACGTCGGCCGGCTCCGGGTGCTCGTCGGCGAGCAGCGCCTCGGCGTTCTCGGCGTACCAGCGCATCGCCCTGGCGCACTTGGCGGCCTCGGCGCGGGCCGCGGTGAGCGGCTTGCCCATCTCCTCGGTCATCGTCCGTGCGACGGTCTCCCGCTCCCGGTCGAGCAGGTCGGCGGCGCGGCGCAGCAGGCCGGCGCGCTGGGCGTAGGACGTGGTGCGGTACGTCCGGAAGGCCGCCTCGGCGCGGGCCAACCGCTGTTCGAGGCCGGCCGCGTCCAGGGGTTCGAAGGTCTCCAGGGTCTCGCCGGTCGCGGGGTTCACGCTTGCGATGGACATCGGGGCCCTCCCGGGGGTGCGCGGAGTGGGGACGTGTCGGTCCTCCCACCCTCGCCCACCGCCCGTGCCGGGGCACCCCGACACCGCCCGGCGTGTCCCGCCGGGCGGTGGTCCGCGGTCCTGGGGCGTGTCTGACAATTCCCGCCGGGCGGGCGACGCCAGGGCACGCACCTCGCCGCGTTGTCGTCGGTCGCCGATGGCCCCCAGCCTGACGGCCGGGAGGTGCCCCCACCGCATGGACTCCCTCCTCCGCCTTGCGATGCACGCACCCTGACGCCGCCCGCTGATCCGACGCGAATTGTCAGACACGCCCTAGTGCGGCAGCGCCTCCGCCCGGACCGCCGCCGCTCGGGCGCGGGCACCGGCCCTGGTCCGGCCGGCGGTGACCAGGCGGTTGGGGAAGCGGTGCAGGTACTCGGCCTCCAGCTGCCCGGTGCGCAGGGTGTGCCGTTTGAGCGCCTCCTCGGAGCCGTACAGGAAGGTCTCGTGCCTGGTCCGGTGCAGCTGCTCCAGCTCGTGCACCAGGGTGTCGTTGTCCAGGGCGTGCGGGGAGATGCCCTCGGGCCTGGTGTGCGGGGCGTCGGGGTGCCGCATGTCCACTCCCTCCTCGGCGGGAACCGGAAACCCCCCGAGTACCCGGTGCCCCGCCAGCCCCTCCGGTACGCGTCCGGCGGCCTCCGGAATGGACAAGAACTCTCGTACAAGGGCTGTTGCGCAAGAGCTCTTGTGGATACTCTCGCCGCATGACCCGACCCACCGAATCCGGCACGGACGGCGTCCGGCAGATCGCCGACTCCCGCGTCCTGGCCGCCCTCGCCCACCCCGTCCGCCGCCGCCTGCTGGACCTGCTCGCGGTGGACGGCCCCGCCACCGTCGGCCTGCTCGCCGAACGCACCGGCCAGGCCGTCGGCAGCATCAGCCACCACCTCAAGGTGCTGGCCGGCGCCGACCTCGTCGAGGAGGCCCCCGAGCGGGCCCGCGACCGCCGCGAACGCTGGTGGCGCCCGACCGCCGGCACCCCGCGCTGGCGGCGCGCCGACTTCGCCGGCGACCCGGTCGGCGAGGCCGTCGCCGACGCGGCCGGCTCGCTCCAGCTGGAGCGCCAGGCCGCCCTGGTGCGCGGCTGGTCCGCGGCCCGGCACGACTACCCCGGGCCCTGGCGGGAGGGCTGCGCCGTGGCCACCGAGACCTGGCTGCGGCTCACCCCGGAGGAGGCCCGCGAGCTGGCCGGCGAACTGGTCGCGGTGCTGGCCAGGTGGGCCGACCGGCCGGTCCCCGAGGACGGCCGCGAACGGGAATCGGTCTTCGCCTTCGCCCACAGCGTCCCGGCCCGGCCATGACGGACACCGAGCTGCGGGACGCCCCCCGGTTACCCGCCGGGCTGTTCGCGAGCCGCGACTTCCGGCTGCTCTGGGCGGGCGAGACGGTCAGCCGCCTCGGCTCCGCCGTCACCGCCGTCGCCCTGCCGCTGGTCGCGGTGGTCGCGCTGGACGCCGGACCGCTCGCGGCCGGGCTGCTGAGCGCCGCCGTCTGGCTGCCCTGGCTGCTGATCGGCCTGCCGGCCGGGGTCTGGATCGACCGGTGGCGCCGGCGCACCGTGCTGGTCCGGGCCAACCTGGTCTCGGCGGCGCTGTACGCCTCGGTGCCGGCCGCCGCCCTGTTCGGCGTGCTGACCCTCGCCCAGCTGATGGTGGTCGCGCTGCTCGCGGGCACCGCGGCGGTCTTCCTGAGCGCGGGCCACCAGGCCTACCTGCCGGATCTGCTGCACCCCGAGCGGCTCACCGAGGGCAACGCCAAGCTCCAGGGCGGTGCCTCGGCCGCCCAGGTCGCCGGGCCGGGCGTGGCCGGGCTCACCGTGCAGGCCTTCGGCGCCGCCGCCGGACTGCTGGTCGACGCGGTGAGCTTCCTGGCCGCCGCCGCGGCGCTGCTGCTGATCCGCGACCGGCGGGCCCAGGCCCCGGCGGCCGACCCGGCCCCGCTCGGCCGCCGGGTCCGCGAGGGGCTGGCCTTCGTCCGCCGCGACCCGTACCTGGGCGCGCTGCTGCGCTACGGGGCGGTCGCCAACCTCGCGCTGGCCGGCTACCAGGCGGTGTCGGTGCTCTTCCTGGTCGAGGAGCTGGGCGTGGCCCCCGCGGCGGTCGGCTGGCTGGGCGCCGCCGGCGCGCTGGGCGGGGTGGCCGGCGCCGCGCTCGTCCGCCCGGTCACCCGGCGGTACGGGACGGCGCGCGGCGTGCTGCTCGCCCTGCTCACCGTCACCCCGTTCGGCCTGCTGCTGCCGAGCGCCCGGCCCGGCGCCGGGGTGCTGCTGTACGCGGCGGGGCTGGCGGTGATGGTGGCCGGCGTGGTGCTCGCCAACGTCGTGATCGGCAGCTTCCGCCAGCGCTACGCGCCGCCCGAGCTGCTCGGCCGGGTGGTGGCCACCTCGATGGCGGCCAACCAGGCGACCATCCCGCTCGGTGCGGTGACCGGCGGCGTCCTGGGGGAGGTGCTCGGGCTGCGTCCGGCGATGTGGATCACGATCGCGCTGCTGACGGCCTCGGCCGGGCTGCTGATCGCCTCGCCGCTGCGGCGGGTGCGTGACCTGCCCGATGCGTGGTCGGCGGAGGCGAAAAAGTAGGATGACCACTTCGTATTCGTACCGCTCTCCCGGACAGGCACCGATGCCCCTCCCCAAGGCCGAACTGCACCTGCACATCGAAGGCACCCTGGAGCCCGAGCTCGCTTTCGCGCTCGCCGCCCGCAACGGCGTCACCCTGCCGTACGCGGACACCGAGGAGCTGCGGCGCGCCTACGCCTTCACCGACCTGCAGTCCTTCCTCGACCTGTACTACGCGCTGATGGCCGTGCTGCGGACCGAGCAGGACTTCGCCGAGCTCGCCGAGGCCTACCTGGCCCGGGCGGCCGAGCAGGGGGTGCGGCACGCCGAGATCTTCTTCGACCCGCAGGCGCACACCGCGCGCGGGGTGCCGCTGTCCGTCGTCGTGGACGGCCTCGGCCGGGCGCTGGACCGCAGCGAGGAGCGGCACGGCATCAGCACCCGGCTGATCATGTGCTTCCTGCGGGACGAGTCCGCCGAGTCCGCGCTGGAGACCTTCGAGGCCGCCCGCCCCTGGTTCGGCGGCCGGATCACCGGCATCGGGCTGGACTCCGCCGAGGTCGGCCACCCGCCGGCCAAGTTCCGCGAGGTCTACCGGCTCGCCGCCGAGGCCGGCCTGCACCGGGTCGCCCACGCCGGCGAGGAGGGCCCGGCCGCGTACATCACCGAGGCGCTGGACGTGCTCGGCGTGGAGCGGATCGACCACGGCCTGCGCTGCCTGGAGGACCCGGCGCTGGTCGAGCGGCTGGTCCGCGAGCGGATCCCGCTCACCCTCTGCCCGCTCTCCAACGTCCGGCTGCGCTGCATCGACACCCTCGCCGACCACCCGCTGCCCGCCATCCTCGACGCCGGCCTGCTGGCCACCGTCAACTCCGACGACCCGGCCTACTTCGGCGGCTACGCGGGGGACAACTACGACGCCCTCGCCGACGCGCTCGGCCTCGCGGACGAGACGCTGCGGCTGCTGGCCGCCAACTCCTTCCACGCCTCGTTCCTGGACGAGGACCGCCGTGCCGCGCTGCTGGCCGAGGTCGCCGCCTACGAGTTCGCGCCGCGGGCCGCCGCCCGGGCGTAGCGCAGCAGGACCACCCCGTTGCCGAAGACGCGGGTGGTCAGCAGCTCCAGGTCCTCGGGCGGGCCGTCGGCGGGGAACAGCCGGTGGCCGCGCCCGAGCAGCACGGGGTGGATCAGCAGGTGGTACTCGTCGACCAGGTCGAGGGCGCGGAAGGTCGCGGCCAGGCCGGCGCCGCCGAGGGCGAGGTCCCCGGTGGTGGCCGCCTTGAGCGCGGCGACCGCCTCCGGGGTGACCTCGGGGAGCACGGTGGTGTTCCAGTCGGCCTGCCGCAGGGTGCGGGAGAAGACCGTCTTCGGCATCGCCCGCCAGATCCGGGCGAACTCGGCGATCCAGGGTTCGACGGCCGGGCCGCGGTCGGCGTCGGGCCAGAAGTCGGCCAGCAGCTGGTGGGTGATCCGGCCGGAGACGAAACCGCCCATCCGGCCCAGCTCGGCGTTGAGGTAGCGGTGCACCTCCTCGTCGACGCGGTTCCAGGAGATGTCCCGGTCCGGTCCCTCGAAGCAGCCGTCCAGCGAGACGGACATGAAAAGGACGATCTTCGACATCGGCGCCTCGCCCGGGATCGGGGTGCGCCCGCCCCCGGGCCGAGGCGGCTCCGGAGGCGGGCGGCGGTGGAGGTCAGGGGTCTCAGATCAGTGTGGACCAGTAGTACCAGAACCGCTTGAGGACCAGCAGCACGATCACCGCGTACCAGAGCGCCGGCACCACCCAGTGGTAGCGCGCCGCCTCCCGCACCGCCGGGCGCAGGCCGCGCGGCACCGGGATGATCCCCGAGCGCAGGTTGTGCAGCGTGGTGTACCAGAACAGCGGGATCATCGCCGCCCACACGACCATGCAGTACGGGCAGAGCGCCCCGATCCGGTACAGCGCCTGGTACATCAGCCAGGTCACGAAGCCGATCCCGAACACCGTCCCGGCCTGCAGGCCCAGCCAGAACCAGCGCCGGTAGGACGCGCCGGCCAGCAGCCCGGCGCCGACCGCGAGCACCACCGCGAACCCGACGAGGCCGAGCAGCGAGTTCGGGAAGCCGAAGGCCTCGGCCTGGTCGCTGCGCATGACCGAGCCGCAGCTGATGATCGGATTGATATTGCAGTTCGGGACGTACGACGGGTCCTTCAGCAGCCGGATCTTGTCCAGCGTGAGGACGGCCGAGGCGAACAGCCCCAGCGCGCCGCCGATCACCAGCAGCAGGGCGTACGGGCGGCTCGCGCCGTAGGTGCGGCGGGTGACGGGGGCGGTCATCCGGTCACCTGCTTGACCATCGCGGTGAACTTCTCGGGCGAGGCGGGCACGCCGCCCGCGAAGACGTCCAGCTTCTGGCCGTCCAGGCGGACGGTCGGGGTGCCGGTGACGCCGCTCTTGTCGAAGTCCTTGTTCACCTGCACCGCCCACGGCACGTAGGTGCCCTCCTGGACCGCCTTGACGAAGCCGTCGGTCTTCAGGCCCGGGACCTTGCCGGCCAGGTCGAGCAGGTGGTTGACGTCGGAGAAGGCGTCGTCGCGCTCGTCCGGCTGGTTGGCGTAGAGCACGTCGTGGAACTGCTTGAACTTGTCCACGCCCTCGTTCAGCGCCGCGCCGGCGGCGGCCAGCGCGGTGCGCGAGCCCTTGCCGCCCAGGCCCTGGTCGAGGAAGGTCGCCAGGTGGTACTCGATCTTGTACGTGCCGGCGTCGGCGAGCTGCTGGACGGTCGGGCCGGTGGTGGTCTCCAGCTGCTCGCAGTACGGGCAGCGGAAGTCCTCGTAGACCTCCAGGGTGTGCGGGGCGTCGGCCTTGCCGTAGGTGATCACGGTGCCGTCCGCGCCGCTGGTATTGGCCGGCACGACCAGCGGGCCGGAGGCCGCGGCGTCGCCGGAGCCGGAGGAGCCGCCGACGGCGAAGGCCACGCCCGCCACCAGGGCGAGCACGGCGGCGGAGGCGGCGCCGACCACCACGCGGCGCCGGATCCGGGCGGACCGGTCGGCGCGCTCGCGCTGCTCGCGCATCCGCTCGGTGGCGGCCCGGCGGGCGGCCTTGCGGTCGGCGGCGGTGGCCTTGGGGGTCTTGGGGGTCTGCGGGGACTTCTCGGGGGAGGTGCTCATGGGAAAGGTCGTCCTGGTGCTCGTGGAACGGCGTGCGGGCGCTGGGCGGCACGGCCGGCCGAGGACCTCGCGGCTGATCGCCGCGGCTCTGCTCAGCGGGCCGGCGCGAGAACCGGCGGGCCGCGCCGGACGGCGGGGCGCAGGACGACGGATTCGGCGGGCACCCGCACGCGGCTGGCGCGTGGGAACGGCACCCGGGCCACCGGGCGGGCCGGCAGCGGGGCGGCGAGCAGCAGCAGCCGACGGCCGGCCGAGGCGGCGAAGCGCTGCGCGAAGTCGCCGAGGATCCGCACCGAGCGGGCCAGAGCGCACAGCGCGGCGTCGGCACCGCGCAGCCAGGCGGCGGCGGCCAGGGCGAGCGCGGTGTGCAGGAGCAGCAGCACCACCAGCCCGAGCGGCCGGGAGAGGCCGTGGCCGAGCAGCAGCCCGCCGAGCGAGCCGCCGCCGCAGAGCAGCGGTTCGAGGCCGCGGCCGGTGCCGGGCGGCAGCGAGGGACAGGTCGCCTGGGCGAGGCCGAAGAGGGCGCTCAGCCCGA
This sequence comes from Kitasatospora sp. NPDC058032, assembly GCF_042885845.1. Classification (NCBI taxonomy): domain Bacteria; kingdom Bacillati; phylum Actinomycetota; class Actinomycetes; order Kitasatosporales; family Streptomycetaceae; genus Kitasatospora; species Kitasatospora sp. NPDC058032. The sequence continues at coordinate 376,375 of NZ_JBHVRK010000007.1, read as the reverse complement.
GTTCCAGCGGCAGGAACACCGCCACGACCGAGCGGTAGCCGCGCTCGCGGCCCGCCAGGGCGAAGGCCACCGTGAAGACGGCGGCGCCGGCCAGGGCGAGCGTGCCGAGCGCCAGCGGACGGCCGGTGACCAGGACCTGGCCGAGCCCCGCGAGCAGCACGAGCAGCGCGGCGAAGATCGCCGCGCGCAGCGTCCTGGGGAGCGGGGCCGTGCTCATGGGACCCGAGTGTGCCACAGGTGGAAGGCCGGACGACGGGTCCGGCGGGACTGCTGTGAAGATCCTCACCGCCCCCCTGAGCTGCGCTTATATGCCGTTTACGTCCACGATCCGGGGCGGCTCGACGACCGGCGGGGGCGGCTCGGCGGCGGCCTCCACCCGGGCCTCGACCAGGTCCCGGAACAGCGTCAGGTCGGTGCGGACGGCGCGTTCGACGGCCCCGGCGAGGGCGAATCCGCGCGGGCCGCCGAGCACCTCGTGCAGTTCCTCCGGGTCGTACTCGACGCGGATCTGCACCCGGGTGTGCGCCCGGTCCAGCGGACGCAGCGCGAAGGCGCCGTGCAGCGGCAGGCCGTCCAGGGTGCGCCAGGTCATCACCCGGCCGCGCCCCCGGTCGGTGATCTCGGTCTCGACGTCCCGTTCGGCGCCGGCGATCTCCACTTCGAGATGGGCGAGGTTGCGGCCGTGCGGCTGGGCGCTGCGGACGCCGTCGACGAAGCGCGGGTACTCGTGGACCCGGTGCAGCTGCTGCCAGGCGGCCAGCACCGGGGCGTCGATGTCGATCTGTTCCTCAAGCGTGCTCATGGCGGGCCCGACCTCCTCGGCTGGCGCGCGGTCGCCTCCTCCAGCCTGCGCCGGGGCGCGGTGGACGGCAAAGGCGGCGGACGACGCGAGGGAGGGCGGGCGGCGGGCGGCTGCGCGAGACTGGGCGCATGCCGGAACTGCCCGAGGTCGAGGCCCTGACCGCCTACCTGTCGCAGCGGCTGACCGGGCGGGTGATCGCCGAGGTCCAGCCGGTGGCGATCAGCGCCCTGAAGACCTACGACCCGCCGGTGACGGCGCTGGCGGGCCGGACGGTCGGCGCGGTCGTGCGGCACGGCAAGTTCCTCGACATCGAGGCCGGCGGGCTGCACCTGGTGGTCCACCTGGCCCGGGCGGGCTGGCTGCGCTGGAAGGAGGGCCTGCCCGCGCTGCCGCCGAGGCCGGGCGGGCGCAACCCGCTGGCGCTGCGGGTGCGGCTGGAGGGCCCGGACGCGGCCGGCTTCGACCTCACCGAGGCGGGCAGCAGGAAGGGCCTCGCGGTGTACGTGGTGCGGGAGGCGGCGGAGGTCCCGGGCGTGGCCCGGCTCGGCCCGGACCCGCTGGACCCGGGCTTCGACCTGGCGCGCTTCCGGGCACTGCTGACCGGCGAGCGGCGCCGGATCAAGGGCGTGCTGCGCGACCAGAGCGTGCTCGCCGGGGTCGGCAACGCCTACTCGGACGAGGTGCTGCACGCGGCGCGGATGTCCCCGTACAAACTGGCGGCCGATCTGTCGCCGGAGGAGACGGCGCGGCTGTTCGAGGCGCTCGGCACGACGCTGCGCGAGGCGGTGGAGCGCTCGCGCGGGCTGGCGGCGGGGGAGCTGAAGGCGGAGAAGAAGCTCGGCCTGCGGGTGCACGGGCGGACCGGGCAGCCGTGTCCGGTCTGCGGGGACACCGTGCGGGAGGTGTCCTTCGCGGATTCCTCGCTGCAGTACTGCCCGACCTGCCAGACCGGTGGCCGGCCGCTGGCGGACCGGCGGCTGTCCCGGCTGCTGAAGTGAGCTCCGACGGCGGGCGCGGCCTGCGGGCCGGCCCCGCCCGGTGGGGGTGGGCGGGGCCGGTGGCGGCCGGGTTCCGGGCGGTGGCTCAGGGCTTGCGGGCGACGCCGCCCCAGTAGTACGCCGCGTACGGGTCCTCGGGCTGCTCGCCGTCCGGGTGCCAGGCCATCACCGGGGCGACGCCGGGCTCGATCAGCTCCCAGCCGTCGAAGAACCGGGTGACCTCCTCCTTGCTGCGCGGCACCAGGGTCATTCCGGCGGCGCGGGCGGAGCTGGTCACCTGGGCGACGGCGGCCTCGTTGAAGTCCTGGGTGGGGTGGGTCAGCGCGAGGTAGCTGCCGGAGGGCAGCGCGTCGCGCAGCGCGGCGACCTTGCCCCACGGGTCGTCCTCGTCGGCGATCAGCATCAGCACGGCGATCATCAGCAGGCCGACCGGCTGGGAGAGGTCCAGCGTCGAGTTGAGGGCCGGGTCGCCCAGCAGCTCGGCGGGCTTGCCCAGGTCGGCGTGGATGTAGGTGGTGCGGCTGGCCGGGGTGGAGACCATCAGCGCGCGGGCGTGGGCCAGCACGATCGGGTCGTTGTCCACGTAGACGACCCGGGTGCCGGCGCTGACCGACTCGGCGATCTCATGGGTGTTCGGCGAGGTGGGGATGCCGGTGCCGAGGTCGAGGAACTGGCGGATGCCGTACTGCTCGGCGAGGTGGCGCACGGCGCGCTTCTGGAAGCCGCGGTTCTCCTTGGCCTGCGCCTTCATGGTGGGCACCGCCTGCTCGATGGCCTGACCCATCGCGCGGTCCGGCGGGAAGTTGGTCTTCCCGCCCAGCCAGTAGTCGTAGACGCGGGCGGAGTGCGGAGTGCTGGTGTCGACCCCGTACTTCTCCCACTGACTGAGCTCGGGGTCGTCGTTGTCGGAGCGGTCGGCGAAATCCTGACTTTTCGTCATGGCCACGTCCTCTTAAGACAGATCATCAGACTGGGAGAGGTCAGACTAGCGGGCCCGGCCCGAATCCGGTCAGGGGGTGCGCGAACCGGTCGTGACATGGGCCGTTGGGGTGGTGATCGAGCCCGTCGGGGTAGCCGCCGGGAGGCGGGCCGGTGAACGGGGGAGACATTCGCCATGCTGTCTGATCGTCAGATTACTTCGCGAAGATTGCTGCTGGCCGCAGCGGGGATGTCGTTGCTCGGGCTGGCCGGCTGCGGCCGGGGCTCGGCGGTCGTGGAGGCCGCCCGGGCGCTCGACGCGGCGGGCCCCGACGCCGTCCCGGACCTCCCTTCCGACCCCCCGAGCCCGTCCTGGGCCCCGAGTCCTTCCGCCGCCTTCACCCCGTCCGCGACTCCGACTCGGACGCCGACGCCGACCGCCACCGCGACCCCGACGGCCGTCCGCTCCGTGGCCGGGACCCCGTCCGCGACTCCGACGGCGGCCGGGACGCCGTCCGCCGCGGCGAGTCCGTCCGCGGCGCCCTCCGCGTCCGCCCCCGCCTCGGCCGCGCCGTCGCCCGCGCGGGCGCCGTCCTCCTCCGACAGCAAGCCGGTCTACGAGCTGGACCCCGGGCACAAGGTGGTCGCGCTCACCATCGACGACGGCCCCGACCCCCGGCACACCCCGACCGTTCTGGCGCTGCTGGAGCAGTACGGCATCCGGGCCACCTTCTTCCTGATCGGCGAGAACGCCGTGGAACACCCCGACCTGGTCCGCGAGATCGCCGCCCGCGGCCACCACATCGCCAACCACACCTGGACCCACCCCGACCTGCGCAGCCTCTCCGAGGGCAAGGTGCGCGACGAACTGGAGCGCACCTCCGACCTGCTGCACCGGACCACCGGCAAGGTGCCGACCTGGTTCCGGGCGCCGGGCGGCGACTGGTCCTCCACCGCCCTGCGGGTGAGCGCGGAGATGGGCATGCGGCCGATGGCCTGGTCGGTCGATCCGCGGGACTGGGCCCGGCCCGGGACGGGCGTGATCACCGACCGGGTCCTCAAGGACGTCCGCCCCGGCTCGATCGTGCTCAACCACGACGGCGGCGGGGACCGCTCGCAGACGGTGGCGGCACTGAAGGCCTATCTGCCGGTGCTGATCGACTCCGGCTACTACTTCACCGCCCCGCCCGGATGAGTGTGTCGGGAGTGGAACAGGGAAACGGAAAAGTCGCGGGAATAGCGCTTAAACCACCTGAAAGGGTGGATTAGCAGAATCGTTTCCCTGGTTTTTGGGCCTCTAGGGTGATCTCGCACCAATTCACCAGGTACCACCGAGTACCGCCTGAAAGGCCACCCGCCATGCGTCTGCGCAACGCCGTGCTCGCCGCCATCAGCGCGATCGCGCTCGTCCTCGCCGTCCCGCTCTCCGCCAACGCCGCCGCCGGGGAATTCCGCTACAAGTACGGCCCCGACTTCACCGGCGCGCTGATCGAGCCGAAGAGCCACGCGTGCGTCGACCTGCCGGAGGCCACCGACGAGGAGCCGGCGTTCGCGCCCTCGAACCGGACCGGCTCGACCGCCACCGTCTTCCGCGACTTCGGCTGCGCGGGCGACACCTACTTCGTGCTGCGGCCGGGTGGTCGGGCCGGTGACCGGCTGCTGGTCCGCTCGGTGGTCTTCGCCTGATCCGCCACGGTGGCGGTGCATGCACCGGCGCCGCTGTCGCGCGACAACGAAGCGAATTCGTACGAAGCACGGGACAAGGCGGCTATTGGTTGAGACCATTCCGGTGAACCGGCCGTGAACAGCGGTCGGTGGAGTGCCTGAAGACACCGGGAGCGGCCGTGCCGATTCGAACAGCCGGGCTCTCCGCCCGGGCCCGCAGAGCGCTGCTCCTCGTCGCCGTCCTGCTGCTCGCCGCGGTCGGCTTCGGGGTGCAGCGGGCGACCGGTGGTGACGACCCCGCCCGGGGCGGGGCCGCCGCGGTACCCGCCGGCCCGCGCACCGCCGACCGGATCATCCCGGTCCCGCTCTCCGTCACCGCCGGCTCCGGTCCCGGCTACCGGCTCACCGGGCGCACCGTCGTCCGGACCGTTCCCGGGGCGGAGGCCGTCGAACGGCAGGCCGGGGAGGTGCGGCGGATCGCCGAACAGCTCGCCGAGGCGCTGCGCCGTCCGACCGGGCTGCCGCTCCCGGTGGTGGCCGACGCCGGTCCGGCCGGAGCGGATCGGACCGCGGCGGATCCGGCCGACGGCATCGGCCTGCTGCTCGACCCCGGGCTCCCCGAGGCCACCGGTACCGAGGGCTACCGGCTGACGGCCGACGCCACCGGCGTACGGATCGCCGCCCGCACCGCCGAGGGGCTCTTCCGGGGCACCCAGACCCTCCGCCAGCTGCTGCCCCCGCAGATCGAGAGCCCGCGCCCGGTCACCGGCGGCCCGGAGTGGACGGTCGCGCCGGTCACCGTCGAGGACCGCCCGCGCTACGGCTACCGGGGCGCGATGCTCGACGTCGCCCGCCACTTCTTCACCCCGGCCGAGGTCAAGGGGTTCATCGACCGTCTCGCCCTCTACAAGATCAACCAGCTGCACCTGCACCTGAGCGACGACCAGGGCTGGCGGATCGAGATCCCGTCCCGGCCCGCGCTGACCTCGGTCGGCGCGGTCAGCGAGGTCGACGGCACCCCCGGCGGCTTCTACACCGCCGCCGACTACCAGGAGATCGTCCGCTACGCGCAGGAGCGCTACCTCACCGTCGTCCCCGAGGTCGACCTGCCCGGTCACAGCAACGCGATCCTCGCCTCCTACCCCGAGCTGGACTGCACCCGGAGCGCCCGCCCCTGGCCGTACACCGGGATCGAGGTCGGCTTCTCCACGCTCTGCCCGACCGGTGACGAGGTCTTCGCCTTCACCCAGGAGGTGATCACCGAGGTGGCCCGGCTCACCCCGGGGCCCTACCTGCACCTCGGCGGCGACGAGGTGAAGAAGATCTCCCCGGCGGAGTACGCGGAGTTCGTGCGGCGGGTCGGCGCCCAGGTGCTCGCCGCCGGGAAGACCCCGGTCGGCTGGAACCAGACCGCGCCGGGCGGGGTCGGGGTGCTGCAGTTCTGGGACGGCCGGGCCGGGCGCGACGTCGAGCTGAAGGAGGCCGCCGAGCGCGGCGCCAAGGTGATCATGTCGCCCTCCGGCCGCACCTACCTGGACATGAAGTACGAGGCCGGCTACCCGCTGGGGCTGGTCTGGGCCGGCACCATCGACGTCCGGTCCGCCTACTCCTGGGACCCGGACACCCTGGTGCCGCTGCCCGCCGGCTCCGTGCTCGGGGTCGAGGCGCCGCTGTGGACGGAGACCCTGGACACCCCGGAGAAGCTCGACCTCATGCTGCTGCCCCGGCTGCCCGCGCTCGCCGAACTGGGCTGGTCGTCGAAGGAGAGCCACTCCTGGGAGCGGTTCAGCACCCGCCTCGCCGAGGAGGGCGCCCGCTGGGAGGCCGCCGGGTACCGCTACGAGAAGCGCGGCGAGGTGCCCTGGCCCGTCACCCGGTAGCCCGGGTGGGGGATCGCCCGGCGGCGGCGTAGCGTGACGAGGGGAGGGTTCGCGCAGGTCCCGAGGCGGGGCAGGAGGAACGATGTCCGAATGGGAACCGGACCCGGCGGGGCAGGAGGAGTTCGCGGGTCGTGTGGTGCAGGTGCTCAATGACGCCTGCCTGGGGTTCATGGCCAGTGTCGGTCACCGGACCGGCCTCTTCGACACCATGGCGGGCCTCGCGCCCTCGACCGGTGAGGAGGTCGCCCGCGCCGCCGGGCTGGACGAACGCTACGTCCGCGAGTGGTTGGGCGCCATGGTGGTCGGAGGGTTCGTCGAGTACGACCCGGCGCGGCGCAGCTACTGGCTGCCGCCGGAGCACGCGGCGTCGCTGACCCGGGCCGCCGGGCCGGACAACCTGGCCGGGATGATGCAGTTCCTGGCCCTGATGGGAGACGTCGAGGAACGGATCGTCGAGGTGTTCCGCAAGGGCGGCGGCCTGCCGTACTCCGCCTACCCGCGGTTCCAGGCGCTGCAGGGCGAGGAGACCGCGGCGGTGTACGACCTGGCGCTGGTCGACGCCATCGTGCCGCTGGTGCCGGGGCTCACCGAGCGGCTGCGGGAGGGCGTCGACGCGGTCGACGTCGGCACCGGGCAGGGCCACGCCGTCAACGTGCTGGCCGAGGCCTTCCCGGCCAGCCGGTTCACCGGCGTGGACATCTCCGAGCAGGGCATCGGCGCGGCCAAGGCGGAGGCCGCCGTGCGGGGCCTGGACAACGCCCGCTTCGAGCTCGCCGACTCGGCCGGGCTGACCGGCTCCTACGACCTGGCCACCGCCTTCGACGTGATCCACGACCTGGCCCGGCCGGACCGCACGCTGCGGGCCGTCGCGGCCGTGCTGCGGCCCGGCGGCGTCTTCCTGATGGGTGACATCGCGGCCAGCAGCCGGCTGGAGGAGAACATCGGGCACCCGCTCGCCCCGGCGCTGTACACCTTCTCGACCTTCTACTGCATGACGGTCTCGCTCGGCGAGGGCGGCGCCGGGCTCGGCACCGTCTGGGGTGAGCAGACCGCCCGCCGGATGCTGGCCGAGGCGGGCTTCGGCTCGGTGGAGGTCGAACGGATCGAGGGCGATCCGCTCAACCAGTACTACGTCGCCCGGCTGCCCACCGCGGCGTAGGCCCCGCCGCGGGTCCGGGTGGCCGTCGCGGGGGGTGCGGACGTAGGTTCGAAGAGTCCCCGCGTGAAGGGAGGGCGGCGATGACCGGCGACGGCTACGCACACCCCGAGGCGCTGGTCGGCACGGAGTGGCTGGCCCACCACCTGGACGACGGCACGCTCCGGGTCGTCGAGGTGGACGAGGACACCGGGGCCTACGAGCGCGGGCACCTGCCCGGCGCGATCGGCTGGAGCTGGACCACCGACCTGCACAGCCCGGTCGGCCGCGACTACGTCGACCGCGCGGGCGTCGAGCACCTGCTGCGCGCCGCCGGGGTCGAGGACGACACCACCGTCGTGCTGTACGGCGGCAACGACAACTGGTTCGCCGCCTACGGCTACTGGCTGCTGCGGCTGCGCGGCTTCGGCCCGGTGCGGCTGCTGGACGGCGGGCGCAAGAAGTGGGAGCTGGAGGGGCGCGAGCTGACCGAGGAGGTCATGGACTACCAGCACAGCACCTACCGGCTGGCCGGCCCGGAGCACCCCGAGGTACGGGCGCTGCGGGACGAGGTGCTGGCGAAGGCGGAGGTCTTCGCCAAGCCGGGCTCGGACGCGGTGCTGGTGGACGTCCGCTCGCCCGCCGAGTACCGGGGCGAGGCGCTGGCCCCGCCGCACCTGCCGCAGGAGCAGGCGCAGGTGCCCGGGCACATCCCCGGCGCGGTGAACATCCCCTGGTCGCGGGCGGCGAACGAGGACGGCACCTTCCGTTCGGCGGAGGAGCTGCGGGCGCTGTACGGCGGGGAGGGCGTCGAGCCGGAGCGCGAGGTGATCGCCTACTGCCGGATCGGCGAGCGTTCGGCGCACACCTGGTTCGCGCTGACCGAGCTGCTCGGGTACCCGCACGTGAAGAACTACGACGGCTCGTGGACCGAGTACGGCTCGCTGGTGCGGGCGCCGGTCGCGCTGGGGTCGCAGGGTGCCCGGCCATACGGTGAATGAGTGATCGTCAGCCGTTCATGACATGCCGTCACGGGTGGGAGGCGGCGTGATGTCGGCCTGTGTCTTCTTATGAACATCTCATAATTCAGGCGTACCGCGAGGGCTGTTGGGACAAGGATCGATCCGACCCGCTGTCCCGCATACCCCGTGGAGGACCACTGTGCGCAAGAGGCTGATCGTCTCTGCCGCCGCCGGCGCGCTCGCCCTGCTCCTGTCCGTTCCCGCCTCCGCCGCCCAGGCCGGACCGGGCGCCGCGGGCATCGGTGACCCCTACTACCCGTCTGCCGGCAACGGCGGCTACGACGTCTCGCACTACGACATCCGGCTGAAGTACCAGCCCGCCACCGACGAGCTGGAGGGCACCACCACCATCCTGGCCACCGCCACCCAGGACCTCACCCGCTTCAACCTGGACTTCGTGCTCCAGGTCAAGGAGGTGCAGGTCAACGGGCGCACCGCGGCGTTCACCACCGCCGGCGAGCAGGAGCTGGTGGTCACCCCCGCCCGGACGATCGCCAAGGGCAGCCCGGTCACCGTCGTCGTCCGCTACGCCGACAAGCCCGGAGAGGTCAAGCGCGGTGGCTACTCCGCCTGGCGCCGCACCCCCGACGGCGGTGTGGCCGCCCAGGAGCCCGAGAGCGCCGCCTGGTGGTACCCGAGCAACGACCACCCCACCGACAAGGCGACCTTCGATGTCTCGGTGCTGGTGCCGAACGGCACCCAGGTGGTCAGCAACGGCACCCTGAGCACCAGTCAGCGGCCCGGCTGGATCCGCTACAACTACCGGCAGGCCAAGCCGCAGGCCACCTACCTGGCCACCCTGGCGATCGGCAGGTTCGACATCCGCCAGGACACCACCCCGGGCGGGCTGCCCGTCATCACCGCCTACAGCCCCGACCTCGGCGCCAACGCCGGAGCGGCGCAGGCCAGCGTCGAGCGCACCGGTGAGCTGACCGACTGGCTGAGCACGATCTTCGGGGCCTACCCGTTCGACACGGTCGGCGGCTACGTGCCCAACGTCCCCACCGGGTACGCGCTGGAGACCCAGGGGCAGGTCTTCTACAGCCCCGCGCAGTTCGCCCGCGGCTCCAACACCTCCGTGGTGGTCCACGAGCTGGCCCACCAGTGGTACGGCGACAGCGTCTCCGTGCAGCGCTGGAGCGACATCTGGCTCAACGAGGGCTTCGCCCGGTACTCCCAGTGGCTCTGGTCGGACCACGAGAACGAGGGCACCGCGCAGGAGCTGGCCGACTTCTTCTACGACTACTACCCGGCCGGCGACCCGTTCTGGTCGATCAAGCCGGGCGACCCGGGCGCGGACAACCAGTTCGCCGGTGCCGTCTACGACCGGGGTGCGATCACCCTCCAGGCGCTGCGCAACACCATCGGCGACGACAAGTTCTTCGCGATCCTCAAGGGCTGGCCGGCCGAGCACAAGTACGGCAACGCCACGATCCAGCAGTTCCAGGCGTACGCCGAGCGGATCTCCGGCAAGCCGCTGGGCGAGCTCTTCAACACCTGGCTGTTCACTCCGGGGAGGCCGGCGGCGGGCACCAACGGCATCGGGACTGCCCCGGCCGCGGCGAGCCTGGCGCCGGGCGTCGCGACCGGCAAGCACCCGGAGCCGAAGTCCTGGAAGAAGATCCAGGAGACCAACAACGTGCACGATCACCAGCGTTGACGACCGGTCGGAAGTGAGTGGCCGGGGCCCGGCCGTCCGGACGTGAGCGGACGGGCGGGCCCCTGCGCTCGCTTCAGGACTGCAGGGAACGCTCCTCGGTGAGCACCAGCTCCTCGATGCCGTAGAGGAATCGCTCCATCGCGGATCGGGGGAGCACCGCCGGGTCGGCGGTCATGGCGAGTTGCAGGGCGGTGGGGGTGCGCAGGGCGTCCAGGGCGTAAGTGAGCCCGGGGCGCGGGTCGAAGTCGACGGGCCAGGAGAGCGTACTGCGCCCGTCCTCACCCCCGGTCGGCGCGGCCTGCGCGGCCTGCGCAGCCAGGCCGCTGGGGAGCAGGTCGCGGGTGTCGTTGAAGACGCAGGAGCGGTCGGCGAGCGGCACCTGCTCGGCGGTCAGGCGCTCGATCTCCGCGTCGAGCAGGCGCCGGTCGTAGTAGGCGTGCCGGTAGGCGGCGATCGAGGCGGCATGGGTGCGGCGCACCGCGGCGCCGAAGCCGCCGTCCGTATCGCCGTCGACGTCGGCATCGGTGAGATGGAGCAGGGCGTCGCCGGCGACCACGCTGACGGCGTCGGTCAGGCCGGACAGGAAGCGGTTGTTGACCACGACCTGGAGCACCGCGTCCGAGCGGCCGGCCAGCCGGGCCGTCATCGCGGCCGCCGCCGCGACCAGGACGGCGGAGGAGCCGGTCCGGTGCGCCGCGGCGACGTTCTCGACCGCGCGCAGCAGCGCGGGTGAGCTGAGCACGGCGTTTGGGAACCGTTCGGCGGCTCCGGAGGCGGCCCCGGACGCGGTTCCGGCCCCGTCCCCGGCAGTGGTCGGGGGGAAGAGCCGGGACGGGGCGGTGCGCAGCTTGCGCAGGGTGTGCGCGCGGGCGTTGGCGTCGCGCTTCAGACCGCGCTCGGAGGTCTGGAACTCGGCTTCCTCCAGGGGCTGTTGGGGAGATCGGGCGGCCCGGATGGCGTCCGGGCCGGTGCCTGCGGCGAGTTCGCTGAGGTCGCGGACCAGCAGGCCCATGCCGGTGCCGTCCACCGCGGTGTGGGACAGCACCAGGGAGATGTACCGCACCTGGCCGTCGGCGACCACCAGGCCGACCCGGATCGGCCACTCGGTCGTGCAGTCGAACGGTCGGCCGGCCAGCTCCGCGTGCAACTCGGCACCGGTGGCGGAGAGTTCGTCCGCTCCGGCATCCGCCGCGCAGTCGCGGACGTGCACGGTCAGCAGGCCGGCCGGGTCGACGCTCTGGCGCAGACCGGTGCCGTCCGGCCCGGGCTGCAGGCGGGTGTGCAGGGAGTCGTGCAGGTGGAGCAGGTGCCCGAGGGCGTCCAGGACGGCCGGCAGCGGCGGGCCCGGGTCGAGCGGGGCGGCGGTGGCGATGTTGAAGCGGGGGCGGTCGGCGGGGGTGAGGCGGTTGACGATGTCCCAGATGGCCCGCTGGCCCCAGGTGGCGGGTCCGCTGCCGGAGCGGCCGTCGGCGAAGGGGATCTCCAGTTGTCGACTCGTAGTCACCGTGGTGGTTCTCCGATGTGCTGGTTCGGACGCGGCGGTTGGTGCGGGTGGGTGCGGTGGGAGCCGTCGTGCAGAGTCTGCTGCACCGCCCGGACACCCGTCGAGACCCCGGGGCCGCCGCCGGGTCTTTGGCCGGTCGGAGGACTCAGGCGACGCCGGGCGGGCGGAGCACGCCGGTCCGGGCGACCCGGGCGTACCAGTGGGCGCTGGACCTGGGGGTGCGGGCGAGGGTGCGGTGGTCGACGTGGACCAGGCCGAAGCGCTTGGTGTAGCCGTACGCCCACTCGAAGTTGTCCAGCAGCGACCAGGCGAAGTAGCCGCGCACGTCCGCGCCTTCGGCGACGGCCCGGTGCACGGCCGCGAGGTGCGCGGACAGGTAGGCGGTGCGCCGCGGGTCGTCGACGCTGCCCCGCGGGCCGGGCCCGTCGGGGTAGGCCGCGCCGTTCTCGGTGACCATGAGCGGCAGCCCGGGGTGGCTGCGGGCGAGCGCGGTGAGCAGCTCGTACAGGCCGGACGGGTCGACCGCCCAGTCCATCGCGGTGCGCTCGCCCGGCGCCTGGTGGAAGCCGACCCGGTCGGCGCCCGGCCAGGGGGAGGCGCTGCCCGCGCCGTGGCCGTCCGCGCGGGCGGGTTCGGCGCCCCCGGGCGTGGCGGAGACCACGGTCGGCGTGTAGTAGTTGACGCCCAGCCGGTCCAGGCGCTGGTGGATCGTGGCCTGGTCCCCGGAGTGGACGAAGGACCAGTCGGTGAGGTGCGCGGTGTCCGCGAGCAGGTCCGCGGGGTAGCCGCCGTCCAGCATCGGGCCGAGGAAGACCCGGTTGCCGACCGCGTCGATCCGGCGTACGGCGTCCCGGTCGGCGGCGGACGCGCTGAGCGGGCGCAGCGCGTGCAGATTGAGCGCCACCGACACCTCGGCCCCGGTGGGCAGCACCGAGCGCAGGGCCGTCACGGCCAGGCCGTGGGCGAGGTTGAGGTGGTGGGCGGCGCGCAGGGCGGCCACCGGGTCCGTGCGGCCGGGGGCGTGCACGCCCGAGCCGTAGCCGAGGAAGGCGCTGCACCAGGGCTCGTTGAGGGTGGTCCACCGGGTGATCCGGTCGCCGAGCGCCTCGCCCGCCAGGGCCGCGTAGGCGGCGAAGTGCTCGGCGGTGCGGCGCTGCGGCCAGCCGCCGGCCTCCTCCAGCTCCTGCGGGAGGTCCCAGTGGTAGAGGGTGGCGACGGGGGTGATCCCGGCGGCGAGCAGTTCGTCGGCGAGGCGGCGGTAGAAGTCCAGGCCGCGCGGGTTGGCGGGGCCGCGGCCGGTGGGCTGGACGCGGGGCCAGGCGATCGAGAACCGGTAGGCGGTGAGGCCGAGTTCGGCCATCAGCCGGACGTCCTCGCGGAGCCGGTGGTAGTGGTCGGCGGCCACGTCGCCGGTGTCGCCGCGGTGGACCTTGCCGGGTGTGCGGCAGAAGGTGTCCCAGATCGACGGGGTGCGGCCGTCCTCGGCGGTCGCGCCCTCGATCTGGTAGGCGGAGGTGGCGGCGCCCCAGTGGAAGCCCGGGGGGAAGCGGAGTGCCGCGGTGTCGGTGTCGGTGCTGGTGTCGCGGGCGGGGGCGGGGTCCGGCAGGGTCATGGTGGTGTGCTCCGGGGGGAAGGGGCGGCACGTCCGGCCGGGCGTCAATGCGGCGGCGGAGTCCGAATTCGATTGGGTGGTTGATGTTCTCGTCCGGGTGATGTCGGTTCCGTCGCGTCGAGTGTGCGCCAAGAGTGGTGCGCCATGACCACTCCAGATGTGAACGTTTCCCCCACGAAGACCCCGACCGCCACCGCCACCCCCACCGCCGGCGACGGGACGCCGGCCGTCCGGCCCTCGCGGCGCTCCGTCGTCACGATGACCGGCGCCTCGGTGCTCGCCGCCGGGCTCACCGCCGCCTCCGTCGCGCCCGCGACCGCGCTCGCCCCCGGCGCGGCGTCGGCCGTCGTACCGGCGGGCACCGATGAGCAGGCCTACACGACGGTGGCCCGCGCGATCGCCGTCCACGACGAGCACGACCGGCCGCTCGTCCCGGGCTACCTGAAGATCGTCCGGGACGGCCTGCCGCCGGCCCGGGCGCGGGCGACCAAGCGTGTGCTGGTCGTCGGCGCCGGACCGGCCGGGCTGCTCGCCGCCGACCTGCTCAACCGGGCCGGCCACGACGTCGTGGTGATCGAGGCCAACGGCAACCGGGCCGGCGGCCGGATCAAGACCTTCCGCAAGGGCGGCCACGAGGACGGCGAGCAGCCGTTCGCCGACCCGAAGCAGTACGCCGAGGGCGGGGCGATGCGGCTGCCCGAGAGCCACCCGCTGGTGATGGCGCTGCTCGACAAGTACGACCTGCCGCGCCAGGAGTTCCTGCTGGTGGACGTGGAGGTGGAGAAGCCGTCGGTGCGGGCCAACCGGGCCTGGATCCACGTCAACGGCCTGCACGTGCGCCGCGCCGACTACGAGGCGGACCCCAGGGAGGTCAACGCGAGCTTCGGTGTCACCGGCCCCGACCTCGCCCGGACCGCCGCCGCCATCTACGCGGTGGCGCTCGAACCCGCGCTCGCGCTGGTCCGCGGCAAGGAGGGTTCGGCGCTCGTCGAGGGCTGGGCCACCGTGCTGCGGCGCTACGGCCACTGGTCGATGTACCGGTACCTCACCGAGGAGGCGGGGCTGGACATCAGGACCGTCGACCTCGTCGGCACCATCCAGAACGTGACCTCGCGGCTGCACCTGTCCTTCGTGCACAGCTTCCTGTCCGCCGCGCTGATCGACCCGAAGACGAAGTTCTGGGAGATCAAGGGCGGCACCGCCCGGCTCGTCGACGCCCTCTACGCCGCCGTGAAGGGCAAGGTGCGGTTCGACCGGCGGGCGGTGCGCATCGACCGGAGCGGCGGCAGGGTCCGGGTGCACACCGTCTCCGAGGAGAGCCAGAGCGGCAGGGGCGGGGTCACCGAGGTCTTCGAGGGCGACGAGGCGATCATCACCGTCCCGTTCGCCGGGCTGCGGCACGTGGCCTTCGACCCGCCGCTCGGCTACGGCAAGCGGCGGGCGATCACCGAACTGCACTACGACGCCGCGACCAAGGTGCTGCTGGAGTTCTCCCGCCGCTGGTGGGAGTTCACCGAGGAGCAGTGGAAGGCGTCGCTGGACGGCATCGAGGCCGGGCTCTACGAGCGCTACCGGTCGGGCCGGGTCGCCGACGGCCGCTACCTGGGCGCGCACGCCTCGGTGCGGCAGCTCGGGGTGAGCGTCCCGGAGGAGCTCAGGACGTGCTTCGCGGACTTCCGCCCCGTCGGGGACGACCCGGAGGCCGCCCACCTCCGCGGCGGCGGCTCGGTGAGCGACAACGCCAACCGGTTCGTCTACTTCGAGCACGCCCACCCGCTGGAGGGCAGCGAGGGCGGCGTGGTGCTCGCCACGTACAGCTGGTCCGACGACGCGCTCAAGTGGGACGCGTACGCCGACGAGGAGCGCTACCTGCGGGCGCTCGCGGGCGTGCAGGCGATCTTCGGCCGGCGCTGCGAGGTCTTCTTCACCACCAAGTGCAGGACGCAGTCGTGGGTGCGCGACCACTACGCCTACGGCGAGGCGTCGGTGCTGCTCCCCGGCCAGCACACGGAGCTGTTCCCGGACATCCCGGGCTCCGAGGGTCCGCTGCACTTCGCGGGGGACCACACCTCCACCAAGCCGGCCTGGGTCGAGGGCGCGCTCGAATCGGCCGTCCGGACGGCGCTGCTGGTCCACCAGGGCTGACCCCGGCGGCTCGTCGGGGCGGGGCGGTCCCCGCGGTGTGCGGGGACCGCCCCGGGCGGTCGGCGGCCGGGCCGGCCGGGGCCGGCGGTCAGCGGCGGGTCGCGGTGACGAGGTGGTAGTCGAGCAGGCCGTCGCGCCAGGCGCCGAGGAAGTTGCGGGTCCAGTGGCCGGGCGGGACGGTGCCCTCCAGGTAGCGGTCCAGCCCCGGCCACACGTCCGCCCCGATGGACTCGGTGCCGACGTCGGTGAACCCGGCGGCGGCGAGGTCGGCGGTGAAGGCGTCGAGCGGGTGCGCGACGTCCAGGCCGTTGGCGAAGCTGCCGAGCAGGATGCTCAACCGCTCGGCGACGTCCGGCCCCTCGGCGCTGAAGAAGGTGGTGACCACCAGCCGGCCGCCCGGCCGCAGTACCCGGGCCGCCTCGCGGGCGAAGCCGGTCAGCTCGCGGAAGTGCTGGGCGGCCTCGACCGAGTACACGCCGTCCAGCGAGGCGTCCGCGAAGGGCAGGTCCTCCGCCGAGCCCAGCGCGTAGCCCAGCCGGTCCGGGAAGGTGGCCAGCGCCTTGGCGTTGACGGCGCGGGCGCGTTCGATCTGGTCCGGGTGGATGTCGACGCCCGTCACCGCGGCGAAGCGGAACTCGCAGAGCGCGAGCGCCGCGCCGAGCCCGCGCCCGCAGCCGACCTCGGCCAGCCGCAGCGGCTCCCTGGGCCCCGGGAAGGCCCGCAGCGCGCGGCGGTAGAGGTCCTCCTGGCTGCGGACGCGGTCCTCGGGAGTGGGCACGGTGGTGCGGATGCCGCTCCAGTCACCGAAGTTGATGTATCCGCCGGCAAAGCCGGCGGTCCGTGACAGGTCGTCGGCGCCGTACGTCTGGCGTACCGGTCCGGGGATGCGGTCCTGGCTCATGGCTCGCTCGGGCTCCTCGTATGTAGTGGCGGCGGCCGGTGGGCGGCGGCGTCGGACGGGAGGGCCGGTGCTCCGGGTCTCCCGCGGGCGGCGCGCGCCGCAGTACGTACCCAAACACGCGCAGGGCGGAACTACCCGAAGGAAGTGGTTTCGCGGGACAACACGCAGGCCAATCGTCCTGTGTGTCATACGAGATGATGAGCTTGCTTGCTGTCGTCGCGCTGGTCCTCGCGCCGGCTCCGTCGCCTCCGAACCCTACCGTTCGGCAGGGGTGGAGGAGTGGACCGGCAGAGGGGCGCGCGGTACCGGTCCGGCGGGCGGAAAAGATCGGCGGGGTGGCCGCCCGCCCTGCGAGACTGGTCGGCGGATCATCGGCACACCGGCGGAAGTGGGCGGCGTCATGGGCATGGACACGGGGGACGGGCGGGTCGCCCCGCCGCTGACCGGCGGTGAGCGGGAGACGCTGCGGGCGTTCCTGGACTTCCACCGCGGCACGCTGGCCAAGAAGTGCGCCGGTCTGACGGACGAACAGCTGCGGCTGCGGTCGAGCCCGCCGTCGACCGTGACCCTGCTCGGCCTGGTCCGCCACATGGCGGAGGTCGAGCGGACGTGGTTCCGACGGGTGATCGACGGGGAGGACGTCCCGCTGGTCTGGTCCCCGGAGGGCGACTTCCAGGCCGCCTACGACACGACCGGCGCCGACCGGGCCGAGGCGTTCGCGGCCTGGGAGGCGGAGGTGGAGCACGCCCGGCGGATCGAGCTGGCGGCGGAGTCGCTGGACGTCACCGGCTACCAGCCGCGCTGGCAGGCGGAGGTCTCGCTGCGGCTGGTGATGCTGCACCTGATCCACGAGTACGCGCGGCACAACGGGCACGCCGACTTCCTGCGCGAGGCGATCGACGGCGAGGTCGGCCCGTAGGCGTACGCGGCGGTCTGCGGTCTGCGGTCGGCGTGCCGGCGGTCGGCATGCCGGTGAAAACCGGTGGCCGGGCGCGGCCGGCCGTCGCTACCCTCCGCGCATGCGCCTGTACCTCTCCTCGTTCCGCCTGGGGGACCACCCGGACCGGCTGCTCGCGCTGCTCGGCGGACCGGGCCCGGCCCCGGTCGCGGTGATCGCCAACGCCATGGACGCCGAGCCGCGGGAGGCCAGACTCGCCGGTGTGCGGCGCGAGTTCGACGCCCTCGGCGGGCTCGGGCTGCGCCCCGTCGAACTCGACCTGCGGGAGTTCTTCGACCGCCCGCCGGAGGAGGTCGGGCAGACGCTCGCCCGCTTCCCGGCGGTCTGGCTCCGGGGCGGCAACGTGTTCATGCTGCGCTACGCCCTCGCCCGCTCCGGTGCGGACACGGCGCTGCTCGACCTGCTGCGCCGCGACGCACTCGTGTACGCCGGCTACAGCGCCGCCCCGTGCGTGCTCGCCCCGAGTCTGCGCGGCTTCGATCACTGCGACGATCCGCGCGTGGTCCCCGACACCTACGGGGAGCCCGCGGTCCGGGAGGGCCTCGGTGTGCTCGACCACGCGGTCGTGCCTCACGTCGACTCGCCCGACCACCCCGGGACGGCGGCCCTGGGCCGGGTCGCCGCGGGCTACCGGGCCGACGGCACCCCGCACCTCGTGCTGCGCGACGGGCAGGTGCTGGTGATCGACGGTCAGGACGTCCGGGTGTACTGAGCGGTGGCCGGACCGGACCGGACCGGGAAGGAGCGGTCGCCGGGGAGCCCGCCTGAGCACCACCGAACCGGCGGCGCGCGGGCCACGGCTTCTTCCGTGCCACGGGGCTGGGCCCGGAGACCTCCTGAACGGTCGCCCCCGCGGGAGGGGCCGTCGGCCGAGCGAGGGCTGGGGCGACGGTTCGTCATGGTCCGTGAAAGGACGCTTAGTTCGGGACAACCGGCGCTCACCAGGAAAGGTGTGGACCAATCCAGACATTCCCTATGCTCTCACCCTGATCGACTGATCGGAACGCGGTGGGGAGCGGCAGTGCGCATCAATCTGCTCGGACGGTTCGAGCTGCAGGACGACCACGGCAGGGCCCTGCCGCAGCCCGGCCCCAAGCGGCGCGCGCTGCTCGCCGCACTCGCCCTGGACCTCGGCCGGACCGTCCCCGCCGAGCGGCTGGCCGCCCTGCTCTGGGGCGGCGCCCCGCCGGCCACCGCCCGCTCCGCCCTCCAGGGCCACGTCACCGGCGTGCGCCGACTGCTCGTGGCCGCCGCCGACGGCGCACCCCCGGCCGGCTCCATACCCGAGGACCCGGACGGGCTCCACCTGGTCACCCGCGACGCCGGCTACGCGCTGCTCGGCCACCCCGACGCCGTCGACGTCCACCGCTTCGAACGGCTGTGCGCCGCCGCCCAGGGTGAACCGGCCACCGCCGGGGGCCTGCTGCGCACCGCCCTCGCGCTCTGGCGCGGACCCGCGCTCGACGGGTGCGGCTCCGCGCGGCTCGCCGCCGAGGCCGGGCCGCGGCTGACCGCCGCCCGGTGGCGGGCCGTCGAGCGCCTCGCGGTCGAAGCGCTCGCGAGGCGGGGCGAGGGGAACGGGCTGATGCCGGACGCGGTGGGCGAGTTGAGGACGCTGGTCGCCGCCGAGCCGTGGCGCGGGAGCGCCGTCACCCTCCTGGCCCGCTGCCTCGAACGGGCGTTGGCGAGCGGCGAACTGTCGCCCGGCCCGGTCGAGTTCACCGGGTGCGCCGGTGAACTCGCCCGCCTCGACGCGGCCGCCGCCACCGCCGACGGCCGCCCGCTGCTGCTCACCGGCCCCGTCGGCGTCGGCAAGACCGGCCTCGCCTGCGCCTGGGCGGACCGCCGCGCCGACCTCTTCCCCGACGGCCGCCACACCGTCGACCTCCGCGGCGAGGACGGGGCCGCCGCCGTCACCCCCGCCGCGGCCCTGGCCGTGCTGTTGCGCGGTCTCGGCGCGGACGAGGGTGAACTCCCGGACGGCACCGCCGAACGCGCCGCCCTGCTCGGCAGGTTGACCTCCGGTCGCCGTCTGCTGCTCCTGCTCGACGACGCCGGCTCCGCCGAGCAGGTCGAACCGCTGCTGCCCGGCCACCCCGAGGTCCTGGTCCTGGTCACCGGCCGTGCCGAGCGGCTCACCGCCGACCTGGTCGCCCGGCAGGGCGCCGTCCCGCTGCCGCTCGGCGCGCCGGCCCCCACCGAGGCGGTCCGCCTGCTCGCGGCGGTGGCCGGCGCCGGCCGGGTCGTCGCGGGCCGGGGCGTCGACCGGGAGCCGGAGGCCGCCGCGCAACTGGTCGCGCTCTGCGATCAACTGCCGCTCGCGGTAGGGCTGATGGGTGCCCGGCTGGCGAACGGCGGTGGGAGCGTCGTCGCGCTGGCGGAGGAGCTGGCCCGGGCGCGCACCGCGGGCTCCGACGGGGTGGCGGCAGCCGTGGAGGTCGGGTGGCGGGCCCTTCCGGCGGAGGCCGGGCGGGTCCTCGCGCTGACCGGACTGGTGCCGGGGGCGGTCCTCGACGCACACGATGTCGCCGCGCTCGGCGGGGTCCCGGTGCCCCGGGCGTGCGAACTGCTCGCGGCCCTCGTTTCCGCGCGACTCGTCGAGCGGACCGGGCCCGGACGGTTCGACCGGCCGGGCCCGGTGCGCCGGTACGCGGCCGAACTCGCCGCCGGTCTCCCGGCCGGTGAACGGGCCGCCGCGTTGGGCCGGTTGCTCGGCCGGTGGGCGGAGACCGCCGAGGCCGCCGCCGGTGCGACGGCCTGGTTCCGCCGTGCGCGGCCCGCCCTGGCCGCCCTGGCCGGCGCCGGCGCCGCGCACGCCCTCGACGCGGAGGTGTGGCGGCTCGCCCACGCCTGCGGGCCCCTGCACTACCTCGACGGCGCCCACCTGGAGGAGTGGGAGCAACTGGCCCGGGACGGCCTGGCCGCGGCCGAACGGCTCGGGGACCGGGCCGCCCGGCTCCGGCTGCGGACCGACCTGGGCCTCGCCCTGGTCTCCCGGAAGCGCTTCACCGAGGCCGCCGCCGTCGCCGCCCGGGCCGTCGCCGAGGCGGAGGGCGTCGACGACACCGCCGTCCGCGACCAGTGCCTCACCGCACTCGCCGGCACCCTCGCCGCGTCCGGCCGGGGCTACGCGGCCATCGCCGTGCTGGAACGCGTCGTCGCCTCCTGCGAGGCCCGTGGCGACGCCGGGTCGACCGCCCGCGCGCTGGACCGCCTCGCCCACTGCCTGCACCGGGTGGGCGAGGCCGAGCGCGGCCTCGCCCACACCGACCGCGCCCTCGCCCTCGTCCACGGCAGCCCCGACGACCCGCTGCAGGGAACCCTCCGCTTCAGCCGGGCCGAGGCCCTGCGCGTCCTGGGCCGGACGGAGGAGGCGCTCACGGCGTCCCGCGCGGCACTCGCCGCCGCCGAGCAGCACGGTGACACCCGGCTCACCCTGCTCACCCTCGACTTCAACGGCGCCCTCCTCGCCGAACTCGGCCGCCCCGAGGAAGCCGCCCACTGCCGGCGCCGCGCCCTCGCCCTGCACACCGCCGAGGGCCGCCCCGACCCGGCCCTGGAACGCCGTCTCGCCGCCCTGGAGGAATGAGGGGAGGGCGGAGCGGTGCGGGCGGCCGTGGGCGGCCCGCACGGCGGGCGCGGACCTCGCCGACCGCCAGGACGGGGCGGCGAAGTCCGATGTCCGCCATCCGGGGGGAGTTCCTCCGGAGGTCAGTCGCGTCTGCGCGGACGCGGGTCAGGGCACGGCCATCTTGACCAGATGACCGCCCTTTCGATGAGAGACCTGCTGCTGCGCGCGCAACATGACGCGGCCTTCGCCGAACTGGCCCGCACCGACCCCGATGCCGCTGCCGCCGACTACGACCTCGCCCCCGAGGAACTGGAGAGCCTACGCCGTGGGGACTGGGACCTCTACCGCTATCTGGTCGGCAGCCTCAGATCCGACGACATGACACTGCCGCCGACCACCCTCGTCGAGCCCATGCACCTGACCTACCACTCGTTCGGGGAAATGGTCCGGGAAGGTACGGAGGTCGAAGCGGCGGAAAAGCGCAGGGAACTGGTGGAATCCATCGCGACGCTGAGCGGCGAGGAGCGTCGCGGCAAGCTCGAAGAACTGATGGAGTACGTGTGAAGAACTCCAACGCCCCGCGTCGGCCGGTCGACATCTACATCACCGGTCTCGGCATCCGCAACGTCTCGCAGATCACCCGCGAGGCCGAACAGGCCATGCGTCTGAGCAGAAAAGTCTTCACCGTGGACGCCGGGTTCGGCATCGACGAATACCTGAAGACGCTGTCTCCCGAGGTCCACAGCATGCTGGGCCACTACCAGGAGGGCGGGGACCGGCTGCGCACCTATCGGGCCATGGCGGCCGAGGTGGTGCACGCGGCTCTCGACGCCTCCCCGGTGTGCTTCGCGACCTACGGGCACCCCAAGGTCTATGTCTACCCCACCGACCTGATCGAGAAGGCCGCGCCACTGCTGGGCCTGACGGTCAGGACCTTGCCCGGCATCTCCGCCTTGGACACCATCATCACCGACCTTGATCTCGACCCGGGACCGCGCGGTCTGCAGATGTACGAGGCGACCGACCTCCTGGCCCGCGAGCGGCCGCTTCAGCCCGACGTCCCCTGCCTGCTGTGGCAGGTCTCGGCCGTCGAAACCGCGATGTACTCCACCAAGCGCGGAAACTCCGAACGGTACCGCCGTCTGCAGGACTACCTGCTGCGCACCTACCCGGCCGGCCACCAGGTGACCATGGTGCTCAGTTCCACCTATGCGCTCCTGGAACCCCTGAAGGAGACCTTCTCCTTGGGGGAACTCGCGGATCTTCTGGCGCGCGGCCTCCAGGTAGGGACCCTCTACATTCCGCCCGCGGAGGAACGGCCGGTACGCAACCCCGACATTCTTCGCGATGCATTCGACGCCAAGCACCTCCAGCGCATCACCGCGTCGGCTTGAGGCAGGGCAGCGGGCGGCTCACCGGCCGGGCAGGCCCTTCCGGTGTGCCGCCCGCGACGACGATCGCGGGATCCGGGTTGCGGACCCGGCTCAGGGATCGAGTCCCGAGGTCAGCGGCGGCCGGGGGTGGTGAGGAGGGCGAGGGCGAGGGTGAGGACGGCGAGGCCGGACCAGGAGGCGGCTGGGAGGCGTTCGCCGAGGGCGGCGACGCCCAGGACGGCGGCGACCGCGGGTTCGGCCAGGGTGAGGGCGGTGGCGGTCTGGGCGGAGGTGTGGCGCAGGCCGCGGCCGAACAGGCGGTAGGCGAGGAAGGTGGTGACCACGCCCAGGTGCAGCACCACGAGGGCTCCGCGCGGTGCGGTCAGCCAGTCGGCGGCGTCGCCGATCAGCGGCACCGGCAGGACCAGGACGGCCGCCGCGCCGAACATCGACCCCATCACCCCGGCGGACGGGTGGCCGTGGGCGATGAGCCGGCCGCCGACCAGTGAGTAGACCGCGTAGGAGAGCCCGGCGAGGGCGGCCAGCAGCACGCCGGGGAGGTCCATCGCGGTGCCGGCGCCGCCGAGTTGCGGGCCGAGCACCAGCAGGGTGCAGCCGAGGACGGCGGTCGACGTGGCGCAGGCCCAGCGGGCGGTGGGCCGGGAGCCGCCGGTGATCCAGGCCAGCAGGCCGGTGAAGACCGGTGCGCTGCCGAGGGCGATCACCGTGGCCACCGCCACCCCCGTGCGGGCCACGGCGGGGTAGAAGGTGACCGGGTACCCGGCCACCGCGAGCGCGCCGAGCAGCAGCAGCCGCCGTTCGCGGGGCGTGCACGTCCTGGGCAGGGAACGGGCGGTGCGGTCGGAGAGCAGGAGCAGCAGCCCGCCGAGGGCCAGTCCGGCGCAGCCGATGCCGGCCGCCGGGGCGGCGGCGGGGGCGAGCGAGCCGGCCGTGCCGGTGGTGCCCCAGAGCACGGCGGCGGCGAGGACGGGCAGCGGACCGGCGAGGGCGCCGGGGCGTCGGGCCGTCGGGGTCAGGGGTGCGGAGAGGGGCGTGGAGGTACGGGTCGGCACAGTCGTGGACTTCCGTTGTCGAATTCCTGGATCCGGATTCGGAACGGGCGCACGGCACGGACCCCCGGCGCCCTTGCGGGCCGGCCGGGGCCGTGGGATCGGTCTTGCCGGTGTGTGCGCCCGGTCAGGCGGACAGCGGTGGCAGCACGACGTGCCAGTACGAGGTCATGCGGCGATGCTACCGCCCGCCTCCGTCGGCCCGGCCGGGGCCCGGTCCCGCGGCCGGCGGTGAACGCCGGGCGGGGCGGCAGCCGTACTCGTCAGCGTGACGGTGATGACCACGGGACGTGGTGCTGGCAGGCTGGCCGCCATGGCGGAAGCGGTGGGTGAGACGGGGGTCCGGGAACTGGTCGCGGGGTGGCTCGCGGCCGAGCGGCCCGGCGAGGACGGGTGGGCCGACGGTGACCGGGGCGGCGGCGGGTGGGCGGTGCCCCCGGCCGACGGTGCGGTGGTCGTCGCGGCGGCCCGGCGGCTGGCCGTGGACGGCCTGGGACGGCGCGGGCCCCGGACGCCGGTGCCGGACGGGCTGCGGATCATCGCCGAGGCGCTGGTGGTCGACGAGCATCCCTCGGCGGCGCGGTGGACGCCGCTGGAGCGGGCGCAGGCGGTGGAGTGGGTGGCGCTGCTGCTGCACCGGGTCGGGGAGGACGGCGTGACGGCGTTGACGGCGGAGCTGGTGCGGGAATCCGAGCCGGGGGACTCCGGGGTGGGGGACCCGGAACCCGAACCCGGGCGGTCCTCAGCCCGCTAACGTCGCCAGCCGTTCGTCCAGCTCGCGGACGACGGCGGTGTCGCCGAGCCGCCCGTACAGGCCGCGTGCCGAGCGCAGGGTGCCGACGGCCTCCGGGGCGCGGCCGGCCGCCAGCAGGAAGTCGGCGAAGTGGCGTTCGGCCACCGCGTGCAGATGGACGGCGCCGGCGAGCCGGCAGCGTTCCAGCGTCTGCCGCCAGGCCGTCTCCGCCTCCGCGGACCGGCCGAGCAGCTGGAGGGCGTGCGCCTCGTTGATCATCGCGGAGAGGTGGAAGACGGCCATCGGGTGCTCGGCGAGCAGCGCGCGGGCCTCCCGGGCGCGCCGCAGCGCCCGCTCCGGCTCGCCCGCGAGGCCGTAGAGGCCGGCGGTGTTGCTGAGCGCGTAGGGGGCGTGCTCGGCATGGCCGTGCGCCTCCGCGAGGGCGATGGCCTGCTCGCCCAGCCGGACCGCCTCGGCCGGCCGCCCGCCGGCCGCCGTGGTCACGGCGAGCACGGTGAGGGCCTGCACCCGGACGGTGTCCTCGCTCCCGGAGGTGCGCTCGACGGCGCGGCGGGCCAGCCGGTGGGCCTCCGCCGTCCGGCCCCGGCCGCTCAGGGCGCGGGCCGTCACGGCCTCCATCGCGGCGACGGCCGCCGGGTCGCCGGTGCGGCCGGCCGCGTCGAGCCCGGTCCGCAGGCAGGCGAGCCGGTCGGCGGGTCGGCCGACGCTGTAGTAGAGCCCGTCGGTGCGGTAGGCGAGCTGCCAGGCGCGATCGGCGTCGCCGTCCTCGGCGGCGGCGGCGACCAGGCCGCGGACGGTGGGCTCCTCGGCCTGGAACCAGTCCAGGGTCGAGCGCACGGAGGAGAACCGCGGCCGCCCGGCGCGCCCGCTCCGGGGCGTGGGGACGGACCCGGTGCCGGGGACGGCTCCGACGCCCGGGGAGGGCTGGAGCAGGGCGGCGCCGTGGACCACCGTCGTGAGGTAGTGGTCGGCCAGGGCCGCGGTGGCGGCGGTCCGCTCCGTCGCGGGCCGTGCGTCGAGGAGTTCGGTGCCGTACAGCCGGATCAGGTCGCAACGGCGGTAGCGGCCGGGGGAGATCTCGGTGAGCAGGTGGTGCGCGGCGAGGGCGGCGAGCGCGCCGCCCGCCTCGGCGGGGCCGGCGCCGAGCAGCGCGGCGGCTGCCGGGACGTCCGTCTCGGTGCCCGGGTGGACGGCGAGCAGGGCGAGCAGCTGGGTGGCGGCGTCCGGCATGTGGCGGACCGTCAGATCGAGGGCGGACCGCAGACTGGTGCTTCCCCGGGTGTCCAGGGCGTCCAGCCTGGTCCGCTCGTCGGCGAGTTCGGGCACCAGATCGGCGATCGCCCAGCCGGGACGGGTCGCCAGCCGGGCGGCGGCGATCCGCAGGGTGAGCGGCAGCCGTCCGCAGAGCTCCGCCAGCCGGTCGGCGGCCTCGGGCTCGGCGTCCACCCGGGCGCGGCCGAGCAGGTGCTCCAGCAGGCGGCGGGCGTCCTCGGCGGGCAGCGGGCCGAGCCGCAGCGGGGCGGCGCCCTCGGTGGCCACCAGGTCCTCCAGGCTGCTGCGGCTGGTGATCACGGCGGCGCCGTGCGGGCCGGAGGGCAGCAGGTCGGTGAGGTTCCGGGCGTCGCGGACGTTGTCCAGCACCACCAGCAGGCGGCGCTCGCGGGTGAGTGACCGGTAGAGCGCGGCGCGGGCCGCCCGCTCGGCCGGCAGCTCGGCCTCCGGTACCCCGAGGGCGCGCAGGAGCCGGCCGAGCACGGCGGCCGGTTCGACCGGCCGGCCGGGGCCGAAGCCGTTGAGGTCGGCGAAGAGCCGCCCGTCCGGGAAGGCGGCGGACGCGTCGTGCGCCCACCGCACGGCGGTGGCGGTCTTCCCGGTGCCGGGCGGGCCGACCAGGACGGCGAGGCCTCCGGGGGATCCGTCGCTGCTGTCCGCACGCAACTGCTCGCCCAGCCAGCGGAGTTCGGCGGAACGGCCGACAAATCCGGCGGTCGGGCGCGGGAGTTGGTCGGGGCCGGGGATCGGAGCGGTCGACGGCGTGCGCCCCGGCCGGACCGC
Source organism: Kitasatospora sp. NPDC058032 (assembly GCF_042885845.1). NCBI lineage: Bacteria > Bacillati > Actinomycetota > Actinomycetes > Kitasatosporales > Streptomycetaceae > Kitasatospora > Kitasatospora sp. NPDC058032. The sequence continues at coordinate 350,352 of NZ_JBHVRK010000007.1, read as the reverse complement.
GAACACGGCGGCGGGTCGCGGGAGTTGCCGGGACTCGGCGGAGGCGCCGCGCGCGGTGGCCGGCTGCGGGGCGGGCTTGCAGCTCGGGAACAGCGTCGATGCGGCGCGCTGCGGTCGAACGGCGGCGGGCGCGGCGGGCGCGGTGCCGACTGCGCCGCCCCCGGTGCTCCCGCCGGGCCGGGGGAGCCCGATGATGCGGGTGGGGGCCGTGGCGGTGGCGCCGGTCGGGCGTCGCGCCGGCTCGTCGGCGAGGAGCCCGGACACCGCCGACCGCAGGGCGACGCCCGGGCCGACGCCCAGGTCCGCGGCGAGCCGGCGGCGGGTCCGGTGGTAGGCGTTCAGCGCGTCCCAGGGGCGCCCGGCCTGGTTCAGACAGAGCACCAGCAGGGCGGCGAGCGCCTCGTTCCAGGGGTCGGACTCCAGTGCCCGGTCGAGGTCGGACACCGCGTCCGCGCCGAGGCCGAGCCGCAGCAGCCGGTCGGCCCAGGCCTGCAGCGCGAGCGCCCGGTCCTTGCGGAGGCGGTCGGCGAGCGCGTCCCGGAGGTCGCTCTCGGGCAGGTCGGCCAGGGCGTCGGGACCGTGCCACAGGTCGAGCGCCCGGCGCAGCAGACCGGCCGCCGCCCGGTCGCCCTCCGGGGCGCTCTCCGCCGCGGCACGGGCCGTCAGCCGCTCGAACAGCGACGCGTCGACCGCGTCCGCCGGGCCGTCCAGCCGGTATCCCGGTGGACGGGTCGACAGGACGAGTTCGGAGCCGGCGATCAGCTTCCGCAGCGCCGCGATGTGGCCCTGCAGCGCCGCGCGGGCCCGGGCCGGAGGCTCGTCTCCCCAGAGCAGTTCGAAGAACCGCCCGACCGGAACGGTGCGGCCGAGTTCGAGCGCCAGCAGGGCCAGCGCGGCGCGCCGCTTGGCGGCGGCGGGCTCGACGGACCGGCCGTCGGCGGTCCGGAGTTCCACCGGGCCCAGCAGTCGGACGAACACGGATTCTCCCTGGTGAGAGTGGGTGGATGTGGGCCTCCACCCGATGCGGGGCGCAGTCTAACCACGCTGGACGTACGGTTTGTGACGGTTGGTGTGCGGTGCGGGGAAGGCGGGGAACCGCCGGTCCGCGCGGGCGACGGGCCCGGTCCGCCGCCACGGCGGTGGTGGGCGGGCGCGGCTCCGTCGTCTGCCATGGACAGACCAGGGGCGCCGTCCGGTTGCGGTGCGGGCGGCAGTGCCGCCGCCGGGCAGGGGTTTTCCGGGTGCGGACCAGAACGGTTCCCGGGCCGGGTGCCGACGGGCCGCGCGGCCGGGCGCGGTGACCGGGACACGTGGTGCGGCCGGGCCTGGCTGTGGCGCGTGGTGCGCCGGGGGGCTCGCCGGGCCGGGCGGGCCGCTGCGCGACGGGTCGGCGGGTGCGCCCGGCGGTGCGGGAGGTGTGCGCGATCGGGAGCGCGGTGCTGCCCGAACAGACATGCGCGCGGAACCGCCGGGGCGCGGTGTCGGAGCCCGGGCGCCGTGCGCGCAGGCCGTGTGCGCCCCTGGCGGGAACCGCCCGCCACCGATGGTCAACGGCTACGCCGCCGGGGACGGTTCACCGGCCGCCGTGCTCCGGCGGACGCGGCGGGCACCGGGGCGGGAACCCGTGAACCCGGCCGTTCGGACGCCCCGTGGAGCAGGACGCGGGGCCGTGTCGGTTCCGCGTGCTTCGACCGCCGGGAAGGGCGATCATGCTGCGAATGAACGGGCCGCTGCAGATCACGGTCCTCGACAAGGACGCCTACTACGAGCAGCGCGCGGTGGTCCGGACCCCGTACGGCACCTTCGTGCTGGAGGGGCGGATCGGAGCCTCGCTGGACGTGCGGGCGGACGAGTGGGAGCTGGAGCTGCAGCACTGCGTCCCCGGCGTCGGCTGGCGGCCCAACGTCCGGGTGCTGCCGTTCCCGTGGCAGACCTCGTCGGGCGGCGTGCGCAGCCGGATCGTGCGCAGCAAGGACTGCGACTGGCCGAACGGCGACCCCACCGAGCGCAACTTCGTCCTGCGCCTGTCCGCGACGGTGGCCGAACGCCCGGTCCGGGCGCCGGCCCCGGTGGAAGGCGTGGGACCGGCCACGCGCGGAGGGATGCGGACCAGTTCGGGGACGGTGGGCGGTGCGATCCCCGCCGTGCAGGGGACCGTGCCGGGGCCGGACGCCCAGCTCCGGACGGCCCGCCCGGCGATGGGCCGGGTGCTGCCGGCGGAGTCGACGGTGCCGGCGGTGCCCGTCGCCCCGGTGGCCCCGCCCGCGACGGCGGCCTCCGAGGCGTGGGGCCGTTAGGGCGTGCTCAGAGCTCCCAGGACCGGGGCCGCTCCAGCGCCTCCCACTCCGGGCGGAGCAGGGAGAGCATCGCGACATCGTGCCGTCGCCCCCGGTGGAGGCAGGCGGCGCGGCGGACGCCTTCACGGGTGAAGCCGGCGTGGGCGAGGACGGCGAGTGCCGGGGCGTTGCCGGTGTGGGGGAGCGCTTCGAGGCGGTGCAGCGGGAGTTCGCCGAACGCGAGGTCGGCCAGGGCGTCCAGGGCGGCGTGACCGTAGCCGCGGCCGCGGTGGTCCGGGTCGACGAGGAGGCGGACGGTGGCGGTGCCGTCGGACATGTTCTGCTCGGTCAGGGCCGCCGCACCGACCGGAGTGCCGTCCGGGAGCAGGACGAGGAAGCCGTCGTGGTCGGCGTCGTCGACGTCGCGTTCGATCTGCTCGCGCACCGCCGAGAGCGGACGCGGCCAGTGGCCCAGCTCGTGCGCGGCCACCGGTTCGGACCGCCACGCGTGCAGCAGCTCGGCGTCGTCCACGTCGAGCGGGGCGAGGGTGACGGTCGGGGTGGCGTTCTTGCTGGTCATGGGCGGATGGTAGATCATCTCCGGCCCGGGGCGGGGCCTCAGGGGTGACCGGGGGTCCCCCCGGGCCCGGGCGGGTCGAGGGCGACACCCGGGGTGAGGTGGAAGCGGTCGGGGGAGTCGGCCCGGGGGCGTTCGGCCGGGGGCATGGCGGCACGGCGCTCCAGCCAGGCGCGCAGCCGGGTGAGGGCGTTGCGGTTGCGCTCGGAGGGGTCGCCGCCCGATTCGCGCAGCAGGACGCAGGCCGGGCGGTCGCCGTCGGACGGGACCACGCCGACGACGGTGAACGCCGTGCCCGGCGGGAAGACCGCCTGCGCCGGGCCGTCGGCGGAGTCGAAGACGGAGGTGCGCCGACCGGTGGCCGACCAGACGAGGAACTCCACCGAGGAGCCGGGGAGTTCGGCGCCCGGTGCGGTCAGGCCGGAGAGCGGGGCGGGCTCGCGGAAGTGCCGGCCGGTCGGGTAGTGGGCGAGGACGGCGTCCGGATCCGGACCGGCGGCGGCACCGAGCAGCACGGCGCCGTGGTGGCTCGGCAGGCGGCGCAGACCGGCACCGAGGCAGCGCAGGAACGGCTGCAGCGCCGGGTCGCCGGAACGCGCGGCGGCCACCAGGGCGGCGCGGGTCGTCGGCACGCCGGTGTCGGTGTGGTGGAGCAGGACGGCGGCCAGGTCGGGCTTGAAGTCGTCCTGGGAGGTGGACCGAAGGCCCGGGAGCCGGGTGGCGAGCTGTTCGAGACGGCCGGTGCAGCGGTGGTAGTGGTCGCCGAGCAGCGTGCGGACGGCGTCGCGCTCGGCGGGGCTGGTCGCGGTCACCGGTGCCGGGGAGTCGTCGAGGCCGAAGTGGCGGGCGGCCGTCGGTCCGGGGCTCGGCGGGCGGGGGGACGGGGCGGAGGCCTCGGCCGGTTCGTTCGTCGGCTCGCTCGCCGGCTCGGGTCCGGGGGCCGGTGCCGTCGGCGCGGCGGTCGGGGGCGGCGCCTCGTGGTCGGGCTCGGCGGGCGGCTCGACCGGCGGGACCGGCGGGACCGAGGGGACAGCGGGGAGCGGGGGGACCTCGGGGGTGCGGAACGGAAGGGCCGCGCCGCTGGTGGCGGTCCGGGTCGGCGGGCCGGCCGGGTCGCCACCGGCAACGGTGGTGCCTCCGAGGGCGGGCGTCGGGGCGGGCGACTCCTCGGCGGCGAGCGGCGCCCGACGGGACGGCACGGCGGCCCCGGCGGAGCTGCCGGTGGCGGGGGCGGCGGTGGCCCGGACGGGGGTGGGCGGCGGGACCGGCAGCGGGCCCGGCTCGGGTACCGGGGGCACCTGGTGACGTGCCGTCGGTGCGGTCCCGGTCGCCGGAACCTCCGAGGCGGCCGGAACCACCGGAACCTCCGGTACCCGCTGAGCGGCCGGGAGTTCGGCCCGCGCCTCGGCCCGGGCGGCCCGTCCGAGTGCGGCCGACCGGGGGGCGGACGGCGCAGCCGTCGCCGGGCGCGGTGCGGCCGTCGGGCGCCCGATGCCGTACGACACCGGGGCCACGGCGGGCGGGCCGTTCAACGGCTGTTCGGCGCCGAGCCATTCCAGCTCGTGCATCCGGGCGACGAACCGGCCGACCCGTTCGGCGGTGGGTTCCAGCAGCCCGTGGACCAGCAGGCCGAACCCCTCGGCCCCGGCGGCCGGGAGCCGGTCCAGGAGGGTGCCGAGCTCCTCGAAGGCGTCGGCCGGCACCGGGCGGTCGCGCTCCCCGACGATCAGCAGCGGGCGGGCCGCCTCGGGGCGCCGGAAGCGCGGGGTGAGCACGTGCGGCGGTTCGGGGCGCAGCCAGAGCCCGGCGGGGACGGCCTCCAGGGCCCAGTACGGGAAGGCCCGGAACACCGCGGGCCCGTCGGTGCGCCAGTCGGCGCCGCCGTTGCGCCAGGCGGCGGGGGTGGCGGGGGCGCCGGGCGAGGTGGCCAGGCGCAGCAGGAACGGCTCCCAGCCGGCCCGGCCGTCGCGGTCCAGGACCCGCGAGGTGGGGCCGCCGGGGCCGAGGACGGGCAGCCCGATCGCGGCCTGCACCGGCCGGGCCGTGCGGGCGGCCAGTGCGCCGGTGAGCGCGGCGAGTTGGTCGGGGGCCGCCCACGGGGCGCTGACCAGCGGACGGTCGGTGCCGAGCGGCAGGGAGAGCACGGCCTCGGCGAAGTCCTCGGGCAGCAGGACCGGCCGGGCCGGGGTGCCGATGATCACCACGGCGTTGCCGGGCGGGGCGGCGGCCAGCCGGAGGTCGGGCAGCGGGGCGGTGGACGGGTCGGCGGGGTCGGTGAGCCAGAAGCCGGCGGGCAGCCGCAGGACGCGTACGGCGTCGGCCCGGCCGCCGACGACCGGCGCGCCCGCGGAGGGCGATCCGGGTCGGGGCGCGGGCGCGGGCGAGGTGACGGGCGCGGGCACGGGCGCGGTGACGGATGCGGCGGCGCCGATCGTGTCGTTGAGCCGGCGGGGCGCCTGGCCCGGTTCGCAGCGCCACCAGGAGGACGCCTCGACCGCGCCCGCCGGGTCGGTGACCTTGAGGTTGCCGCCCGGGGTGATCTCCACCAGGCCGTCCGGGGCGACCACGGGCACCCCGGCGCGTTCGGCGACGACCTCGGCCGGCCGCCGTCCGTTGGGCGCGAGCGCGGCCAGCCCGGAGGCGGCCAGCACCAGATGGGCGGCGCCCCGGGCGCGGGCGATCACACCGAGGTCGGCCATCCGGTCGCGCAGGATCTTCGCCGAGTCGGGCGCGGCGGCGACCACCACCACGGCGTCCGGGACGGGCCGCAGGGCGCCGATCGCCGCCGTCAGGTCGCCCTCGCGGGCGGTGGACGGCGCGATCACGAAGTGCGGGCCGACCGCGCGGAGCACCGACGAGCCCGGTGCCGACGCCGAGCCCGCCGCCGGTGCGGGCGCCGGGGCCGGCACGGTGGCCGGCAGCGCGGCGCGGACCGGCTCGGCGACGGGCGCGGGCACCGCGGCGGGCGCGGTCGCGGCGGGCAGGGCGCGCTGCGGCCCGCGCCGGAAGCCGAAGCGGCGGCGGGGCTCGGCCGGGGGTGCGGGCTCGTCGGAGCGCGCACCGGTGCGGGAGAGGCTCATCGTCCTGGACTACGGCCCCCGCCGCGTCCCCGGTTCACCGGTGTCCGGCCGGAGGCGCCCACCGCCGACGCCCGCCTACGCCCGTGCCGCCCGCTCGGGCTCGGATCCCGGTCCGGCCTCCGGCTCGGGCTCCGGCATCAGCCCCGTCTGCACCTGCACCGTCCGGCGCCGGGTGATGTGCAGCGCGCGGCCGGGCGGCAGCACCCGCGGCTTGACGCTGCCGAACAGCGTCCCCTCGCTCGGCGGGCAGGACAGCAGCGTGACCGGGGTGTTGACGTCCTGGAGCCGGCGCAGCAGCTGGTCGCTGTACGCCCGGCCGATCCCGTTGGCCGAGCGGGCGACGATCAGGTGCAGGCCGAGCTCGGTGCCCTGCGCCAGGTGTTCGAGGAGCGGGCCGAACGGGCTGCCGCTCGACTGTCCGGGGACGAGGTCGTAGTCGTCGACGACGACGAACAGCTCCGGCCCCGTCCACCAGTCGCGCAGCCGCATCCGGGCCGGGCTGATCTCCTCGCCGGGCAGTCTGGCCTCCATGGCGCGGGCCGCGCCCGTGACGACCTGCCGGAGCACGTCCACCGAGACGGCGTAGCCGAGCCGGTACTCCTCCGGGACGCTCTCGTAGAGCCCGCGCCGGAAGTCCACGAGCATGATCCGGGCCTCCGCGGGGGTGTAGGCGGAGGTGATCCCGGCGACCAGCAGGCGCAGCAGGTTGGTCTTGCCGCTCTCGCTGTCGCCGACCACCAGCAGGTGCGGCGACTCCTCGAAGTCGTGCCAGAGCGGCGCGATCGCGGTGTCCTCCAGACCGATGGCGACCCGCAGCCGGCCCTCGGGCGCGGGCAGCGCGGCGGAGTCCAGCAGCAGCGGCAGCATCCGCACCTCCGGCGCGCGCGGGCCGCTCCAGTGCTCGTTGACGGCGTCGACGAGGTCCGCGACGCCGTCGGCGAGGTCCTCGGCGCCGCCCTGTCCGTCGATCCGGGGGAGCGCGCCGAGGAAGTGCAGCCGCTCCTTGGTGAGGCCGCGGCCGGGGCTGTGCGGGACGGTCTCGGCGGCCCGCATGTTGATCATGGAGTCGATGGGGTCGCCGAGCCGCAGCTCGAAGCGGGTGCCGAACTGGTCGCGCACATTGCTGGAGAGCTCGCCCCAGCGGGCCGTGGCGACGACGAGGTGCACGCCGTAGTTGAGGCCGCGGGAGGCGATCGGGGTCAGCGCGGCCACCAGGTCCATGAACTCCTGGCGCAGGGTGCTCCAGCCGTCGATGACCAGGAACACGTCGCCGTGCCGGTCGTCGGCGAGCTCCGGGTCGTCGGCCGCCTTGCGGCGCCGGAAGGCCGTCATGGACTCCACGCCCAGCTGGGCGAAGCGCAGTTCGCGCCGCGCGATGATGCCGTTGACCTCGGCGATCGTCCGGCCGACCCGCTCCGGGTCGTGGCGCCCGGTGACGCCGCCGACGTGCGGCAGCCCGCGCAGCGAGGAGAGCGTGCCGCCGCCGAAGTCCAGGCAGTAGAACTGGACCTCCTGCGGCGTGTGGGTGAGCGCCAGCGCGGTGATCAGGGTGCGCAGCAGGGTGCTCTTGCCGCTCTGCGGGCCGCCCGCGACGGCGACGTGGCCGCCGGCGGCCGACAGGTCGGCGGTCAGCAGCTCGCGCAGCTGCTGGAACGGGCGGTCCACCACGCCCACCGGGACGGTCAGCGGGCCGGCCGCCGGGCGGCCGTCGGGTGCCAGGCCGTGCCGGGCGGTGGGGGTGAGCGGCGGCAGCAGCTCGTCCAGGGTGGGCGGGACGTCCAGCGGGGGCAGCCAGACCCGGTGGGCGGGCGGGCCGGCGTCGAGCATCCGCGCGGCCGCCAGGTCCAGCAGGTTCGGGGCGTCCTCCTCGGCCGCCTCCCGGGCCTCCTCGGCGGCCAGCACCTCCGGGTCGGGATCGCGCGGCGCGATGTACGTGGTGCCGTAGGCCACGATCTGGCCGGCCACGGCGGCCTGCTGGACGGCGCCGCGCCGGCGCCGGTAGGGCCCGGAGACGTAGGCGGCCTTGAACCGGGTGAGGGTGGCGATGTCGCTGCGCAGGATGCCGTTGCCGGGCTGGGAGGGCAGCTGGTAGGCGTCGGGCACGCCCAGCACGCCCCGGCTCTCCATGGCGGAGAAGGTGCGCAGGCCGACCCGGTAGGACAGGTGGGACTCCAGGGCGTGCATCCGGCCCTCGTCCAGCCGCTGGGAGGCGAGCAGCAGGTGCACGCCCAGCGAGCGGCCGAGCCGGCCGATCATGATGAACAGCTCCATGAAGTCCCGGTGCGCGGAGAGCAGTTCGCTGAACTCGTCGACCACCACGAAGAGCGTCGGCAGCGGGTCGAGCTGGGCGCCGCCGGCCCGCGCGGTCTCGTAGTCCAGCAGCGAGCTGTAGTTGCCGGCCGAGCGGAGCAGCTCCTGGCGGCGGTTCAGCTCGCCGTGCAGGGCGTCGCGCATCCGGTCCACCAGGGCGGCCTCGTCGGCGAGGTTGGTGATCACCGCCGAGGTGTGCGGGAGCTGGTCCAGGCCGAGGAAGGTCGCCCCGCCCTTGAAGTCGACGAGGACGAAGTTCAGCGTCTCCGAGGAGTGGGTGAGCGCGAGCGCGAGCACCAGGGTGCGCAGCAGCTCGGACTTGCCGGAGCCGGTGGCGCCGATCAGCATGCCGTGCGGGCCCATGCCGCCCTGCGCCGACTCCTTGAGGTCGAGCTCCACCGGCTTGCCGTCCGCGCCGACGCCGATCGGCACCCGCAGCCGCCGGCCGCGGGGGCGCTCGGCCCAGCTGCGGGCGACGTCGTGCTGGTGCAGGTCGTTGATGCCCAGCAGCGAGGTGAGGTCGAAGTCGGTGCTGAGCGGCTCGGAGACGTCCACCGCGTCGCCCAGCCGGTACGGGGCGAGCGTGGTGGCGTAGCGGCGGGCGGCCGGCAGGCCCAGCGCGTCCGGGCGGCCGAGCGGGGTGGTCTCGTCGCGCCGGTTGCGGTCGGCGGTGACCAGGTCCAGCCGGTCACCGGTGATCCGCAGCCGCAGCCGGAACGGCGCGTGCTGCCACTCCACCGCCCCGGAGACGTCCAGCAGCACGGCGTTGCGGTATCCGGCGAGCAGGGCGCGGCTGCCGCCGGGCAGCTTCACCCCGTCCAGGACGATCACGGTGAACGGCTCGTCCCGGCCGGGCTGGGTCTCCGGCTCGAACGGCGGCCGGTCGGTGAACTCCGGGCCCAGCAACTGTTCCAGCTCCACCAGGGAGTCGGCGACCAGGCGCACCGGGCCGGCGCCGTCCGTCTCGGTGGGGTGCAGGGCGTGCGGCAGCCACTTCAGCCAGGCCCACTCCTCGCGCAGTTCGGGGGAGACAGCGGCCGCGACGCGCAGCTCGTCCGGGGCGTGGAAGAAGGCGAGCTGGGCGATCATCGCCCGGGCCAGCGCGCGGGCCGGTCCGGGGTCGGCCGCCTCGGCCGGCTCCGCGGTGGTGGGCGCGAGGGGTACGGCGTCCGCCGGGTCGGCGTCCGGCGCGGGGTGCTCGCAGCGCAGCAGCACATGGGCGTAGCCGCGCACATGGACGGCGATCGGCTGGTCGGCGATCGAGCCGTAGGCGTGGATGAAGCGGCGCAGCGCGTGCGCGCACAGCGGTTCCAGGTCCTCGACGGGCTGGGTGGCCAGCGGGGCCAGCTTGACCGCCAGCCGCTGGGAGCCGGTCGCGATCCGGACGTCGCCGAAGTCCGGGTGGGCCGCCCGCCGCTCCCAGAGCCGCGAGGTCCGCACCAGCGAGCCGAGCGAGTCCGGCGCGGGGTGGCGCCAGGCGAGCGCCAGCCGCTGGTCCACGATGTGGCGGCGGACCTGGCGGCGCACCTGGGACAGGTAGCGCAGGTAGTCGCGGCGCTCGCCGCGCAGCTGGCGCTTGCGGTCGCTGGCGCTGCGGAACAGCTGGGTCACCAGCATGCCGACGGCGGACAGGCCCATCATGCCCATCGCCACATAGGTGAGCGGCCCGCCGCCGCCCTGCGGGTTGAGGAAGATCATCACCATCGAGAGCGAGCTCAGCGCCATCGGCGCCATGGCGATCATGTTGGACATGCCGCTCTGCGCCTCCGGAAGCACCGGCGGCTCCTGCAACTGCAGTTCACCGTCCGGCATCGCCGGTCCGGGGCGCCGGGGCGGACGATCGACCAGGACCACGCTCAACGGGGGCTCTCCTCTCACGGCGCCGGCGCCGACGCCGGTGGCGGCGGGCCCGACGGCCCGGGCCGCACCGCACTCGGGCCTACGGCCCGCGGGGCTCCGGCGGTTCACCGCGCGCCTGCGCCGCGGCGGGTGAACCGTCCGCCCGGCGCGGTCCGTACCTGTGTGACGGGAGCACGGGCAGACGGGAGACGCGACAGGTGAGCACCAGCACGGCGGCGACAGGACTGGTACGGCTGAGGTTCCGCGCCCCCGGCACCGCCTTCGAACTCGTCCTGCCCGGCGACGTGGTCCTCGCCGACCTGCTGCCGGCCGTCCTCGGCTACGCCGGCCCCGACGTCGCGGAGAGCGGCACCGAGCACTCGGGCTGGGTCCTGCAGCGCCTCGGCGGTCCGCCCCTCGACGAGGAGCGGACCCTGGAGGAGATCGGGCTGGCCGACGGCGAGGAACTGTTCCTGCGCCCCGTTCGGGACACGCTGCCCGAGGTGCACTTCGACGACCTGGTGGACGGCATCCGCACCGGCACCACCGCCCGCGGCGACTCCTGGCGGCCCGCGGTCACCCACCACCTCGCACTGGTCCTCGCCGTGCTCACGCTGGCCGGCGGCCTGCTGCTGCTCGCCCGGCCCGGCCCGGACGGCCCGCGCTGCGCCGCCGCCGCGGTCGTCGCGGTGCTGCTGCTGGCCGGCGGCGCCGCGGCGGCCCGGCTGGTCGGCGACTCCCCGGCCGGGACGGCGCTGGCCGCCGCCGGGGTCTGCCACGCCGCGGCGGCGGCCGCGCTGGTCCCCGGGGTCACCGGCCCGGCCCGGCTGCTCGCGGGCGGCTCGGCGGCGGTCGGCGCCACCGCCGTGGCGCTGGCCCTGGTCGGTTCGGGGCCGTTCTTCGCCGGGCTGCTGACGAGCGCCGTGTTCGCCCTCGCCGCCGGCGCGCTCGCCGCGTACGGGCTGACGGCCACCCATGTCGCCGCGGGGGTCGCCGCCGTGGCCGTGCTGTTCGGCGCGTTCGTCCCCGCGCTGTCGTTCAAGCTGGCCGGGCTGCGGCTGCCCGCCCTGCCGCGCAACGCCGACGAGCTCCAGGAGGAGATCGAGCCGTTCCCGGCCGACGACGTGCTCGCCCGCAGCCTGGTCGCGGACAGCTACCTGGTCGGGTTCTTCATCGCGGTCGGCTCGGCCTGCGCGATCGCGCTCACGGTGCTGGCGCTGGCCCAGGACGACGGGTGGGGCACCACGGTGATGGCCGCCGACCTGTCGGTGCTGGTGCTGCTGCACGCCCGCGACATCGGCGGGCTGCGCCAGCGGCTCGCGCTGCTGCTGCCCGGGGCGCTGGGGCTCGGCCTGCTGGCCGTGCGGGCGGGCTGGGACGCCGCGCCGGGCGGGCGGCTCGGGGTGTTCACCGTGCTGGCCGTCGTCGCGGGCGGGCTCTGCGCCGCCGCCTGGACGCTGCCCGGCCGGCGGCTGCTGCCCTACTGGGGCCGGGCCGGTGACCTGCTGCACTCGCTCGCCGCGCTCGCCCTGCTGCCGCTCGCGCTCCAGGTCTTCGGCTTCTACGGGGCGATGCGCGGTCTGGCGGGCTGAACCCGCCCGGCCCCCGCAGGACCGACCCGACCCCAGGCATCCGACCCGAGGCATCCGACCCGAGGTGTCCCGCAGCGAGGAGGACCACCGCGATGCAGTCCCGACGCGACCAGGTGCAGGCCCACCTGTTCGTGATGAGCCGGGTCGCCGCCGGCGTCCTGCGCGCCGAGCCGGACGCCCCCGACACCCCCGTCGGCCGGACCAACCGCGGCGCCGCGATCGGCCTCGCCGTCGCCCTGCTGATCGGTGCCGGAGCCGGCGTCTACGGCCTGGTCAAACCCGGCGGCGCGAGCGGCTGGAAGCAGCCCGGCACCCTGGTGGTGGTCAAGGAGAGCGGTGCCCGCTACGTCTACGCCGGCGGCCTGCTCCACCCCGTGCTGAACGAGGCCAGCGCGCGGCTGCTGGCGGGCGACCAGCTGAAGGTCGACCAGGTCTCGGCCCGCTCGCTGGAGGGCACCGGGCGCGGCACCCCGGTCGGCATCGTCGGCGCCCCCGACGGCCTGCCCGCCGCGAACGCCGTGGGCGGCGCCGACTGGCTGCTCTGCAGCATGCGGACGGTGGCCGCCGGGACCGGGGCCCCGGCGGCCAGGCCCGCCCCGCAGCTCTCGGTCGCGATCGGCACCCGGCAGAGCGGCCGGCCGGCCGGTGAGCAGGGTGTCCTGGTCGCCGGGCCGGACGGCGCCGTCCACCTGCTCTGGCACGGCCGCCGGTTCGCGGTGGACGCGGCGGGCGGCGCGGTGCGGGCGCTCGGCTACGGCTCCGTCACCCCGGTGCCGGTCACCGCCTCCTTCCTGGCCGCCTTCCCCGCCGGACCGGATCTGCGCGCCCCCGACGTGCCGGGGCGGGGCAAGGAGGGCCCGGCGCTCTCCGGCCGGCCGACCCGGGTCGGCCAGCTGTTCACCGGCACCGGCGAGGAGCGCTACCTGTTGGCCGAGCAGGGCCTGGTGGCCGTCACCCCGACCCAGTTCGCCCTGCTGCTGGGCGATCCGCGCACCCAGCAGGAGGCCTACGGCAACGGCCCGGTGACGCCCGCGCCGGCCGGCGCCGCCGACCTCGCCGCGCACACCGCGCCGGCCTCCGCCGCGGCGGCCTTCACCCCCGAGGGCCTGCCCGGCCGGCCCCCGGCGCCGCTGGCGCCCCGGGGCGAACAGGCCCTGTGCGCGGCGCTGCGGCCGGCCGACGCCGGCGGGGAGCTGGACGTGTCCGTCCTGGACGCCGCCCCGGTGCTCGGCCTGCCGCCGGTGCTCCAGCCCGGGGTGCTGCCCAGCTGCACCCCGGCCGACCGGATCGCGGTGCGCCCCGGCGGCGGCGCGCTGGTCCGGGCGCTGTCCGGGGCGGGCTACGGCGGCACGCTGTACCTGGTCACCGACGCGGGCGTGAAGTACCCGCTCGCCTCGCCGGCGGTGGCCGAACGGCTCGGCTACCCGAAGGCCGCGCCGACGGCGGTGCCCGGGCGGGTGCTGTCCCTGCTGCCGACCGGCCCCAGCCTGGACCCGGCACCGCTGGCGGGCGGCGTCGTCCAGCCGGCGGTGACCGGCGAGGGCCACTGCACGCGCTGATCCGGGACGGCGCGGGGCGGGGTGAACCGCCGCACCGGGCCGTCCCGTTCACCCTGGCGGGCCGGCCCGACCGGCCCGCGGCGAATCCCGCCGGCCGGGAGCGGCCGACGGCACCGGAGGAGGTACGCACGTGGCGCAGCAGACGACGGTCAGCCAGCAGGTCCTGCAGGACATCAGGACCCAGGTCGAGCAGAAGTACGCGGCGATGAGGACCACCGCCACCTACATCGAGGACATCAACACCGCCATCCGGGAGAGCTTCGAGGGCGCGGCCAGCACCACCTTCCAGAACAACATCAACGCCTGGCTGGAGCAGTACGCGAAGGTCAGCCGGGACTACGACGCCTTCCACGGGAAGTTCGGCGACACCAGCCAGATCTTCTCCACGACCGGTGACCACACCCTGACGGTCGCGACCAACAGCCTCGGCGGCGAGCCGGGTCCCGCGGCCTACGTCGAGGGCGTCCTGAACCCCGGCTCGGCCCGCTGACCTCCGTACCCACCCACCGACCGCTCGATCAGAAGGGGACCCACCATGGCCGAAGGCCACATGTCGCTGCACTACGCCGGCATCGACTCCGCGATCAACGATCTGGAGACGCACGCCAAGACCATGCACGACCAGATGGAGGACCTCAGGTCCTACCTCAGCAGCAAGATCAACGTCGAGCTGGTGGGTGACTTCTCGGTCGCCGCGGGCACCCTCGCGACGACGCTCCACAACGCCGACGTGGCGATGGGCGGAAAGATCGTCAACGCCCACAACGCGCTCACCGAGATCCGCAACGCCATCAAGGACGCGGACATGCGCGCGAGCACCCACTTCGACCACGTCCAGGGCTGACCGGCGTGGCGGACGAGGGGAACGGGGACAACGACGGCGGGACCGTCACGATCACCGACGGCTTCCTGGCGAAGTTCTCCAGCACGACCATCAAGGCGTTCCTCGACGACGTCAAGACGTCCCTGCCGGTGCGGGAGCTCAGGGCCTACGCCGACGGCACCACGCCGTTCCTGACGGGCAACAACTCCGGCAACTTCACGGCTCCGGGCACGCTGGCCACCACGCTCAAGGCCTATGACGACTCGGTCGCCAAGATGCTCGGGACGGTCGTCGGCCAGTTCGAGACGCTGATCATCGATCTCCAGCTCGCCGACCGCTACCTGAACAACGCGCTGGACGACTCCCTGGACTACGCGCAGTTCATGAAGCTGGCCGGGCGGACGCTGAACCCCGGCACCAAGTAATCCGGCGGGGGATCCCCCGCCACCACCGCGGAGTCGGCCCGGGAACGGGCCGGCCCCGCGCCACGTCCGGTCGGGCTCGGCCGCGAGAGGGGATGCCATGGGGCACATCTGGGAGGACGCGCTGACCTTCCTCGGGTCGACGGCCGACGCGAAGCCGGCCACCCGCGAGTCGGTGCGCGACGACGAGAAGCCGTGGCTCAAGCCGGGCGACCGGAAGCACGAGGCCGTCGACGGCTGGCAGGGCGTCAAGGGTGACGGCAGCCAGCTGTCCCTCGACAGCTGGGTGGCCTGGTACTTCACCTACACCATGAGTACGTCGAAGGTGTACCACGCCAGCTACGTCGTCGGCACCAACATCCACTACCCGAACCTCGACGGCGCGGGGGCCAAGTTCGCGGCGTGGACGGGCAGCAGGGCGCCGCTGGAACGCTTCATCGACGGCACGATCAAGGCCAACGACCGGCTCGACCCGGCCGGCTTCACCAAGGCGGCGGACAACCTCCGGGACTTCACCTACTTCCTCGACGGCTGGATCACCAAGATCGGGACGGACTGGGTGAAGGGCATCGGGGAGGAGGGCGGCGACTGGCAGGGCAGCGCGGCGAACGCCCTGCGCGCCCTGCTGCTGGCGTTCCGCAACGAGATCGACGCCGACAACCGGATCATCCGGATGGCGGACGTCGGCTCCTACCTGACGCCGTGCAAGACCGCGGTCGAAACACAGATCGCGGCGCTGTGGAAGGGCTTCCAGAACTGGTGGGCGTCGCCCCTGGCCTGGCCCACGAACGCGGTGACCCAGGCGATCCTGGACGGGCTCAAGGGCGGGACGGTGACGGTCGACCTGAAGGACCCCAAGTCCCCGGCGTGGCAGCACTGGGACGAGAAGACCAAGGGCACGGGCGACGACATGGGCAGTATCGGCAGCGTCGACAGCCTGACGTTCACCCTGAAGGGCGCGGCGTTCGGCGACCCCGCGACGGTCGAATTCTGGACCCAGGTGGACAAGCGGGCCCGGGAGGTGTGGGTCGCCAACGTCGTGACCCACCTCGACAAGGCGGCCGACGACGCGCTGAGCGCGATCGGCGTGGCCTACGGCTCCGCCTCGGGCGCCGCCGCGCCGCTGAAGCCGTTCCCGCTCATCATGCCCGACCCCAAGCAGCCGGCGAAGGACGATCCGACGAAGGACCCCACGAAGGACGGGGCTCCCGACATCAAGGACATCGGCGGCGGTCCGGACACCAAGGACGGGGGCCCCGACGTCAAGGACATCGGCGGCGGCCCCGACATCAAGGACATCAAGGGTGTCGGCGGCGGCAGCGGAGGCAACAGCGGCAACAGCGGCACCACTCCGCCGAACCTCAACCTCGGCAACAGCGGCACCACCCCACCCAACCTCAACCTCGGCAACAGCGGCACCACCCCACCCAACCTCAACCTCGGCAACAACGGCACCACCCCACCCAACCTCAACCTCGGCAACAACGGGACCGGCAGCAACGGTCCCAACCTCATCGGCAATCCCTTCCCCGACCTCAACACCGGTCCGCTGCCCGACAGCCTCCTGCCGGGCAGCACCGGCTCGAACCGGCCCGTGGTCGTGCCCCCCAACTCCGTGATCACCAAGGACGGGCGGATCGTCGACGAGAGCGGCAACCCCGTCCTGGACGCCAACGGCAACCCGATGGTCGCCGGCCCGGGTTACACCATCGGCCCGGACGGCATCCTGCGCGACGGCCAGGGCAACACCGTCTCGCAGTACCGGCAGCTGCTGGCCGACCGCTACTCCGCGGGCAGCGACGACAGCGGCGGCGGTGACAACCTGCTGACGCCCAACAGCTTCGGCAGCGGCGGCTTCTCCTACAACACGATGGGCCTCGGCACCGGCGGCCCGGGCGGCGGAAGCTCGCTCGGCCTCGGCGGCGGCCCGATGCTCGCCGGGATGGGCGGCGGCCTCAGCAACCGGGCGCTGGCCGCGGGCGGCGACCCGTCCGCGACCAAGGCCGCGGTCGACCAGGCCAACGCCGAGCGCGTCGCCGCGGAGCGGGCCGCCCGCGCCGCGGCCCAGGAGCAGGCCGCCCTGACCGGCCGGGGGACCGCCACCACGTCCGGCGGGATGCCGATGATGCCGGGCGGCGGCATGGGCGGCGCCGGCGCGGGCGGCGCCGGCAACGACAAGGACCGCCGCCGCACGACCTGGCTGGCCGAGGACGAAGAGGTCTGGGGCACCGACTCCGGTGCCGTGCACGGCGTCATCGGACGCTGACCGCAGCCGGGTGCCGCCCCGTCCGGCGGACCGGGCCGAACGGGGCGGCACCCACCACGAGGAGAGACGAGGAACAGCGCATGAGCAACCCGTTCGCGGACCAGATCGCCCAGGCGATGGCGGACATGCAGACCGAGCTGGCCAGGGCCGAGGCCATGCAGCAGGAGATGAACGAGCTCACCGGCTCGGTCACCTCCAAGGACCGGATGGTCACCGTCAAGGTCGGCTCGCAGGGACAGGTCGTCTCGATGACCTTCCACACCAACGACTACCGCGACATGGCCCCCGCCGAGCTCGCCAAGGTCCTCACCGACGTCCTCAACGAGGCCCGGGCCGACGTCGGCCAGCAGGTCGCCGAGCGCATCTCGCGCTTCGACGGGATCGGCGAGACGCTGCGGCTCTCGATGACCGGCGGCACCGAACTCGACGAGATCCTCGAACCGCTCTGGGCGATGCGTCCGGGCCACGACGCCGAGGAGCGCAGGAAGAAGACGGACCGCCAGGAGGAGTTCCGTGGCTAGCCAGAACACCACCGAGAAGACGGCGATGCTCAGGAAGAGCTTCGCCGAGTTCTTCGAGCTCAAGGGCTTCGTCGCCCAGCTCACCACCGAGGCCGAGCACATCAACGAGATCAACCTGAGCGTCGGCGGCAACGACGACATCGGCATGCAGTACCACGCCCAGGTCGACGACGGCACCAAGAACCTCTACGAGCTGCTCCTGAGGATCGGTTCCACCGTGGGCTCGGTCGGCGAGAACGGGGAGCTCCTCGCCGTCACCCTCGACCGGGCCGGCGACCACGCGAACGACCTCGCCAACGGCTTCTGATCCACCCGTAGCCGACGGCCCGACCCTACGCACAACCGGAAACGGCAGGCAGTTCCCGTGGCGCACTCCTCGATCGAGGTCAACGAATCGACCGCACGGTTCTTCACGATCATCACCGGCATGCCCTGGCCGGAGATCAAGGAGGGGGACCTGCGTGAGGTTCGGGACGCCTACGAGCAGCTGCACAAGGAGCTGCCGGAGCTGCGGGCGCTGATCGAGAAGGTGGCGATCGCCTGTGCCCGGCAGTTCAAGGGCCAGGCCGCCACCACGTTCGCGTACCAGATGAACGCGTTCATCGGCCGCTCCGGCACCGGCGGGAAGGCCGGGGAGGACTACGTCTCGGCGGCGGCCAAGACCGCCAAGGCGCTGGCGGACTGCGCCGGCGACGTGGCCAACGCGGTCGAGTACACCAAGTGGATGGCGATCGCCCAGCTGGTGCAGCTGCTGGTCGAGATCGCACTGGCGATCTTCTGGGCGCCGTTCAGCTTCGGCACCAGCCTGTCCGGACTGGTGCTCAAGAAGCTGCTCACCAAGGTCGCGCTGACGGCCCTGATGAAGTACCTGCTCAAGACCATCGCGATGCACACCTTCTCGGGCATCGTGGGCGGTCTGCTGATGGACGGCATCATCCAGAACCTCCAGATCGGCCAGGGCAACCGCAAGGAGATCGACAAGGAGTACACCAAGCAGGCGGTGCTCTTCGGCGTCATCGGCGGTGTCCTCGGCGGCCCGCTCGACCTGCTGGGCCTGGGCCTGGGCAAGCTGCTGGGACGGCTGCTCGGCAAGAGCGGCGGCCGGCTGATCGCGGACCAGCTCGCCGACTACCTGGTCGACGGCGAGCTGAAGAGCCTCAAGGGGACGCTGAAGACCGCCGCCGAGGCGGCCGCCGCGTCCGGCGAGAAGGGCGCGCTCGGCACGATCGGCAAGGAGACCTCGAAGGGGCTCGCCGACGAGGCCCTGAAGAAGGCGCAGGCCACGGCGTTCGCCCGGGACCTCGGCAGCCTCATGGAGGCGTCCGCCGAGCAGCTGCAGGCGGGTTTCGGGAAGACCGGCAAGGGCACGCTCGGCGCCACCTTCGTCAAGGAGATGGAGAAGACCTTCGTCAAGCACCTCGGCGAGCAGCTGGGGAAGAAGGAGGCCGCGGCGCTCGGCCGCGAGCTGGGCGAGAAGTTCGCTGAGAAGTGGGTGGGCAAGGCCCAGCAGAGCGTGCTGTCCCGGGGCGCGGCCAGCGAGGGCCTGAAGGAGGCGCTCGGCGATGTCCTCGCCCAGGAGCGCAACGCCGGAAAGGCGTTGACGGAACATCAGATCGCCGCGCTGGGCAAGCACCTGCCGGACCTCGCCGACGGCCTGACGCAGGGCAACAAGATGTTCCAGCTCGGACTGGCGCTGGGCAACTACATCCAGTCCGGCACCCAGAACGTGCTCAGCGAGGGCTTCTACAACCTCATCTTCGGCGAGAACCACGAGTTCACCGTCACCGCGGGCAGCTTCGTCGGCGGCATGATGACCGCGATGATGGGCCACGTCCTGCACCTCGGCACCTCGCCGCTGATGCACGGTTACGCCGACCTGGTCCAGCGCACCCAGTTCCAGGCCGTCAAGGAGGGCGCGGGCAAGCACTTCCCGCTCTACCACCCGATCAGCTTCGCCGCGCTCGCCAGTATGGCGTCCGGCAAGATCGTGCCCTTCCCGGTGCCGCGGATGGGCCACCCGGAGGCCTTCGAGTTCGCCAAGAGCTTCCGGATCGACTCGCTGGAGGACGTCGCGAAGGGCCTGTCGCACGTCTCGGGCCTGGACATCAAGACCCCGCCGGCCGACCGCGAGGTGGCCGAGTGGATGCAGCAACTGCTGCCCTACGTCGACTTCCTGGCCGAGGAGCGCGGCGGCGACCACCTGTCGTTGGCCGAGACGCTCACCCGCACCGTCGGCGGCAGCACCGACACCCTGGTGCCGGCCGACCACGAGACCGCCGGCGGGGCGGCCAAGAAGGGCGGGGCGAAGGCCGGGGACGGGATCGCCCCCGCGACGCCGGCCAAGGTCGAGTCGCAGGGCACCGCGGCCGCCGCGCCGAAGCCCCGTCCACAGGACTCCGAGCACCCGGCGCCGGACCGCAGGCCCGCGGAGGCGCCGGGCCAGGAGGCGCCCCGGAAGAGCACCCCGGGCCGGCAGCGTCCGACGCCGCCCGTGCCGACCGAGTCCGGCGGCGACGGGCTGGGCGCCCCCCGGAACCGGGGCGACGGGACGAACAACGCGCTGACCCCGAACCGCACCAGCACCACGACGGCGACCGCGAGCGCGACGGCGACCGCGACCGCCTCCACGCCGGGCGGCACCGTCGGCGACCGCGGCCGTCCGACGCCGGTCGCCACCACCTCCGGCGACCACCGGGCCCCGGCGCCCGATCCGGCCCACAACCCGGCCCACACCCCGACGCACAGCCCGGCCCCCGACCCCGACCTGCCCGCCGCGCCGCGCCCGCCGGCCGGCACCGACGAGGCCGGCCGGAGCCCCCTCCAGGAGCCCTCCCTCCGCCCGCCGCGCCAGACCGAGAGCATCGCCTCGGTCCTGCTCGGCCAGGACACCCCCCGCAACCGCGCCACCGACGACACCGGGGAACCGTCGACGCCCGCCCCCCGGGCCGACGACACCACGACGCCGCCCCGGACCACCGGTGACGACGAGGTGCTCCCGCAGCAGCCGGCGGACCAGGGGCTCCCGCCGAACCCCGTGCCCCCGCACGAGCCGGGCGCCCCCGCGTCGAACCCCAACTCCCTCACCGAGCTGCAGCCGAACCCGGCCTCCTGGCGGGTCAACCCGCCCGCCGGCCCCCGGGCGGCCGACGAGGCGCCGTCCCCGCTGCGCTCGTACGAGGTCCGCCGCGGCCGGCTGCTGAACGGCGACCCGGTCACCGAACTCGTCCTGCGACTGCACCTGGACGCCTCGACCGTGCCGCCGCAGGAGGGCGGGCGGGTCACCGCGCTGCGCGACCGCGTCAACCGGGCCGTCGCGCAGGCCTACAACGGCGGACACCGGCTGCCGGACGGCAACCGGCTCCAGGTGCGGGTGGAGTTCGTCGACTCGCCCGGCGCCGCCGACCACACGGTCCGGGTGCACCCGGGCACCGTCCGCCAGGACGAGGCGAACTGGGGCCTGCGGGCCGGCCGCGAGGTGATCGGCCACGAGCTCGGGCGCGTCCTCGGCCTGCACGACGGGCCCCGCGAACTGCACCGCACGCCCGACACCGAGCACACCGCCACCGACTGGCCGCGGCGGCTGCGCACGGTGGGCGCGACCATCGACGAGGCTTTCGCCCCCGACCACGCCCCCGACCACGCCCCCGCCGAGGCCGCGGCCCCGCCGCGCATCACGGACCAGGTCCGGGACGCCGCGCTGTACGGGCCGGACGGCGAGACCGGCACCGGCGGCTCGCTGCTGCGCCCCTCCGTCACGGAGGCCCACGCCGGGCAGCTCCGCACCAACGCGAACGAGACCGTTCAGCTGCCGGACCCCGCCGGAGGCGGCCGGACGTTCTTCCCTCGGCACTGGACCACCGACGAGATCGTCTACGCCGCCGAGCAGGCCCACCTGGACTCCCGCCGGCTCGGCACCGACGCCGCCTCGCCGCTCTGGATCGGCGAGTACGCGGGCGTGCTGATCACCGGCACCCAGCAGGACGGCGTGATCACCGGATTCCGGCCGCACCACGACCAGGGCGGGGAACTCCCGCCGCCCTACGCCCCGCAGCGGCCCCACCCGCGGGAGCGCACCGACCTCGGCGGGCCGTCCGCCCCGGGCGACCGGCAGTCGCTGCGCCCGGTCCACCACGGCGTCGACGAGACGGCGGGGGACACCCACGGCGTCCGGACGGAGCCGCTGGGGGCGGCGCACCGCAACGGGACCCGCCGGGCCCACACCTGGTACCTGGACCCGTCGGTGCCGCCGGACTCCCCGCTCGCCGACTTCCCCAGCCGCTGGCACCGCTCCTCGGACGGGCCGGCGCCGCGGCTCTACCCCGACCACTGGACGCGGCAGCGGACGACGGAGACGGTGGAGCGCGCCCTGCTCGACGGCGGGACGCGGCGCGAGGTGCTGCTGGAGGACCGCCGCACCCGGCACGTCGTCACCGAGGTCGAGGGCGTGTGGGTGGAGGGCCTGGTCCGGGACGGCCGGGTGCTCGTCCACCGGCCGACCGACCGGCAGCCGGAGTACACCGGCGGCACCGTCCACCGCTGGGGCGACGCCCCGGTCCTGGCGCACTCCGAGCCGGTCACCCGCCCCGTGACCGAGGGCGGTCCGGAGGTGACCTCCCGGCGGGTCGTGTTCGCCACCGGCGACGAGGGCATCGAGCTCACCGTCCGGCTGCACCTGACGTCGGACGAGGGCATGACGGCCGCGGACGTCACCGCGGTCCGCGAGCGGCTGCAGGCGGACGCCGACGAGCTGGTGCGCGGCCGGGACCCGTACACCCCGGTGTCCCTGCGGCTGGAGTTCACCGACGATCCGGCCGGGGCGTTCTCCAGCGTGCGGCTCGCGGCCGGCGAGCCGCCCGTGCTGGACCGGCACCTGGGTCCACTGCTGCGCCGGGTGGACAGCGTCGGCCTGGAGACCGCGGCGGCGACCCTCGCCCCGCCGCCGGGAGCCGGCCGGCACGCGCTGCCGCTGCCGGAGCCGGTGGCCGGCAGCCTCCGCGTCCCCGGCGCGGAGGACCCCGCCGGGCCGCCCGGCTCCACCGACCGGATGGCACAGCACCTGCCGGTGATGCGGGAGGCCTTCACCGACGAGGCGTGGGAGCGGCCGGTCCAGGGCGTTCCGCCGACCTGGACCGCCGAGGAGGCCCGGTACGCGGCCTACTGGGTCGCGGCCAACGGCGTGCCGGACGCCCAGGGCCTGGTGCGGGGCGAGTTCGCGGGCCGCCCCCTGCTGCTGCTCCTGGACGGCGACCGGATCTCGCACTTCCAGTTCTCCCTGCTCGGGGACGGCGGCCGGACGGCGCCGCCGCCCGGTGCGCACCGGGTGCTCGCCACCGCGGAGGTCCGGCCGCCCGTGGACGCCTTCACCCAGGGGCTCTCGGGCCGCCGCTGGCAGTCCTTCGAGGCCAACCGGGTCGCGCTGCCGGACGGGGACACCGAGACCGTGCTGCGGCTGCGGATCCACCTCGACACCGCGGACGTGTCCGGACTGTCGGCGGCGGACCGCGAGGCCGGGCTGCGCACCGTGCGGCTGCGCGCCGTACAGGGCGTGGACGAGCAGTTCAACCGGGGCCAGCGGCTGCCCAACGGCGACCTGCTGCGGGTCGAGGTGACCTTCGTGGACACCCCGGAGGAGGCGCACCACACCGTCAGCCTGCATTCCACCCTGGACCGCGAGGACCACCTCAACTGGGGCCTGGGGACCGAACGCCGGACCATCGCCCACGAGCTCGGGCACGCCCTGGGCCTGCCGGACGAGTACCGCGAGGCGGCCCGCGGTCCGCGGCCCGTCCACCTCGACGGCGGCCTGATGGCCAGTCAGCTCTCCGACGGCTTCGGCCGGTTCATGGTCGACCGGGACACCCTCGGCGAACCGGTGCGGATCCACCCCGCGCAGGGCCTGCCCGCGCGCTACCTCCGCGACCTCGGCGCGGTCGTCGACTCCGCGTTCGGCACGACCACCGCTCCGCTCACGCCCGGCGGCCCGCCGCCGCGCGCGCGGTTCGGCGAGGACGCCCTGCGCACGGCGCTGCACGGCGGCCCGGACGGCACCGGGGGACACCTGTACCCGGGGCCGGGGTCGAACCGGCCGCGCCCGCAGGTGGTCGAGGGCTCGGAGCACCGCAATGGCACCTTCCGGGTCTCGGAGACCGAATCGGTGCCGGTGCGGCGCCTGGAGTCGGCCGGCGACCTCGTCGTGGGCCGGGCGGGCGAGCCGCGGAACCGGACGCGCACCCTGTTCCCCCGGCACTGGACGTCCGACGAGGCCGTGTACGCGGCCGAGCAGGCCTACCACAGCGCGCTGCGCACCGGCCGGGTCTCCGAGCGCAACGGCGTGCACCACTGGACCGGTGAGTACGGCGGGGTGCGGATCGAGGGCGAGGTGGTGAACGGGGAGTTCACCGGGTTCCGGCCCGCCGACAACCAGCACCGGATCGCCGCCCCCGCCTTCGAACCGCCGAGCCGCGGCTTCCAGCGGTTCGGCGAGCGCACCGAGGACCACGCCCTCTTCGGCGACCGGCAGACCCTCACGGGCGTCCACCGGGGGACGACACAGACGGTCGCCGTGCAGCACGGCGTCATGGCGGAGCCTCTGCACGAGGTGCACGACAACGGCACCTACCGGGCGCGGGTGTGGTTCCTCGACCCGCGGGTCAGCCCGGGTGCGCCGTTCTCGGCCCTGGACTCGCGCTGGTTCCGCCGCGCGGACGGCGACACCACCGTGATGTACCCGGACGCCTGGTCGCCCGGCGACATCCTGAACGCCGTCCACGACGCGTACCAGGGCCGGCACGACACCCGGCTGCTGCCCGACGGGACCGAGTCCTGGACGGGCCGGCACAACGGTGTGGTGATCGAGGGCCTCACCCGCGACGGGGTCCACCTGGCCCACCGCCCGTCGCTCGACCAGCCGATCTCCCGGTGGCGGTCGGAGGACATCGTCGAGCAGTCGGCCCCGCGTGCGGTGGACTTCGGCGGCGGGTTCGTGACGATCGTGCGGCACGTCCGGTTCGCCGACGGCCAGTCCGGTCTGGGGCTCATCACGCCGGTCCGGGTGCGCTTCGGGGCGGACATGTCGCCCCAGGACCGGGCCGAGTACCGGGCCGCCCTCCAGCACCGGGTCGACCAGGAGCTGGTGGGCCTGCGCGACTCCCGGGGCGCGCTGGTCCGGGTGATCGTCGACCTCGTCGAGAGCGACCACCCGGGTGCCCCCGTCGTGAGCGGCACGCGGGTCCCGGGTCCGCGGACCCTGCTGCCCGAGCTCATCGGCGAGCACGCCCCGCGCGCGGACGTCGTCGAGCACGCGCGCCGGTCGGTGCCCGCCGAGAACTGGACGGCCACCGGCCGCCCCGCGGCACCGCCGCTGCGGGAGCCCGGCACGCCCGGCACCGACGAGCGTCCGGCGACGGTCAGCCGGACGGCGACGCGCGAACGCGACCTGGAGCGCCACTTCGCGCTCGGGGACGGCTGGACGCCCCCGGACTCCGGCCTGCCGACCGTGTGGACCCGTCAGGACGCCCTCGGATTCTTCCGGGACGCGATGCGGAACGGCATCCCCTTCACCTCCGACCAGCCGCAGCCCGCGGTGCCGCCGGGCCACACCGCGCACCTGGTCGAGTACCGGGGAGCCCAGGTGCGGCTGGTGCGGAACGGGCAGCGGGAGGTGGTCGGCGCCGAGGTGCTCGGCGGCATGGACTACCCGTCCTGGTTCGGCTTCCCCGTGCCGGAGCCCGTCGCGCGGCCGAACGCCCTGAGCCGCCCCGGGGCGGACGGGCACGGCGAGCCGCCGGCGCCCGCGCACACCGGCGACGCCGACCTCCCGGCCGTCCCGCAGCCGCAGCCGCACCCGGACGCCGAGGCGCCCGCGCAGTCGTCGGCGGCCGACACCACGACCGCCGACACCGCGGCGGCCCCGGCGAACGACACCGCCCCGCCGCAGGCCCCGGCCTCCGCCTGGCAGTTCCCGGGCCCGGGCGGCGACACGGCGGTGGATCCGCTCCGCCCGCCCCGCGTCTCGGGCGACCTGCGGCAGACGGTGCTGTCCAACGGCACGGTGCGGGTGTTCTCCGGGCTACGGTCCCCCGGCATCGAGCCGGGCGCGCCGATCGAGGCCTTCCCCTCGCGCTGGCACCGCCCGCTCGGGGACGCCGGCACCGTGTACTACCCGACGTCCTGGACCGCCGCCGACCTGGCCGTCCACGTGGACACGGCGGTGCGCACCTCGCAGCTGAGGAGCCGGCAGCCCGACGGCTCCACCCTGGTGGTCGGCGAGTCGGACGGCGTCTGGATCGAGGCCGTGTTCCGCCCGGACGGCAGCCTGCAGGCCCACCGTCCCTACCCGTGGCAGACGGACGCTCAGCACGCCGAGGGCGTCGACGTCCAGGTGCCCGAGCTCGGACACGTCCGGATGCGCCGGGACCGGATGGCCGACGGCACGGAGGTCCTGCGGGTCACCGCCCGGGTCCGCTTGGTGGGCGACGAGCAGAGCGGCCCGGCCGACCTCTGGCAGGCCCGGACGGCCCTGGAGGACGACGTCGCCGGCTATCTGGCCGGCCACCAGGACTTCAGCGACACCCGGCTCGACTTCCGGCTGGAGTTCACGACCGACCAGGACGCCACCGAAGTCCGGATCGGCCCCGGCGCGGACCTCACCGTCCGGGGCGCCCTGCCCCGGCTGCACGCCGCGGCGGGCCAGTACGACCTGGCCATGGTCCTCGAGCGGGTGCCCCAGCAGCCGCCGGACGCGCCGTGGACCGTGTCGGGCGCGGCGCTGGTCGACGTGCCGCGGCAGCACTTCGCCGACGCGGTGTGGGAGCACCCGACGGCGGGCCGCCACCTGCCGGGCGAGTGGACCGCCGAAGAGGCCCGCTACGCCGCGCACCGGATCCGGGCCACGACGCAGCCCGTCGAGGCCGGCCCGGTGCCGCCCGGAGGCACGGACCGGCCCGTGCTCCACCACGGCGAGTTCGCCGGGGTGAAGCTCACCGTACGGGTGCAGGACGGCCGGATCACCGACTTCTGGGGCCAGCCGGACCAGCGCGTGCCGCACCAGCTGACCGCGCCGGTGGCCGAACGGCGCGAGGTGCTCGGGACCCACGAGGTCGTGCCCCCGGCGGACGCCTTCGACCGTGGCATGGAGGCGCGGCGGGTCCAGGGCTTCGAGGTGAGCCGGGTCCGGCTGCCCGACGGCGACACCGAGGCCGTGGTCACCGTCCGGGTGCGCCTGGACACCGGGGACCTGCCACTGGTGGAACTGCGCACCGTCGAGCGGCTCGAACAGCTGCTCGACCGGGCCCGTGCCTCGGTGGCGGCGACCTACGACGTCGGCCAGCGGCTGCCCAGCGGTGACCGGCTGCGGGCGCGGATCGAATTCGTGAACGACCCCGATGCCGCGCACCACACCGTGAAGATCCACCCGACCTTGGAACGCGAGAACCACCGCAACTGGAGCCTGGACAGCAGGGGCGACACCATCGCCCACGAGGTCGGGCACCTGTTCGGCCTGCCCGACGAGTACCGCGAGGCGTCGAAGGGCAGCCGTCCGATCTACCTCGACAGCGGGCTGATGGCGTCCCGGTACCGGGACGACCACGGTCTGATCGAGGTCGACGCGGACTCCCCGTCCGACGGCCACTTCTCCCTCGACCCGCACCAGGTCCTGCCGGCGCGCAACCTGCGGCAGCTGGGTGCCGTGATCGACCTCGCCTTCGGCGCCGACCGCGGACCCGACCCGGCGGGCACCCGCCCGCCGCGGCCGCGGGTGAACGAGGACGCCCGGCGAACGGCGCTGTACGGCGACGGGCGTGACGGCGGCCACCTGTTCCCGCCGCCGGGTTCGGGCCGTCCGCGGCCGGAGCGGATCGCGGGGTCGGAGAACCGCAACGGTACGTTCCGGGTGAAGGGCGGTCCCGCCGAGGACGCCCCGGTCGACCGTCACCGGCTGGCCGGCGACCTCGCGGTCAGCCGGGCGGGTGAGACCCGGCGGGCCGCACGGGACGGCGACCGCCACCGCACGATGTTCCCGGAGCACTGGTCGTCCGACGACGCGGTCTACGCGGCGGAGCAGGCGTACCAGCAGGCGCGTCGCCGGGGTGACGAGGGGTTCACCGAGGCCGGGCCCGGCAGTTGGACGTTCACGGGTGAGTACGGCGGGGTGCGGATCGAGGGCCGGGTCGTGGTCCGGACCGAGTTCCGGCCGGAGAACCCGGCCGAGAACCGGCGCGGTGGTCCGGTCGAGGTGGCGGAGATCGTCTCCTTCCGCCCGGCCGACGACCAGGGCGGGCTCGGTGCGGCCCCGCACCTGCCGTGGCGCCCCTCCGAAGGGGCCTTCGGCCGGCGTGTCGAGGACCTGGTGCGCTACGGCGACCGGCACACCCTCACCGGCCTGCACCACCAGCCGGCGGACCGGGCCCTGGCGGTGCACGGGATCGACATCGGGGAACCCTCGCACACCAACCCCAACGGGACCTACCGCGCCCCGGTCTGGTTCCTCGACCCCGTCGCCGCCCCGGGTTCCAGGCTGGCGGAGTTCGACTCCCGCTGGCGCCGGCGCGAGGACTCCCCGGCCCACATGTTCTACCCCCGGGACTGGGACGCGCTGCGGGTCCTCGACGCCGTCCGGACGGCGTACGAAACCCGCGACCGGGCCCACGACCGCACCGTCAACGGCGCCGTCCACTGGACCGGAGTGGCCGACGGCGTCCGGATCGAGGGCATCACCCGGGACGGGCGGCACCTGATCCACCGCCCGGCGGACGACCAGCCCGGCGGGCCGCCGGCGGACGGGAACCGCTCCTACCCGCTCACCGAGCCGGCCCCGCCCGGCCCCGGCGAGCGCCCAGCGACCGTGCCCCGGCCGGTCGCGGACCCGGTGGCGGCCGACGCGGTCGCCCCGTCCCTGAGGCCCGACGCGGGCCGGGGCCTGCCGCGGGAGTGGACCCGGGAGGAGATGATCCACGCGGCCGTCCGGGGCGAGCAGATCGGATCCGAGCAGCGGGACGGGGACGTGCTGCTGCGGCAGGTGCGCTTCGGCGACGTCCTGATCACCGTGGTGCGGGACTGGGACAGCTACAAGGTCATCGACTTCCGGGCCGCGGACGGGCACACCCCGCCGCCCCAGGGCTCCCTGCCGCTGCCCCCTCGCGGTTCCGGGCTGTCGCCCGCCCCGGACGGCGCGGGCTCGCTGTTGCATGCGCCGCGCGACCCCGACGCCGGCGCCGACGCCGATGTCCCGGCAACCGCCCCGCCGGCGGCCCGGCACACCGCCTGGCAGCCCACCGAGCCCGACGGCACGCTCAAGGGCGGCCCGCGGCGCCCGTCCGCCCTCCAGGACGGTGAACGGCAGGAGACCCTGCCCAACGGCACGGTCCGCGTCTTCAAGGCGCAGCTGGACCCCTCGGTCGCGTCGGGCGCGCCGCTCGCGGCCTTCCCGTCGCGCTGGAGCCGGTCGCTGCTCGACCCCGGAACCGTGTTCTACCCGAAGAAGTGGACCGAGGAGCACCTCCGGGCCCGGGTCGCCGAGGCGCTGGAGAACACGCCGTTCGTGCGCGTGGAGAACGGCGTCACCTTCAGGCTGGGCCGGGCGGAAGGCGTCTGGATCGAGGGAATGTACCTGGCGGACGGCAGTCTCATGGGCCACCGTCCGTCCCCGCACCAGTCGGTCCGGGACCCGAGGTACGACGTCGGCACGGTGGCGACGGTCGGCCGGGGAGCCGAGGTGCAACTGTCCGGCTTCGGACCGGTCTCGGTCCACCGCGACCTGATGTCCGACGGCACCGAGGTCGTCCGGCTCACCGCCCGGGTCCGGCCGACGGGCACCGAGAACCTCTCCCAGCCCGACCTCGTGCGGGCCCAGATCGAGCTGCACCGGGCCGCCGGCCAGTTGCTGGCCGGCCATCAGGACGGCAACACCCGGATCGAACTCGGGCTGAGGTTCACCCGGGACGACGACGCCGCCGAGGTCCACTACGTCCCCGGCCGGGGCTTCACCCTCCAGCAGGCCGTACCGCGGCTGCACGAGGCCGTGACCGGACAGGGCCCGGACGGGATCCTGGCCGCGGTGCGGCAGCAGGCCCCGGAGCCGCCGCGGACCGTGTCCGGCGAGACGATGCTGCACGGGGTGCGGGCACTCTTCACCCCGGCGGCCTGGGACCGCCCGACCGAGGGCCGCCACCTGCCGCGCGAGTGGACCGCCGACGAGGCCCGCTACGCCGCGAGCGTGGTGGCGCGCTCCGCGTTCCGCGTCCCGGTCGGCCCGGTGCCGGACGGGGGCACGACCGCGCCCACGCTGCGGCACGGCGAGTTCGCCGGGGTGCGGCTCACGGTGCGGGTGGAGGACGGCCGGATCACCGACTTCTGGGCCCAGCCCGACCAGCGCGTCCCGGAGCAGCTGACCGAGGCCGGGCCGGAGCAGCGCCGAGTGCTGGCGACCCGTGAGGTCGTGCCGCCGACGGACCCCTTCGACCGCAGCCTGGAGGAGCGCTGGCTCCAGCGGTTCTCGGTGAGCCGGATCAGGCTCGCCGACGGTGACACCGAGTCACTGGTGACCGTCAAGGTGTACCTGGACACCGGTGACCTGGACATGGCGAAGCGGGCCACCAAGGAGGGCCTCAAGGACCTGGTCAGGAGCGCCCGCGCCGGGATGGCGGAGATCTACGACCTCGGCCAGCGGCTGCCGAGCGGCGACCGGCTGCGGGTGAAGCTCGCGTTCGTGCGCACTCCCGGCGAAGCGCACCACACCGTGCAGGTCCACCCGACGCAGCCGCGGCCCAACGCCCTCAACTGGGGCCTGGACACCCCGGCCAAGGCCGTCGTCCACGAGGTCGGCCACCTGCTCGGGCTGCCGGACGAGTACCGCGAGCGCTCCCGCCCCGGCCGGGTCCGCGCGGTCCACGGCGACGGCGGGGTGATGGGCGCGGCCGTGCGCGACCGCTTCCAGCGGGTCACGCTCGATGTCGAGAACCCGCCCGGCGGCGAGACCCGGGAGGACCCGCGGCCCGTCCTGAAGGCACGGAACCTGCGGCAGCTGGGCGCCGTGATCGACACGGCCCTCGGTGCCGATCGCGGCCCCGGTCCGGCCGGCACCCACCCGCCGCGGCCGCGAGTGAACGAGGACGCCCGGCGCGCCGCGCTGTACGGCGACGGGCGTGACGGCGGCCACCTGTTCCCGCCGCCGGGTTCGGACCGGCCGAGGCCGGAGCGCGTGCCGGGGTCCGAGAACCGCAACGGCACCTTCCGGGTGCTCGGCGGCCCGGCCCCCGAGGCGACGACGGTCCACCACCGCCTGGCCGGCGATCTCGCGCTCGGCCCGGCCGGGGGCTCCCGGGGCGGCGACCGCCACCGCACGATGTTCCCGGAGCACTGGTCGTCCGACGACGCGGTGTACGCGGCGGAGCAGGCGTACCAGCAGGCGCGTCGCCGGGGTGACGAGGGGTTCACCGAGGCCGGGCCCGGCAGTTGGACGTTCACGGGTGAGTACGGTGGGGTGCGGATCGAGGGCCGGGTCGTGGTCCGGACCGAGTTCCGGCCGGAGAACCCGGCCGAGAACCGGCGCGGTGGTCCGGTCGAGGTGGCGGAGATCGTCTCCTTCCGCCCGGCCGACGACCAGGGCGGGCTCGGTGCGGCCCCGCACCTGCCGTGGCACCCGTTCCCGGACGCCTTCGGACAGCGGGTGGTGGACCTGGTGCGCTACGGCGACCGGCAGACCCTCACCGGCTTCCACCACCAGCCGGACCTCGGCGGGCCCCAGGAAGGGGGCTTCACCAAGGTGGAGCGGGCCGGTGCCCGAGCGGGCGTCAGGACGGGGAACCGCTCGTTCCACTCCAACCCCAATGGGACCTACCGCGCCACCGCCTGGTTCCTCGACCCGTTCGTCGCCCCGAGGGCGCACCTGGCGCAGTTCCCCTCCCGCTGGTTCAGGCGGGCCGACCACCCGTCGACCATGTTCTATCCGTCGCACTGGCGGGCCGGGCGGATCCAGGACGCCGTCCAGACGGCGTACGCGACCCGCGACCACGCCGACGACCGGGTCGTGAACGGCGCCGTCCACTGGACCGGCACCGGCGACGGCGTCAGGATCGAGGGCATCACCCGGGACGGCCGGCACGTGATCCACCGCCCGGCGGACGACCAGCCCGGCGGCCGGGTGCGGGGGAACTCCGCCCCGCTCGCCGAGCCCTCGGC
Organism: Kitasatospora sp. NPDC058032; assembly: GCF_042885845.1. Lineage (NCBI taxonomy): Bacteria > Bacillati > Actinomycetota > Actinomycetes > Kitasatosporales > Streptomycetaceae > Kitasatospora > Kitasatospora sp. NPDC058032. The sequence continues at coordinate 318,909 of NZ_JBHVRK010000007.1, read as the reverse complement.
GCCCGGCACCGGCCGGCGCCCGGCCGTCGTCGCCGACGTCGGCACGATCGCGGTGCCCCCGCGCGAGGTCGGCGTGCTGAGGACCGGGGCCGGCCGCGGCCTGCCGGACGAGTGGACGGCCGGGGAGAAGCTCTACGCGGCCTACGCGGGCCGCCCGCTGGGCGACGAGACCGCGCTCGACGGCGGCGGCTCACAGGTCCGGGTGAGGTTCGCCGGTGTCGAGATCACGGTGGTGCGCGACTGGAACCGCCGGATCGTCGACTTCACGGTCGCGGACGGCCACGTCCCGCCGCCCCAGCGCGCCGTCCCGGTGCCCGAGCGCGGCACCGGCCGGCCGGCCCACCAGGGCGACGGGACCGAGGTCGTGCCGCACCACCCCGCGTCGGACGAGGACTCCGGCCACGACGGCTCGCAGGACGGCCACCCCCTCTCCGACGAGGGCGAGGCCATGGAGCTGTACCCGGACGCCGACGAGTCCATGTCGGCCGCGGACTCGCTGGACCTCCTGCTGTCCTCCGACGACGAGGACATGGGCTGGGAGGACGGCTCCGACGCCGGATCCGGCAGCCGGTCCGCGGACCAGGACGCGCGGTCCGAGCTGTTCATGGACCTCGACGAGGCACCGGCGCGCCCGCGTCCGGCCCACGGGGCGCCGGCGCCCGACCTCAGGTTCGCCGTGGTCCTCGACCCGGTCGAGGTCAGCGCGCCCACCGACCCGGCGCTGCACAGCAGCACCTCCACGCACCACCGGCGCTTCCAGGCCGCCCGCGGCTTCCTGCTGGACGGCACCCCGGCGGTCGAGGCCGTGCTGCGGATCCACCTCGACACCTCGCAGCTGCCGGCCGGGCAGGACCACACCGAGGCGCTGCGGAACCTGCGCGAACGCGCCCTGCGGAGCGTGGACGAGTACTACAACACCGGGCACCGGCTGCCGGACGGTGACGTCCTGGTGGTGCGGGCCGAGTTCGTCGAGGACCCCGGCCGGGCGCACCACCGGGTCCTGGTCCTGGACGGCGACGTCCGCGAGCACAACGACCTCTGGGGACTGGACTCGGAGGGGACTGTCCTGGGCCACGAGATCGGCCACCTGTTCGGCCTGCCCGACGAGTACCGGGAGCGGCGCCTCCACGAGGAGACGGTCGACGAGGACGGCAACGCCGCGGTCGTCCTGGACGAGGTCCGCCCCCGGCCGGTGTACACCGACGCCGGACTGATGGCGGGCACCCTGGCCGCCCGCGACCGGGCCCGCGTCGACATGGACGCCGGGATCACCCCGGACGGCACCCCGATGCACTTCGCGCTCACGCCGCGGAACCTGCGCGAGCTGGGCGCGGCCATCGAGCAGGCGCTCGGCCCCGTGCAGACGCTGCCGAACACCCACGAACTGCCGCGCCGGGCCGCCTTCGACCTGGACGCCCGGCAGTCCTCGCTGTTCGGCGACACCCGCAACCCGGGCGGCCACCTGCTGCCCCCGGCCGGCTCCGACCGGACGGCGCCCGAGCGGGTGGTCCGGGTGGAGCACAACGGCGTCGTGGTCGCCGACTTCTCCTCGTCCTCCGCCGTCCCCCGGGCCCGTCAGGTGGACACGCTCTCCGCCGCCGGCGACCTGCTGACCACCGAGCCGGCCCACCGGCGGATGTTCCCGCGCAACTGGACCGGCGAGGACGCGGTGTACGCGGCCGAGCAGGCGTATCTGAACGCGCTGGGCAACGACACCGTCGTGCCGCTCGACGGTGGCCGGCACCGCTGGACGGGGGAGTACAACGGGGTGCGGATCGAGGGCGAGGTCCACGGCGACCGGTTCCTGTCGTTCCGTCCGGCGCAGGACCAGCCGGACGTCGACCCGCCGCTGAGCGCCCCCCACCGCCCGGCCCCCGACGACCCGGGACGGGGCTTCGGATCGTTCGGCCAGCGCGCCGAGGACATCGTCCGCTACGGTGACCGGCAGAACCTCACCGGCCTGCACCACGAGCTGGACCCGGGCCACGTGGCGGACCCGGCGAACACCCTCCGGGCGCACGGCGTGCGGGTCGTCGAGACCACCCCGCCGATCCACAACGGCACCTACCGCGCCCGGGTGGCCTTCCTCGACCCGACCGTCGCCCCGAACTCCCCGCTCGCCGAGCTCCCGACCCGCTGGCGCTTCCGCGGCAACGCCGACGGCGGAAGCGGACGCACCATGTACCCGCGTCACTGGCGGGCCGAGGAACTGCTGACCCGCGTCGACGAGGCGCACGACGGCGTGCCGCCCGAGCAGCGGGTCTACCTGGAGGACGGCCGGACGTACTACTGGGTGGGCGAGGCCGACGGGGTCCGCATCGAGGGCCTCGCCCGCGACGGCGCCCACCTGGCCCACCGCCCGACCGACACCCAGCCCATGACGGAGTGGGACCAGCGGCGGGTGCTGCGCACCTCCCCGGACACCATGACCTGGATGGGCGACCGCCCGCTCGCCGTCTCCCGGGTCCTGTTCGACTCCGGGCAGGAGGGCCTGCGGATCACCGTCCCCGTGCGCACGGTCGCCGAGGGCCGACTGACACCCCATCAGCTCGCGTTCGCCGAGAACGCGATCCAGAGCCGGGTGAACGACTACGTCCAGCAGCGGGTGCTGGAGACCGCGGACGCGAACGGGCTGCCGCCGAGGCTGATCGCCGTCGTCCTGGACTTCGCCCCCGGCCGTCCGGACGTCTTCTCCGAGGCGTTCGTCCGCCCCGACGCGGTGTCGGGTGCCGCGGACGTCCTCGGCCCGCTGGCCGTCCAGGCCGGTGAGCACGTGTTCCACGGGATCACCCACGCCCTGAACGACTTCACGACCCCGCTCGCGGACCTGGTCGCCCAGCAGGGCGCCCCCCGCGTCCCCGCCGACCTGCGCGAACCCGGCCCGCTGCGGCCGGACGCGCGCCCGCCCGCCGTGCTGGCCGGCTGGGACCAGCAGACCGCGCTGCACCTGCGGAACCTGGACGGGCGGTTCAGCCCGGACGCCCTGGCCGCCGATCCGCACGACCTGCCCGCCGGGCACAGCCTGCCCCGGGAGTGGACGGCCCGCGACGCGCGGTGGGCCGCGGTCGCGATCCTCGACGACCACGACAGCCGGCACGGCCCGACCGTCACCGGCACCGTCCGGGGCACGGTCGGCGACGTCGAACTCGCCGTGCACGTGGTGGACGGGCGGATCGTCCTGGTCGCCGGCGTCGGCGACCAGCGGGACCTCCCGCAGCTGCACGTCCCGCCGCTCACCGCGGACGGCGCACCGTCCCCCGCCCTCGGCACCGCCCCGGCCGCGCCGCACCTCACGCCGCCGGACGGCCACCCGCTGCTGGACGCCGTCGCGGACGCCGCGCCCGAACTGGTCGGGGCCCTGCTGGCGCACCACGGCCTCCCGCCGGGCACCGGGCGCCCGGAGGCGCTCCGGCTGATGGCCGCCGAGGCGGCCGGGTACCTCCAGCGGACCCGCCCCGAGGACCTGCCCGCCGAGGTGCTGACCGCCTTCCGCCCCGGGCTCGCGTCGCACCCGGCGACCGCCCAGGAGCTGCGCGCCCTGCGGCACGCCCTGGCGGCCTCGGACGGCACCCACGACGCCGGGCTCGGCGACGCGCTCGCCCCGCTGCTGGCGCACGCCCTGCACATCCGGCTGGAGGTGACCGACCAGCAGGGGAACACCGCGCACCACGGCCCGGACAGCGAGACCGTCGTGCGCATCGCCGACGAGGGCGCGGAGCGGCACGACACCGCGAGCCACGACACCGACATGCTGTCCGAGCGGGAGTCCTCCCCGGCCGGGACCGACCACGGCGAGGACCTCACCATGCTGGTGGACCCCGCCGAGACCGAGCTGGCCCAGGTCACCGCGGCGCGCGAGGTCCGGGCCCCGCTCGACCTCTTCCGGCGATCCGTCTCCGCCTCCTACCTGCGCGGCTACGAGGTGCGGCGCGGCTTCCTGGAGAACGGCGACCCCGCCACCGAGATCGTGGTGCGCATCCACATCCGCCGGGAACCGGCCGAGGAGGGCATCGAGGAGGGCTACGGCTACGACGCCCCCGTCGAGCAGTTCACCGACGAGCAGATCGGCCAGGTGATCGACCGGGTCTGGGAGGGCGTCAACCAGGCGTACAACACCGGCCACCGGCTGCCCAACGGCGACGTGCTGCGGGTGCGGCCCGAGTTCGTCGACCACTCGGCCGACGTGAACCACCACGTCCACATCGTCGACCTGTTCAGCCGCAGGCTCCACGAGGACAACGAGACCTGGTCCCTCGAATCGACCCCGGACACCCTGGCCCACGAACTCGGCCACCTGCTCGGGCTCGACGACGAGTACCGCCGCCACCAGAACCGGCACACCGTCTACACCGACGCCGGGATGATGGGCTCCGACCGGGTCGAGCACGGCCGGATCTCCGCCGACCAGCTCGCCGGCATCGGCCCCCAGCAGGTCGACGGCGTGCCGGCGCCGGCCCCGCGCAACCTGCGCGAGCTGGGCGCCGCCATCGACGAGGTGTTCGGCACCCAGCCGTCCCGGCTCCCCTCCACCCACCTCGCCCCCGACGGCCGGCCGCTGCCGCCCCGGGCCGCCTTCGACCTGGACGCCCGGCAGTCGTCGCTGTACGGCGACCGCCGCACCGAGGGCGGCCACCTGTTGCCGCCGCCCGGCTCCGACCGCCGCCGGCCGTCGGCGCTCGTCGAGCAGCACCCGAACGGCGTGCTGCACGTCGAGTACGAGGCCGCACCGCCCGGCCCGCGCCGCTCGGCCGACGTCCGCACCAGCAGCGCCGCCGGCGACCTGCTCACCACCGACACCGCCCAGCGGCGGCGGCTGTTCCCGCGCAACTGGACCGAGGACGACGCCGTCTACGCCGCCGAACAGGCCTACCTCGACGCGCTGCGGCACAACGCGGTGGTCCCGGCCGGCGGCGGACGCCACCGCTGGACCGGCGAGTACGCCGGCGTGCGGATCGAGGGCGAGCTCCACGGCGACCGCTTCCTGTCCTTCCGGCCCTCCGAGACCCAGCCGGAACCGGCCGGGCCGCCGGCCCCGCCCGCCCCGCCGACCCGCCCCCGGCGGACGGCCACGCCCTGGGACGGCCTGTCCGACCTGGACCCGCTGCCGCCGCGCGACCCGGACCTCGACTACGCGCCCGCGCGGCCCGACAGCCTGCTGCGCTACGGGCAGCGGGCGCAGGACGTCTCCCGCTACGGCGACCGGCAGTCCCTCGCCGGTCTGCACCAGGAGTTCGCCCCGCGCTCGACCGTGGACCTCGCCACCTGGCACCGGCTGCGCGGCGTCGAGGTGATCGAGCGCGGCGCCCCCCACGTCAACGGCACCTACCGGGCCCGGGTGCGCTTCCTCGACGCGACCGTCGCCCCCGACGCGCCGCTCTCGGAGTTCCGCAACCACTGGTTCGAGCCGCAGGGCAGCTCGGTGCGCACGATGTTCCCGCGCGAGTGGGGCCGCACGGGCGTGCTCCAGGCCGTCGAGTCCGCGCACGCCTCGGCCTTCCACCGGGTCCGGATCGACGAGCGGACCTACCGCTGGATCGGCGAGGCGAACGGCGTCCGCATCGAGGGCATCAGCCGCGACGGCCGGCACCTCGCCTACCGGCCCACCGACCTCCAGCCCGGCGCCCACACGGAGGCGTGGGACCAGCAGCAGGTGATCGCCACCGGTGCCACCCGGCAGATCGCCGCCGGTACGGGCCAGTTGATCGTCCGGCGGGTGCTCTTCAACTCCGGGCAGCACGGCGTGGACATCGCCGTCCCGCTGCACGTGAGCCCGCAGGAGGGGGTGACGGAGCAGCAGGTGCGCGCCTTCACCGACCGGGTGAACCAGGACGTCCAGCAGGCCTGGGCCCAGGGCAACCGCGGCCGGCAGCCGCTGCTGGTCAACGTCACGGTGGTGCCGGTGGCCGAGCCCGCGGGCGCCTTCCGGAGCCTCACCGCGCAGGAGGCCGCCGGGTCCACCGTCTCGACGCTGGTGGGCCGGCTGCTGCCCGGGTTCGGCTGGAACCGGCCCGGCGGCGCGCTGCGGCAGCTGTTCGACCTGGCGGGACCGGTGACCAGCTACTCCGACCGGGTGCTGCCGACCACCGGTCCCGCGGCGCTGCGCGAGCCCGGTCCGCGCCGGCCCGGGGAGCAACTTCCGCCGATAGTGCCGCAGTTCGATGTCAGGACGCTCCGGCCGCACTTCACCGAGAGCGCCTGGAACGATCCGCGCGGGCCCGGCCTGCCGCGCGAGTGGGCGGCCGACGACGTCCGCTACGCGGCGGGTGTCGTGCTCGACCGGGCCGGACGGACCGGTCAGCTGCCGGCCGACGGCGTGCTGCACGGCACCGCCGGCGGCGTCACCGTGCACGTCCGGCGGGAGGGCGGCCGGATCGCCGAGGTCTGGGGCGAGCCGGGCCAGGAGGGCTCCCGGCAGCACTCCACCCCGGCCGACAACGGCGCCCCCGGCGGGCGCAACGCGGTCCGGCCGGAGGAGGAGCCGGCCGGCGCGCCGATGCTGCGCGCGCTCGTCGAGGACGATCCGCGGCTGCTGACCGGGCTGCTCGGCGCGGACGAGGCCGCGCGGCTGGCCGCCGACCCGGCCGGCGCCGAGCGGGCCCTGCGCGAGCTGGTCGAGCAGCGGTTCCGGGAGAACCCCGAGCTGGGCAGGGAGGCCTACGAGCTGTACGCGGCGTGGGCCGGCCGGCTGGGCGAGGAGGTGGCGGACTGGCCGGTCTTCGTGGAGGACCTCCACCGGGAGATCGCCGCCTGGCGGGAGCAGGGCTGGGACTCCGTGCGCGACCCGCGCGCCGTGCGTGACGCCTTCGCCGTGCTCACGGCCGCCGCGCTGGACCTGCGGGTCACCCTGGTGGACGTCCGCAACGACCGTACGACCGTCTCCGAGTTCGGCCCCGCGAACGGCCGCCGGATCACGCTCGACCACACCGAGCAGGAGGGCTACTCGACCGTCGCCGCCGCGGAGCACCGGCAGGAGCAGCAGCGGCTCGACCGGCTCCGCAGGGAGCAGGCCGAGCGGGAGACCGAGCGGCTGGAGTCCGAGCGCTTGGAGTCCGAGCGGCTGGAGGCCGAGGAACGGGAGCGGCTCCGCCGGCGGGACGAGGAGGACTCGTCGGAGGAGGAGCCGACCGAGGAGGAGCGGCAGCGGCTCCAGGAGAGGACGGCGGGCAAGCGCAAGGCCCCGCGGCCGGCCGGCGACGGCGAGGACGTGCGCGAGCACCCGGTGCGCGACAACCGCGCGTCCACGACGCGGGTGTCCGACGAGGACATGCCGGAGATCCTGCGGCAGATCCAGGAGTTGGAGAACGCCGAGTCCGGCAGGCAGGGGCAGGGCTCCGGCACCCGGGCGCCGCTGGTCCGCTCCGAGGAGGAGAACACCGGGCCGGTGACCAAGGGCGGCGACGACTCGGAGCTCGTGGTCAAGCCCAAGGAGGAGTCGGAGATCCAGGAGATCCCGGCCCCGCCCAAGGGCGAGGACGTCGTGCTGCCGGCCGTGCCCAAGGCCGACGAGCGGACGCCGCTGCTGCCCCCGCGTGCCGTCGCCGAGTCCGGCGTCCTCTCCGGCTCGCACATGGTGACCAGCCTCGGCGAGCCCAACTCCGTGCTGGTCACGAACCTCGCCGCCCGGATCGTCGAGGTGCTCCCGCCGGAGACCGTCAACCGGCAGGCGCTCGCCCGGACGCTCGCCGAGAGCCTGTTCAGCGACTCCGGCCTGCGGGCCCAGGTGTCGTCCCTCTCCCGCGGGGAGGTCTTGCACATCCCGGTCGGCACCGACTCCCGGCACGGCACCGTCACCCTCCGCGGCGAGGTGGCGGACCTGGTGCACCGGGCGGGGGAGAAGGCGAAGGCGAAGTTCGAGTACGAGGGCGGCAGCGACCGCATCGTGACGCTCGGCACGACCACCGGCGGACGCAAGCGCCTCGGCCTCGGCCTCCAGGGACGGTTCGACTTCTTCAAGCTGTTCCGGATCCAGGGCTCCGGCGGCGTCCAGGGCGACCTGATGTCCTGGGAGGGGCTGACGACCCGGGCGCGGTTCTTCTCCCGTTCCAAGACCACCGAGGTCACCGAGATGTTCGACGGGAGGCTGCTCCTGGAGGTGGGGTACCAGCCGACCGGGCGGCGGGGAACCGAGGACCTGTCCCGCCGGCTGGACCCGGCGGCCGACAACGTCCTGGCGACGCCGGTCCAGGTGGGCATCCCGCAGCGCGAGACCCGGGCCTCCGCCGCCGACGCCGACCCGGGCCACCAGGCCTGGCCGGAGAACTTCGCCGAGGGCCACCGGACGCAGGCCCGGCTGCACCTGTCCCACGTCATGCTGGACGTGCACGCCAAGGGCCTGCCGCAGCTGCGTTCGGCGCCGCGCGAGGACGCGGGCGGGGGCGTGGAGCTCCAGGAGCTGAACACCCCGCCCGGCCGGCCCGTTCAGCGGCAGGTCATGGCGGGCGTCGTCGACCTCCTCACCCAGCACGCCGACGTCCGGGCGGCGTTCAAGGGCGACGCCGCGACGCTCTCCGACCGGCTGGTGGCGGAGTTCGGCTACCAGCGCCTCCAGCAGGACTTCAAGGGCATGACCAACGGCGAGTCCGTCGTCGTCCGGCTCCCCGGCAGCGATGTGCGGATCGAGGTGAGGGCCGCCAACCGCGAGCTGAACCTGCTGGCCCTCACCAAGGAGACCGAGTTCAACACCGGTGCGGGCTCCGTGATGACCAAGCTCAAGCGGAAGGTCCTGAGCGGGCTCCGGCAGCTCCAGGGCGGCGGCCGGCTCGGCTCCGACGAGCTCAACGTCGGCGGTGTCTTCGGCATCCGCAAGGGATCGGACTCGATCCACATCTCGGGCCGGACGCTGGAGACCGCGGTCACCACCAAGACCAAGGAGCCGGGCGCGATGCTCGACGGCGACGGCTACCTGGAGGTGGTGGTCCACTCCGGTGACCGGCGGCTGGGCGACGCCGTCGAGGTGCCGGTCGGGTTCCGCACGATGATGCCGCAGTCGGACCTGACGACGGCGCCGCGGACGACGCCGCCCACCGACCGGCAGGCGGGGCCGGCGTCCGAGCACGAGCTCACCGGCAGCCGCCTGCCGGAGTCCACCGTCGTCCGCGACCTCGGCTCCGTCGGGGAGCTGCGGGCCGACCTGGAGCGGGCCGGCAAGGAGTACTACGGGAGCCTCTGGCCGGACGTCCGGGACGAGGTGATGCAGCTCGTCACCCAGCCCGCGCTGGCGTCCCGGCTCGGCGCGATGACCCGCGGGGAGGAGTTCGAGCTGAACTCCTTCGACCGGAGCAAGCCGGGCGCCCTCAAGGACTCGGTGCTGGGACGCGACCTCAAGGTCACCATCAGGGCCACCCTCACGGACTCGGAGTTCCTCCGGCAGAGCAACAACGCCGACCTCAGCCGCCAGAACGAGACCAGCACGTTCGGCTCCGAGCGCCGGCAGAGCGGGAAGCACAAGGTCAAGCAGGGCAGCGTCACGTTCCCCGTGGCCGACAACCCGCCCTACGGCAACACCGACCTCGGCCTCCAGGAACGGGCCCGCGTCGGCTCCCGCGACTCCGCCGCGGACAAGCTCTACGCCAACAGCAAGATCCGCGACGCGCAGAACGTCCACCGCGGGACAGTGCGGTTCACGCTGACCCTGGAGGGCAGGGGCGGACCGCGCGAGGTCGGCGGGGACATCGGCACCGAGTTCAGCGTGCCGTCCCCGAAGGCCGCGCTGGAGACGGTCGTGCCGACCGTCCTGCCGCGCAATGAGCTCGGCGCCTCCACCGTGGTCTCGTTCAAGGAACTGGCGGACGGGAGGAGCGGCGGCGCGGAGGTGCTCAGCGAGGTCCGCGACGCGTTGAAGAAGCGCTTCGCCGCGCGCGGCGGCGTCACCCGGGAGCTGGAGCGCACCCTCGCCGAGGAACTCGGGCCGAGGACGCTGCAGGCCAACCTGTCCCAGCTCACCCGGGGCGGGGTGCTCAAGGTGCCGGTCGAGGGGCCGGGCTGGTCGGCCGAGGTCGTCGTCCGGGCCAAGCTGAAGGAGGCGCCCCTGCTGCGGCGGGAGGTCAACGACGCCGAGATCGAGGTCGGCACCCAGAACCGGACCGGCCACGGCGTCTCCCGCGACGAGCGGGAACGCACGACGGGCACCGTCGGACTGACCGGCAAGCCGGACCGGGACGGCAAGAGCGTGCTGACGGTCGACTACTCCTACCGTCACGACTCCGCGACCGGGATCGCCGTGGAGACCGCCGGCAGCATCATCAACCGGGCGAAGAACGTGTCCCGGGCCGCCGTCTCCGACGCCGACGCCGTGTTCGAGGTGGAGATCCGCGGCTGGACGGGCGGTCTCGTCCCCAGCACGACGAAGCTCGAACCGATCACGACGAAGACGGAGGTCATCACCCCGCGGTACGGCCCGGTGGAGGCGCCGCGCGCCGTCCCGGACCGCATCTGGCAGACGCACCTGCTGGGCTCCTCCGACGTCGTCACCAACGTCTTCGTGCCGGACGGCGCGCGCACCGGCCCGAAGCCGCTCGACTTCGGCAAGGCCGTCCTGCGCGGGGCGGGCGACCCGGGGGAGTTCGGCGGGCGGAACCTCACCAAGTGGCTGGACGGGTTCGGCAAGTCCGGCCTGCGCCACAAGCTCTACGACGTGCTCACCCCGAACACCCTGCACGACCAGCTCAAGGCCATGATGTCCGGCCGCGAACTGGTGGTCTCCGACGGGGGCGTGACCATCCGGATCGGCGCCTCCGTCAGGCGGCTGGCCCACACCGGCACCACCACGACCACCGAGTTCAACACCGGCACGCAGACCGAGCACACCCACTCGGCGGCCGACGGCGCGACCGGCGGCGGGACGGGCTCCGGCCACCAGCTGCGCGCGACGGTCGGGGTCTCCGGCGGCCCCTGGTACGCGGGCGGCTCGCTGACCGGGTCCACCGGCCACGACACCCAGGAGACCTGGTCCAACCGCGCGGGCTCCGGCAACACCACCAAGGTGAAGCCCAAGAACGCGAGCATCTTCACCGGACTCGCGGACCTGCACTTCCGGGTCGAGTGGAAGGAGCCGATCGGTACCGAACCCCCCTTCGTGATGGCCACCAAGCACGCCTACTTCCGGCGCCCGGTCGGCATGGAGACGGTCATCGACATCGCCGAGACCAGGACGCACGCCCCGACCGGGGACACGCCGAACCCGGGCAACGTCTTCGACTCCGCGACCGCGCCGCGCGGGGCCGCCCTGCGCACGCTGGCCGATCACGGGCCGGGGAGCGGCGTCGTGCGGATCCCGCCGGACCGGGTGTGGACGCACGGGCTGGTCGACACGGACGTGGTGCGGGCGGTCGGCATGGGGCCGGACGCGCGGCGGCAACTGACGGAGGGCGCGGAGGAGTTCCTGGGACCGGACACCTGGGACCGGGTCCGGGGCATGGTGGACCGGATGATCGATCCGGTGGCGCTGGCGAGCCGTCTCAGCACCCCGCTCACCCCGCTCACCCCACTCACCCCGCTCACGCCCGTCGCCCGGACCGGGGACGCCGGGCAGGTTCCGGCGGCCGGGGAGCCGACGCTCACGCACGGCCCCGGCAACTCCACGCTCCTGATCGGGCCGACCGACCTCGCCGGCGACGTCCGGGTGGAGGTCAGGGTGAGGATCAAGCAGCTGGACTTCCTGCGGACCGATCCGGAGTCGGAGTCCAACCCGACCAACGCCCTCTCGGTCACCGACGGCGTCAACGCCCAGCGCACGGTCCAGCTGGCCGGCCGCGTCACCGGCGGCGGCAAGGGCGACCTCCACACGTTCGTCGGCGGCCGGGGCGGCGGCTACCTCGACCTCGCCTACCAGCACCGGACCGACCTCGCGACCGGCGAGGGCGGCCAGCTCGGGAACAACGCCAAGATCAAGACCGACACCGCGCGCTACCAGGGCTTCGCCGAGGTCGAGGTGACCTACCACAGGGGTGAGCAGAAGCTGGCCCGCAAGGAGCTCATGGCGATCGAGATCGACATCCCGGTCGACAGCGTCAAGGGCGACACGGAGGTGCCGTCCGGCGGCTACCTGCGCTTCCACGACGACGCGCGCGACGGTGAACTGCGCCTGCACGGTGCGCCGCAGACGGCGGTGCGGTCGGTGGCGGACGCGCTGGGGCTGGACCCGGACGTCCCGGCCGACCGAGCCCGGATCCTGGGCGTCGGCCACGCCGCCCGGGAACTGCTCGCCGGCTCGCTCACCGTCGGCGGGGACCGGGCCGCGCGGTGGCTGCGGGGCCTCGACCGGCTGCTCCACCTCGCCGAGGACGAGTCCTCCGGCGGCGCCTTCGACCACCTCCGCAGGGTGCTCGACGGCCGGCCGGTGCCGGCGGAGGACCGGCGCCGCCTCCAGGAGCTGGCCGAGCACGTCGGTGAGGACCTCGACCTGTCGGCGGCCGAGGTGAACGCGCGGTGGGACGCCCCGGGCCCTCACCAGCCCGTGGACCTGAGCCTGCGCGAGCCGGCCGCCGGGGAGGACCCGACGATCCGTCTGGCGGTCGACGCCCACAGTGCCGGCGACATGAACCGGCTGCTCGCCGACGTCCGGCGGCAGGTCCTCCAGGCCGAGGGCGACGGGCCGCGGAGGGTCGAGATCGTCCTGGAGGTGTCGGCGGAGCGGGCCGGTCGGGAGACCGACCGGCTGGAGCGGAGGCTGCGCGAGGTGCTCCGCACGTCGCCGCACGAGGTGGAGGTGGTCATCCGGGCCACCGCGGCCCCGGTGGCCCGGGCGGAGGGGTCCGAGCCGGGCCACTCCTCGGGCGGCGTCCGCAGGTTCCGGGTCGGACCGCCGTCGCGGGACGCGGGGGAGGACCTGTCGGTGCAGACCCCGCCGGTGCGGCGCGCGCCGGTGGAGACCCCGCCGGTGCAGACCCCGCCGGTGCGGCGGGCGCCGGTGGAGAACGAGCCGGAAGAACAGCACACGACCACGGAGCAGGCCGGTCCGCCGAAGCAGGTCCCGCCGCAGGTGCGGACGGTGGAGGACGTGCCGACGTCGGAGCGGTGGCAGATCTCGGAGGACGAGACCACGACGTCGGAGTCGTTGTCGTCGCGGAACGGGTTGTCCGACGACACGCCGGACCTGCTCCAGGAGACCGACGGCTGGCTGCCGGGCATCGGGCCGTCGCTACGCGCCCCGCGCCGACGGCCGGTCCTGCCGGTCGAGGAGTCGTCCGTCACCGTGGCGGAGGACCTGTCGGGCGAGCACGAGCGGGAGGTGTCGGACAACTCGTGGGTGACGGCCCCGCTCTACGAGGGCGCGGACGACTCGGAGCTGCTGGAGCTGCCGGAGGTCCCGCACCGGCGCGATGTGTCGGGCGTCTCCTGGCGGACGGCCCGGCTCTACGAGGGCGAGGAGGAGTTCTACGAGCACCCGGGCTCACGGCTGGGGGACGAGTCGGACAACGATTCGGTCGACTCGGATCTGCTGGGCCTGCCGGACCCCGAGCTGAACCGGAAGCCGCTGCCGGACGTCCCGGAGGCCCCGGACCTCGGGGAGAGCCCGGAGAACCTGGAGAACCCGGAGAACCTGGAGAACGACATCTTCGCCGCCCTGACGCCGACCGGCGCCGGGTCCGGCTCCGAACAGGACGGGTGAACCGTACGGCCGGGCCCGGCCGTAGCTACGGATTGGGAGCACCCGACGTCCTGTCGGCCGGGTGATCCCGTCGACCGGGGACGGCATGCGAGGCCGAGGAGCTGTGGTGAGCACGAGTACGGGCGGGAACAGGACTCGGGGTGGGGCGGCGGGTATCCAGCTGCCGTCGATGGACTGGGAGATGGAGGAGGGGCCGGCCGAGTCCGGTGGCCCGCAGGCCGCCTCCGCCGCCGCCTCCGGAACCGGGACCGGGACGGCGGAGGCCCCGACCGAGCAGGTCGCCGTGCCGGAGTACGGACCGGTGACCCCGGCGGACCCGGGCTCCGCCGCCGCGCCCGACCCCGGCTACGGGCCCGGTGCCGAGCCCGGGGGCCTGGAACCGCTGTCCGGGGAGGCCGACTACCCCGAGGCCGTCGAGCCCGTCGAGCCGTCCGGCCGCCGGCGGTTCAAGCGGCCCGCACTGGTCGCGGCGGCCACGGCCGGCGTGGTGCTGATGGGCCTGCCGTTCCTGCTCACCGACGGCCCCGACCGCGCCGAGGACAAGAAGGGCGACGGCCGCGGGGTGAACCAGGCGGACCACCAGCTCGTCGACGGCCCGGAGATCGGCGAACTCCCGGTGCCGCCCGCGCCCACCGACCCGCCGGTGACCGGAGCCCCGACCCCGGCGCCCACCGACCCGGCCGCGACGGGGGAGAACCCGGCCACCGCCGCCACCCCGCCGGCGAACACGACGGGCACCGTCCCCGGCCTCGCCCCGGGCGGCGGCACGGCCGGAGTCCCGGTGAACCCGGGCGCCCAGCCGGGCGGCGGGACGGCCCCGGCGGGCAGGTCGCCCGCGAACGGGACGACGCAGCAGCCGAACGGGGGCGGCAAGCCGGTGCAGCAGCCCGCCGCCGGTCAGCAGCCCGCGCCGCAGCAGCCCGCTCCGAACCAGCCCGCGCCGCAGCAGCCGGCCCCCCAGCAGCCGCAGCAGCCCGCGCCCCAGCAGCCGGCGCCCCAGCAACCCGCCCCGCAGCAGCCGGCGCCCCAGCAGCCCGCCCCCCAGCCCTCGGCCCCGCAGCAGCCGGCCCCGCCGCCCGCCGCCGCGAAGGCGACCTACAGCGCCATCGGCGGCTCCAACTGCGGCACCTCCTCCGTCGCCTACGCCCAGCACGGCTGGTGGGAGCAGGGCACCACCGGCTGGATCACCAACTCCGCCGGCGGGTACAGCGGTTCGGGCTGCAACGGCAAGTACGTGTCGATGCCGATGTCCGGCTCGGCGACCAAGGACGACGGCAGCAACGCGGTGGTCTGGACGTTCTCCACCGCCCCGGTCGCGACGGGTACCTGCAGGATCTCCGTCTACGTCCCGAACAACTCCGACCTCAAGGCGGTCGGCGGCGCTCCCGCCTACTACACCGTCCAGAACAGCTCCACGCCGAACAGCGGCACCATCGGCGATTTCTCGGTCAACCAGACCACCAGTCGGGGGAGTTGGGTGACCGCCGACAAGACCTTCGCGGTCACCGGCGGCAAGATCTCCGTGATGCTGCACTCGCGCGGCCTCGACTGGGCGGGCACCGCCACGGACAAGGCGCACCTCGCGGCCTCCGCCGTCCGCGCCGACTGCACCGCCTCCTGACGCGCCTCCGCCTCCGCTCCACCCCTGCCCCGCCCCGTCCGTGCCCGTCCCCCGACGACCGATGAAGACCCCCAGGAGAGGAAGGCCATGTCGCGCCATGTGCTGACGGTGTGCCCGGAGCAGCGGGGCGGCCCGTACCGCACGATCGGCGACGCACTCGCGGCGGCCCGCAGCGGGGCGGTGATCTCCGTCCGCCCCGGCCGCTACGAGGAGAACCTGGTCATCACCAAGATGGTCACCATCACCGCCGAGGAGCCGCGCGGCAGCGTCCGGATCACCGCCCGGCGCGGCTGCGTCGTCCAGGTGGTGGCCGAGGCCGTCCAGCTCACCGGCCTGGTCGTGCAGGGCCAGGACGAGGAACTGCCCGCCGTCGACGTGCCGCGCGGGCAGGCCGCGCTCTCCGACTGCGAGGTGGTCGGCAGCTCCTGGACGGCCGTCCTCACCCGCCAGCAGGGCTCGCTCGCCATGCGCGACTGCCGGGTCACCAACCCGGCCGGCGCCGGCATCGTCGAGACCTCCACCGGCACCAGCGTGATCGAGGACTGCGTGATCGAGCACCTCGGCAGCTCGGCCGTGGTGGTCGGGGAGCGGGCCAACCCGCTGCTGCGCAACTGCGTGCTGCGCGACGCCCGGGGCAACGGCGTGTGCGCCAACGGCGAGGCCCGCGGCACCTTCGAGGACTGCGAGATCTCGGTCACCGACAAGCCCGCCGTCGCGCTGGAGGAACGGTCCACCACCCGGCTGGTGCGCACCGCCGTCCGCGACACCACCATCGGCGTCTACATCAGCTCCGCCGCGCGGGTCGTGCTGGAGGACTGCACGGTCAGCGCCACCACCGGGCACGGCATCGCGCTGGCCGGCGGTACCGACCCCGAGCTGCTGCGCTGCACCACCGCCCGCACGGCCGGCCACGGCATCCACATCACCGGCCGCTCGCGCGGGAAGTTCGAGCAGTGCGAGGTGTCCGGCGCCGAGGGCACCGGCATCTGGGTCGGGGAGTCCGCCGGACCGGTGCTCACCCGCACCGTCGTCCGGGACTGCGGTGCGGCCGGCGTCGAACTCGCGGAGGAGAGCGCCGCCGACATCGACCGGCTGGAGGTCCGGGACGTCACCGGCCCCGGCCTGTCGATCGGCGGCGGCGCCAACCCGAGGGTGCGGCACCTGACCGTCACCGGCGCGGGCGCCGACGGCGTCGAGGCGCTGCGCGACGGCCGGGGCCGGCTGGAGGGCGTCGAGGTGGTGGACGCCGGACGCGCCGGGGTGCGGATCGCCGACGGCGCGGACACCTTCCTCGGCGCGGCCGTGGTGCGCGGCGCCAAGGGCACCGGGGTGCTGGTCGGCAAGGTGGGGCGGGCCGCGCTGCGCGACTGCGAGGTCATCGGCTCCGGGGAGGACGGCCTCGCGGCCGACGACGGCGGCGAGCTGACCTGCACCCGGGTCCGGACCCACGGCAACCGTCGGCACGGCGTGCGGATCGGCGCCGGCGGCCGGGCCGTCCTGGCCCAGGTCGACGCGGTCGAGAACATCGGCGACGGCGTGCGCCTCGACTCCACCGACGCGGTCCGGCTCACCGGCTGCACCCTGGCCCGCAACCGCGGCTCCGGCCTGCGGCAGACGGCGCCCAACGAACGGCTCGCCGTCGAGCAGCTGACCAGCGAGGAGAACGGTCTGCCCGACGCGCACGGCACCGCCACCGCCGCCACCGGCAACGGCACCGGGCGCACCGACGGCCCGCCCGCCCCCGCCGGGGACGCCGGACCCGGCGCCGGACCCGGCGCGGAAGCCGCCCGCCCGCCCGTTCCGGCGGCGCCGCCCGGCCCGCTGGAGGTGCTGGAGTCGCTGGTCGGCCTGGCCGGCGTCAAGGAGCAGGTGGCCACCCTGGTCAACCTCAACAAGCTGGCCCGTCGCCGCGAACTGGCCGGCATGCCGGCCCTCCCGATGGGCCGCCACCTGGTCTTCGCCGGCCCGCCCGGCACCGGCAAGACCACCGTCGCCCGGCTCTACGGCGCCATCCTCGCCGAGCTGGGCGTGCTGCGCAGCGGGCACCTGACCGAGGTGGCCCGGGCCGACCTGGTCGCCTCGATCATCGGCGGCACGGCCATCAAGACCACCGAGGTGTTCCAGCAGGCGCTCGGCGGCGTGCTGTTCATCGACGAGGCGTACACCCTCTCGGCCGGTTCCGGCTCCGGTTCCGGCCCGGACTTCGGCCGCGAGGCGATCGACACCCTGGTCAAGCTGATGGAGGACCACCGCGACGACATCGTGGTGATCGTGGCCGGCTACTCCGCCGAGATCGGCGACTTCCTGGCCTCCAACCCCGGCCTCGCCTCCCGGTTCAGCCGGACCGTCGAGTTCGCCAACTACGAGGTCGACGAGCTGGTCACCATCGTCGAACGCGCCGCCGGCGGCCACGGCTACGAACTGGCCGAGGGCACCGGCGCGGCGCTCACCGTGCTCTTCGAACGGATGCCGCGCGGCGAGGACTTCGGCAACGGCCGGTCGGCCCGCAAGGTCTTCGAGGAGATGGTCGACCGGCAGGCCACCCGGCTCGCCGAGCAGGCCGAGATCAGCGACGAGGACCTCGCGCTGCTCGTCCCCGAGGACGTCGGCGTGGAGCTCGAACCGCCCGTCAAGGAGGCCGACGGCACCGAACCGCTCGCCGAGCTGCGGGCACTGGTCGGCCTGCCCGCCGCCAAGGCCCAGGTCGAGGACCTGGTCAACCTGATCCGCCAGGTCCGCCGCCGCGAGGAGGCCGGGCTGCCGACCGCCACCATCAGCCACCACCTGGTCTTCGCCGGCCCGCCCGGCACCGGCAAGACGACGGTCGCCCGGCTCTACGGGCGGCTGCTCGCCGAACTGGGCGTGCTGCCCGGCGGCCAGCTCGTCGAGACCGCCCGCGCCGACCTGGTCGGCCGCTACGTCGGCCACACCGCCCAGCTCACCAAGGAGGCGTTCGACCGGGCCCGCGGCGGCGTGCTGTTCATCGACGAGGCGTACACCCTGACACCCCGGCACGGGGGCGGCGGCGACTTCGGCCAGGAGGCCGTGGACACCCTGATGAAGCTGATGGAGGACCACCGCGACGAGGTGGTGGTGATCGTCGCCGGCTACGACGACGAGATGCGGCACTTCCTGTCCTCCAACCCCGGCCTCGCCTCCCGGTTCTCCCGCCAGATCGACTTCGGCCACTACGCGGACGCCGAGCTGGTCACCATCGTCCGCAACCACGCCGAGTCCGCCGGGTACACGTGCGCCCCGGAGACCCTGGCCACCCTGGAGCACCTGTTCGCCGCCGTCCCGCGCGACCGCACCTTCGGCAACGGCCGCTTCGCCCGGCAGACCCTGGAAGGCATGATCACCCGCCAGGCCGGCCGCCTCAGCCGCCTGGACGTCGCGGACCTGTCGGAGCTGAGCCTCCTGCTGCCCGAGGACATCGCCCTGGACCGCCCCGGCAGCCCCACGTGACCACCACCCGCACCCGCCCCGGCGCCGCCGCGGCGGCAGCCGGCCTCGCGGCCCTGACCGCCCTTGCCCCGGCCGTGGGGCGCGTGGCCGTGCCCGCGCCCTCGGCGGCGGCCGTGCGGGTTGCCGGTGGCGCGCCCGTGTTCTCGGCGTCCGCCGGGCCGGTCGTGCCGGAGCCCCCGGCGTCGTCCGTGCGGTCGGCCGACGGGACGGCCTCGCCCGCGCCGTCCACGGCCGCCGGGCCAGTGGCTGACGGGGCGCGTTCTTCTGCTGTGGCGGGACGGGTTCGGCCGGTGGCGGCCGGGCTCGTCTCCTCGGCGCGGTCCCTGCCGGCCGCCGCCGACGGGTCGGTCGTTTCCGCCGCAGCGGGTCCCTCGGTGGCTTCGGGGCCGGTGCGGGCGGTGGGGTCGCCGACGCCGGCCGGCGGGGCGGCGGAGATTCCCGCGATGGGGCAGACCCTGTCCGATGTGCGGCAGAACGGGTGCCGGAAGCCGTCGGGGCGGGTGGCGGAGCGGGCGGGGTGGGCGCAGGCGTATCTGCGGCCGGAGGCGGTGTGGCCGTCGAGCCGGGGGGAGGGGGTGACGGTGGCGGTGGTCGGGTCCGGGGTGGAGGCCTCGGCCGGGGCCGGGACCGGGGCGCTGGCCGGGCGGCTGACGCTCGGGCCGCGCCTGCACGGCGAGGGCGACGCGGGCCGGGACTGCGTCGGACACGGCACCTTCCTGGCGAGTCTGATCGCCGGCCGCCGCACGGCCGACGGCGGTCCGGCGGGCATCGCGCCCGGGGCGAAGGTGCTGTCCGTGGCCGTCACCGACGACGCCGGGAGCACCAACGCCGACCTGCTCGCCCGCGGCATCCGCGCGGCGGCGGACGGCGGTGCGCGGATCGCGGTGGTCGCGGCGCCGATCGCGGAGGCGGCGCCGGCGCTGGCCGAGGCGGTCGGCTACGCCACCGCCAAGGGCATGCTGCTGGTCGCGCCGGCGGGCCCGGACGGCCAGTCGGTGGCGGCCCCGGTGTATCCGGCCGGGTATCCGGGCGTGCTCGCGGTGGCCGCGCTGGGAGCCGACGGTGTCCCGGCGGACCGTTCGGCGTCCGCCGCCCCCGAGGCCCCGTCGTCCGGCGCCACCGGCGGGCGGGCCTCGCGGGTGGACCTGGTGGCCCCCGGCGAGGGGCTGGTGGCCGCGGGACCGGGCGGCGGCTCGTTCATCGCCTCGGGACCGAGCTACGCCGCCGCGCTGGTGGCCGGGTCGGCGGCGCTGGTGCTCGGCCGGTCGCCGTCGCTGACCGTGGACCAGTTGGCCGAGCGGCTGCGGACCACCGCCTACCGGCCCGGTACGGAGTTGCCCGATCAGACTGTCGGCTGGGGCACGGTGGACCCGGTGACGGCGGTGGCCGCCGGAGGTCCGTCCGGGGCCGGGCCGGCCGGTGCCGGCACACCGCCGTCCCCCGAGCCGGTCGTCGTTCCGCCGCCGGCGGACCCCTCGGCCCGGCGGCTGGCGTCGGCGCTGGCCGGGGTGAGCCTGGGCGGTGCGGCGCTGGTGGGACTGGCCGCGGCCGCGGTGCGCGTCGGGCGGAACCGCGCCGGCCGGGACCGGAACGGCCGCCGCCCGGAGTGACGGCCCCCCGCGGCGGCTCGCCGACGCCCGCGAGCGCCCGTCGGCGCCCTCGAACGCGCCCCCAACGTCACGCCAACGTCGTCGGCGGCGCCGCGTTGGCCCGCCGTTGGCGGCGGCTGCAAGCGTGGCAGCGCCCGGGAGAGCGGCTCGCCCGCCGTGGCCCGCCCCCGCGCCGAGACAGCGATCGCCCCAGGTCCCGCAGCACGACCGGGGTGCCGACGAATGACGAATGTCGTAAGGGGCTCAACAGCCGTGGCCATCGACGCTACCGCCCACGCCGGGACGACCACCGAGGACGCCCGGGGGCCCGTCGCCCCGGCGGCCACCCGGCCCGACCGGTCCGCCCGGCCCACCCTGGACCAGGACACCCTCGCCGAGCTGTACCGGCTGCACGGCGGCTACCTGCTGCGCGCGATGCTCCGGGTGACCAGCGGCGACCGCGGCAAGGCCGAGGACATCGTCCAGGAGACCCTGCTGCGCGCCTGGCAGAACCCGGCGGCCATGCACCGGGGTCCCGAGCACAGCCGCCCGTGGCTGTTCACGGTGGCGCGTCGGATCGCCATCGACCACTACCGGATGCAGACCGCCCGCGCCCAGGAGGTCGCCGACGAGGCCCCGGAGGACCACGCCGGTACCCACGACCCGTACGACGAGGTGCTGGTCGCCCAGGACGTGGCGGCGGCGATGGCGGAGCTCCAGCCCCACCACCGGGACGTCCTGGTCGAGTTGCACATGAACGGCCGGTCGATGGTGGAGGCGGCCCGGGTGCTGCGGGTGCCGGTCGGCACGGTCAAGTCCCGCAACTTCTACGCCGTCCGCGCCCTGCGGCCGATCCTGGAGGCCCACGGCATGGCCGGCGCCGGGTGACGGCCCGCCCGCGAGGGCGTCCCGAGAGCGCGGAAGCGGAACGGAGTGAACCGTTCCCGCCCCGCCACCCGTAGTCCAGGGTGGCGGCACCGCCACCGGCGCTCGTCCCCCGGGCGAGCGCCGGGCCTACGGCCGCCCGGGTCTCCGCCCTTGTGGGAGCGGCGGACACCGGGGCGACCGGCCGCAGCGGCGGCCCGCCGGTCACCCCCGGACCGGCGGGCCGCCTTCCGCGTTCCGCGTTCGACGCCGGGTCACCACCCCAGCAGGTAGGACCCCCGCCGCAGTCCGGCCAGCACCGTGTCGGCCGTGGCCTCGGCGTCGTCGCCGCCCGCGCCGTCCGCCTCCGCGACCGCGCCCCCGGCGACCGCGCCCCCGTTGAGCACCACGTAGTGCAGCGCCGCCCCCGTCGCCCGGCTCTCCCGGCGGAAGGCGTCCAGCGCCGTCGGCGCGACCGAGCCCTCCACCACCACCTGGTAGCCGCCCGAGGCGAACGCGAACGCGGCCTGAGCGGTGGCCGCCAGCGCGGTCACGTTCTGCCGCCGCGCCTCCGGGCGGTCCGCCTCCACGTAGCCCTGCCGGACCGCCCGCCGGAAGTCCTCCGCGCGCAGGTGGACGCTGGGGAAGAGCGCGTCCGCGACCAGCGGGGCGACCGCGCCGCTCCCGGCACCGGCGGCCGGGTCGGAGAGGACGACCACACTGCCCGCCCCCCGTCCGCCCCCGAGCTCCGGCCCACCTACGGTCGTACGGTTCACAGCTGCTGATCCCTTCACGGGCCGGGGACGGACGGGGGGCCGGGGCGGGACGGCCGGAGCGCGCGGGCAAATCCGGCCATACGACGGACAGCCGACCGTCTCGTCATATCGACTGACTGCTGTCGGAGATCAACCTAGTCCACCGCACACCCCGGAGTCCTCCCCTCCCCGGACCTCCCGCCGTCCCCTCGCCGTCCCCCCGCTTCCCGGCCGCCTCCCCGCTACCTCCGGGTCCGCAGCACGATCGGATTGGTCAGCGCCGCCATCGGCCCCCACGGCAGGTCCGGGCCCATGGAGTTGCCCCGGCCCGGGGTCCCGTCCGCCTTCGGGTGCCGCACCTCGGCCCGGACGAACGCGGCGAGCGAAGCCGTGGTCCGCCACACCACCGTGCCCGCGCCGTCGGCCGGGAGCGACTCCTGGTGCAGCTGGCCCTCGTCGGTCAGGAACCGCACCGTGCCGTTCGGCACCCCGGAGACGGCGAGCCGCACATCCACCGGCGCGTCCGCCGGAACGGCCAGCTCCTCACCGATCCCGGCCTGCCGGCCGTTGCCGGTCGCGGTGAAGTCCAGCTGGACCGCCGCCGATTCGGCGAGCCAGCTGCGGCCGGCGCGCAGGCCCGCCAGCACGGCGTCCCGGTTCAGGTCCTCCGCGAGGACCACGGTGTGCGGCGAGCCGATCACCTGCGGGGCGCTGTGCGCGTCGCTGTTGCCGATCGCCGGCAGCCAGGACCGCCCGTCGCGCAGCGCCACCGCCAGCTGGGCGTCCCAGGTGTCCACGGCCGACTCGTCGTCGTACGTCCACGGGCCGTTCCACACCTCGACGGCGTCCGCGTCCTCGTACCCGAACTTCCACTGGCAGGCGACGTACGGGCAGTACGGGTGGGCCGGCACCACCAGGCCGCCCTGCCGCCGCACCTGGCGGGCGAACCGGGGGAAGGCCTCGTCGCGCGAGCGGTAGCGCCAGTCGACGAACTGGCCCGGCTGCAGGCCCAGCGCCAGCCAGTGGCCGTTGCGGGTGGTCACCTCCTCGCCGAGCACGATCAGCAGGTCCGGTCCGGCCAGCGGGCCCCACACGCCGTGCGAGGAGGTGGTGTTGTGGTCGGTCGACACGATGAAGTCCAGCTTCGCCTCGCGCGCGCCGGCGGCCACCTCGGCGGGCTGGCGGCGCCCGTCGGAGTGCACCGTGTGCAGGTGGCAGTCGCCCCGGTACCAGGCCCGCCCGCGCCCCCGGGCGCGCTCCGGCGGGTAGGCGGGGGTGAATTCGCCCCCGGGCGCGCCGAACCGCAGCGTCACGTCCACCCGGTACTCCAGGCCCTGCGGCGCCACCTGGTACGGCCCCAGCACGACGTGCCAGCGGCCCGGACGGACCGGGCCGGGCAGGTAGCCGGGGGTGGCCTGCTCCCGGCTCACCGCGAACTCGGTGCGGAAGCCGCCGGACCAGCCGCGGAAGCCGCGCCCGCCGAGCTCGGTGCCGCGCTCGTCGAAGAGACCGATGTCGCAGGAGTTGCCCGGGGTGCCGGGCGGGACGGTCGGCTTGTCGTACCGGTAGGAGACGGCGATCTCGCGGACGCCGCCGGGGACGTCGAAGGGGAGGTGGACGAAGTCGGGCGCGCCGGTCGGCAGCTTGCCGGTCAGGGTGATCGTCCGCTCGGTGCCCGCCGCGCCGCCGGCCGCCGCGCCGCCGCCCGCCGCGCCGTTGGCGGTCTCGCCGTCGGCCGCCCGGGCGACGCCCGCGGTCGCGGTGGCCGCCGCCACCGCCCCGAGCGCGCCCGCCGCCAGTAATCCGCGTCGGGCCGGCCGCGCCTTGCCGTCCTCGTGCATGTCCTCAGCCATCGGAAGCCTCCGCTCTCGCCGGGATGTCAGCGGAGTCTCGTACCCTCCCCGGTGAACCCCGGGTGAGCCGGGCCCCACGGTCGTGCGGCAGCCCCGTGAAGGCCGCGTCGGCTTGCACGGGCGGGCGCGGAGGCCCTGAATGGAGGGGCGTGGATCGGTGATCTCTGACGGACGGACAGGTTCGGAGCTTTCATGGCACTCAGTCGGCGGACCCTCCTGGCGGCCGCGGCCGGCACCGCGCTGGCCGGTTGCGCGCCCACTCCGGGCGCGCCGCCGACCCGGTCGCCGACCACCCGGCCGCCGACAGCGTCGCCGCCCTCCTCGGCCCCGCCCTCGCTCCCGTCCTCGCCCGCGCCCTCCCCGTCGGAGCCGCCGTCCGCGGCCCCTTCCCCGGTGCCTTCCCCGACGCCTTCTCCCTCCGCCGAGGCGTCCTCCGCAGCGGCTTCCCCGCCGGCTTCCCCGCCGGCCTCCGCACCCGCCTCCGCACCCGCCACCACCCTGCCCACCCGGGCGGCCGTCACCGCCCGCTACGCCGACGCCGCGCCCACCACCTGGGGCCTGGACGTCCCCGGTGTGCTCACCACCCTCCCCGGCGCCGCCCGCGCGGTCGCCCTCACCTTCGACGCCTGCGGCGGCTCCGGCGGCTCGGGCTACGACGCCGCCCTGATCGACACCCTCCGCGCCCACGCCGTCCCCGCCACCCTCTTCCTCAACGCCCGCTGGATCGACGCCAACCCCGAGGTCTTCGAGAACCTCGCCGCCGACCCCCTCTTCGAGATCGCCAACCACGGCACCGCCCACCGCCCCCTCTCCGTCACCGGCCGTTCCGCGTACGGCATCGCCGGTACCCGCGACCCCGGCGAGGTCTACGACGAGGTCGCCGGCAACCTCGCCAAGCTCACCGCCCTCCTTGGCCGCCCGCCCCGCTTCTTCCGCTCGGGCACCGCCCACTACGACGACGTCGCCACCCGCATCGCCGCCGACCTCGGCCAGCGGATCGCCGGATTCAGCACCAACGCCGACGGCGGCGCCACCCTCCCCGCCGCCCAGGTCCAGCGGGAGCTGGCCGACGCCGAGCCGGGCGGCATCGTCATCGCCCACATGAACCGGCCCGCCTCCGGCACCGCCCGCGGCGTCGCCGCCGCCCTCCCCGCCCTCCTGGCCGCCGGGCGCACCTTCACCCGCCTCTCCGACGCCTTCCGGTAGGCGGACGTTCCGTTTGAAGGAACGAACCACCCAACAAATCTGGGATACCGGCGCCCCCGCCGTCTCGGTGAGGATGCGTGACGCAACCCCCGCGCAACCCCCGCGCACGTCCGCCCGCCCACGTCCGCCCGGGCGCGCCCGCGCCCGGCCCGGTTCACGACCGACGGAGGAGTACGGATGACCCCCGCCCACAGCCCGCGCCGCCGCCGCACCGCCGCGACCGCGGCCGCCACCATGACGGCCCTGGCCCTGCTGGAACTCGGAGGCGTCGGGGCCGCCACCGCCCACGCCGACACCCGCTCGCTGCGGTCGAGCTGCAACCCCGCCGTGGACGCCCCCTGGGTGGATGTGATCCACACCCAGGTCGACCCGATCGTCACCGACTACCTCACGATGGTCGTCGTCGGCGCGGGATCCGGGACGCGCACCGACGCCCTGCCCCGGGTGGCCTCGGTGACCACCTCCGTCGACGGCAACCCGACCATCACCGCCGCGGAGAGCGAGATCCTCCTCAAGGCCGAGGCCTGGGTCGGCTTCCCGGTCCAGAAGACCACCTCGTCCACCGGCGGCTCCACCCTCACCACCACGTGGAGCTACAACCAGCCCGACCGCTACGGCCTCTACCGGGGGACCCGCAAGGTCCTGGGCGAGTACGTCAAGTACGTCTGCGTCCGGACGGGCCCCGACACCGGCGAATGGGTCAGCGCCGTCCCGGGCAGCGGTACCACGGGGACGTTCATCACCTACGGGTCCGTGGAGAACGGCATCGTCCGCTGTGCCCGGACCGAGGCCGCCGGGACGCTGCGCCGCGCCGCCCAGGTCCGGCTCGGCTGCTGACCCGCCGGTCCCGGGTCCGGCCGCCGTGTCACCGCGGTACCGGTGCCGGACCGGCCGCCGTGGACACCGGCAGTGCCGCCGCCACCCGGAACCCGGGCCCGTACGGCGCCGCGCTCAGCAGCCCGCCGTACAGCGCCACCCGCTCGCGCAGCCCCAGCAGCCCGTGCCCGGTCGACAGCTCCCGGCCCTCCTCGCGCTCCCCGTCCGGCGGGCGCCCCGCACCGTCGTCCACCACCTCGATGAGCAGCGCCCGGTCCCAGGTGATCCGCACGACCGCGCGGGTCCCCGGGCCGGCGTGCTTGGTGATGTTGGTGGCGGCCTCCTGGACCAGGCGGTAGGCCGTCTGACCGACGCTGTCGTCGACCCGCAGCGGCGTGCCCCGGATCTCCAGCGCGATCCGGACGCCGGCCTTGCGGACGTCCGCCAGCAGCTGCTCCAGATCGCCCAGCCCGTGGCTGTAGCCGTCCTCGGTGGCCGCGTCCGAGCCGCGCAGCAGCCGCAGCATGTGCCGCAGCTCGGCCATCGTCGACCGGCCGAGGTCCTCGATGTGCGCGAACGCCTCGGAGCAGGCCGGGTCCTCCAGCGCCGTGGCCCGGGCCGTCTCCGCCCGCATGACGATCACCGCGACGGCGTTCGCGACGATGTCGTGCAGCTCCCGCGCGATCCGCACCCGCTCCTGGGTCACCCGCAACCGTGCCTCGGCGACCTCCTGCCGGTGCCGCTCCGCCTCCGTCCTGGTCGCCAGGCTCCACCGGGCGAACCCCCACACCACCAGCGTCACCGGGGCGTAGAACGCGATGTTCGCGACCAGGACGGGGGTGGTCAGCGGGCCCTCGTAATCGCCGATCGTCTCGGCGATCGCCATCCCCATCGGAATCAGGCTCGCCACCAGGACACCCAGCGCCACCGGCCGCCGGTACTGCGCGGCCACCGTGTAGAGGGCGATCAGCAGGCCGAAGCACGGGGTGTAGTCGACGGTGTTCGCCCACGACAGCAGGTCGGAGGTGACCGCGATGACCCACACGGTGGCGAACACCGCCAGCGGCCGGCGGCGCCGCACCACCAGTGCCAGCACCTCGGCGAGGGCGAGCAGCAGCATCCACATCCGCTGCTGCCAGTCCGCCCACGGGGCGATCAACGTGCCGAAGTAGAACAGCTCCGGAATGACCGCCGCCACGGCCAGCGCGGTGTCCTGCAGCCACACCGACCGCAGCCACCGCGCCGCCCCCTGCCGCCGCGCCCGGCCCTGTACCTGTGCCTGCGCCTGCCCCTGCGCCACCGCCGCCGCCACCATCACGCCACCGCCGCCATCAGTCCGCTGCCGTCTGCGGCGCCTTGCAGCAGAGCCGGCTGCCGCAACAGGTGCCTCCCGCGTAGACGCCGGCACTCCCCGCGACCCCGATGGTGGACTCGGGAGCCCCGAGCCACCAGGTGTCCGGAGGACCGTCCTTCTCCGGCGGTACCACCCGGAACCCCAGCTCGGCGTACGTCGCCCACTGGTCACCGTGGTTGCGCAGCAGGGCGTCCGCCAACTGCGCCCGGGTGACCTGCACGGCCGCCACCGCGAACGGCTCGGCCCAGACCAGCGTCAGCACCGCCGCCGCCGTGGTGATCCCGTCCCCGTCGAGCGCCGCCACACTGACGCCGCCGACCGGAACCTCCACGGCCCCGTCCCCCGGCGAGCGCGATATCCGGGCGACGAATCTCCGCCACGGGTTGGCCAGCGCCTCGACCGGATCCGGCACCAGCACGGTCGCCGTACTGGTCAGCAGCCCGTGCCCCAGCAGACCGCCGGCCGCGCCACCGTCCTCCTTCGTGTGCACGGTGACCGCCAGCGCGGGAACCTCGCTCACAGAATGGCTACTCATAGTGACACCTCGTGATCATCTCTGCCCGCACTCCAGCCCTGCGGGCGACGTACCACCACCCTCCCTCCAGCGTTGTCCCAGGAGCATGAGTCTCCGGCCCCACCTCTGCCCCGACCTGCGGACTCCCGCTTCCGCCCCCATTCGGTGATGCTCCGTCATGACATGTGTCACGGGCCTCCCATGGGAATGCTCACTACCCTCGGTGAGTGCGCGCACTTCTGTCACCCCGG
This sequence comes from Kitasatospora sp. NPDC058032, assembly GCF_042885845.1. NCBI lineage: Bacteria > Bacillati > Actinomycetota > Actinomycetes > Kitasatosporales > Streptomycetaceae > Kitasatospora > Kitasatospora sp. NPDC058032. Next base: position 291,012 of record NZ_JBHVRK010000007.1, on the reverse strand, counting down.
GGCCGCTGACAGGCTGAACCGCATGACCGAGCGCCTCCCCACCCTCACCGGCCGCGGGCTGAACACGGCCCGCTACCGCAGGACGGTGATGGCGGTGGCGAGGTGGCCGTTGTGGACGCGCCAGCGGCCGGTGAGGGTGGGGAGGGGGGAGGGGACGAGGAGGGTGGCGGTGAAGGTGCCGGTGGGGTGGAGGGTGAGGTCGGCCTCGGAGAAGTCGAGGAAGCGCTGGGTGAGGGGGAACCAGGTCTTGTAGACGGATTCCTTGGCGCTGAAGAGGATGCGGTCCCAGGGGGTGTCGGGGTGGGCGGTGGTGAGGGCGGCGTCGCGCTGCTGTTCGGCGGGCAGGGCGATGGCGTCGAGCACGCCCTCGGGGAGGGGGAGAGCGGGTTCGGCGTCGATGCCGAGGGAGAGGACGTGCTCGGCGCGGGCGACGGCGGCGGCGCGGAAGCCGGCGCAGTGGGTGAGGGAGCCGACGACGCCGTCGGGCCAGCCGGGGGCGCCGCGCAGGCCGGGGAGGAGCGGGCGGTAGGGGACGCCGAGGCGGGTCAGGGCGAGCCGGGCGCAGTGGCGCACGGTGGTGAACTCGCGGCGGCGGGACTCGACGGCGCGCGCGACGACCGCCTGCTCCTCGGGTTCGAGGCGGGCCTCGGGCGGGTCGGAGTAGGCGGTCTCGACGACGACGGCTTCGGGCAGGAGTTCGCTGATCACTGTTCCCCCGGACAGGACGGACGACGGGTGGCGGACGCCACGAGCCTTCCGGAGGATAGCGCGCCGATCGGCTGACTGATCGGCTGATTGATCGGCTATTCGAAGGCGGCGGCGGCCTCCCGCAGCGCACGGGCGACGGTCTCGGGGTCGTCGGGGGCGGGGTCGCCGGGCAGGTAGGTGACGGCCCGCAGGGCGCCGCTGTAGCGGAAGGAGCGGTGGCGCTCGTACAGCGGCCAGGAGACCGGGGACCTGCGGTCGACGCCGACGCTGATGCCCTGGAACGGGGCCATGCCGATGAGCTGGTGGACGGGGCCGAGCCGGCCGGCCTCGGTGCCGTCGACCAGGACGCGGAACTCCCAGCGCAGGCCGGCCACGGCGGTCGCCTCGACGGTGACCAGGCGGGCGCCGGGGGCGAGCGGGCCGGCGTCGGCCTCGAAGAGCTCGCCGTACTGGTTGTAGGCGAGGTGCAGCCGGCCGTCCTCGACGTAGAGGCTGTAGCCGCCGCCCTGGTCGCCGTGCGAGACCAGGACGCCCGCGTCCTCGGCGCCGTGGTGGGCGAGTTCGACCTCGACGGCGAAGGAGCGGAAGGAGATCAGCCGCGACGAGCGGTAGCGCTCCAGTTCGGGTGTGCCGGCGAGCAGGCGCAGCGGGCGGCGCAGCCGGGCGTCGTCGGGGTGGCGGCGGGCGAGCGCGCCGCTGCCGTCGGTGAGCGGGAAGACGCCGTTGCGCCAGGCGGCGTCCTCCCAGGCGGCGGACAACTCCTTGACGACGTCGTGGTGTTCGGCGGCGAGGTCGTGGATCTCGGTGGGGTCGGTGCGCAGGTCGTACAGCGCCCACTCGCCGTCGTCGTACGGGGCGCCGGGTCGGTGCAGGGTGACCAGCTTCCAGCCGTCGCGGTAGTAGCTGCGGTTGCCGGTCATCTCGCAGTACTGCTCGGGGTGGGTGGAGGCGGCGGCGGGGTCGCGCAGGACGGAGGTGAAGGTGGAGCCGTCCAGGGACTGCACGGTCCGACCGCCGCGTCGCGCGGGCCGTTCCAGGCCGGCGAGGTCGAGCAGGGTGGGCAGCAGGTCGGTGACGTACTGGTACTGGGTGCGTACGCCGGGATCGCCCTCGGTGCGCGGGAGTCCGGCGGGCCAGGAGAGCACGAACGGGACGCGCACGCCGCCCGCGTGGGTCTGGCCCTTGTAGAGGCGGAACGGGGTGTTGGAGGCCATGCCCCAGCCGCGCGGGTAGTGGACCAGCGAGCGCGGGCCGCCGATCAGCTCGACCTCCCGCTCGACGTCGGGGTTCCAGTCCTCGGGGAGGCCGGGGTGGTGGACGAAGCGGCTGAAGTAGCTGCGGGTTCCCTCGGCGCCGCCCTCGCCGGTGCCGCCGTTGTCGGAGGTGAACACCACGATGGTGTTGTCGAGTTCGCCGAGCGCGGCGAGGGTGTCGAGCAGCCGGCCGAGGTTCTGGTCGACGTTGTCGACCATCGCCGCGTAGACCTCCATGTAGCGGGCGTAGAGCTGCCGCTGGGTGGGGGTGAGTTCGCTCCACGGGCCGACCTCGTAGCCGGATTCGGCGTTGCGGTCGGGCAGTCGGGTGCCGGGCGGGAAGTGGCCGGCGGCGAGCTGGCGGGCGAACCGGGCGGCGCGCAGCGCGTCCCAGCCGTCGTCGTAGCGGCCCTTGTGGCGGGCGAGGTCCTCGGGCTTGGCCTGCAGCGGGCCGTGCACGGCGTTGTGGGCGAGGTAGAGGAAGAACGGCTTGTCGGCGTCGTGGGCGCGCAGCGAGGTGACCATGTCGATGGCGCGGTCGGTGATGTCGTCGGTGTAGTAGTAGCCGTCGGGGAGTTCGTCGATGTCCAGCGGGCTGTTGTCGCGGACGAGTTGGTGCGGGTGGAAGAGGTTGGTGAGGCCTTCCAGGACGCCGTAGTACTGGTCGAAGCCCTTCTGCAGCGGCCAGTTGGCGCGGTGGTCGGCGGCGTTGGAGGCGGAGTCGCGGGTCAGGTGCCACTTGCCGACGGCGTAGGTGGCGTAGCCGGCGTCGTGCAGCAGTTCGGCGAGGGTGGGGATGTCGTCGGCGATCTCCATGCCGTAGCCGGGGAAGCCGGGGTCGGCGTTGGCGACGAAGGAGTAGCCGACCCGGTGCGGGTTGAGGCCGGTGAGCAGGGCGGCCCGGGCGGGGGAGCAGAGCGGCATGGTGTGGTAGTTGGCGAGTTTGACGCCGCGCTCGGCGAGGCCGTCCAGGACCGGGGTGGGGACCTCGGAGCCGAACGGGCCGATGTCGCTGTAGCCGAGGTCGTCGACCAGGACGACGACGATGTTGGGTGCGCCCTCGCGCGGGCGGACGCGGTCGGGCCAGGCCGGGGTGGACTCGCGGAAGGTGCGGCCGACGGTGCCGGGGAAGCCGTCGTACGGGTCGCGGTACGGCCGGGCGTCGGGGGACGCGCTCATGCGGTGCTCCGGGTGGTGAGGGCGGCGGACCGGCCGGTGCGGACGGCGGGCCGGGTGTCCAGGCGCGGGACGGCGGCCAGGAGTTCGGTGGTGTAGGGGTGTTCGGGCGCGGTGACGACCCGGTCGGCCGGGCCGGTCTCGACGATCCGGCCGCGGTGCATGACGGCGATCCGGTGGCTCACCTGCCGGACGACGGCGAGGTCGTGGGCGATGAACAGCAGGGCGAGGCCGAGTTCGCGCTGCAGGCGGGCGAGCAGGTCGAGCACCTGGGCCTGGACCGAGACGTCCAGTGCGGAGACCGGCTCGTCGCAGATCAGCACGCTCGGTTCGGGCGCCAACGCCCGGGCGATGCCGATGCGTTGGCGCTGGCCGCCGGAGAAGGCGCGCGGATGCCGCTCGGCGCTGTCGGGGTCGAGGCCGACCTGCTCCAGGAGTTCGGTGACCCGCCGGGCGCGTGCGGCCCGGTCGCCGAGGCCGTGGGCGATCAGCGGCTCGGCGATGATCTGCCCGGCGGTCATCCGGGGGTTGAGCGAGGCGTACGGGTCCTGGAAGACCAGCTGCACCTCGCGCCGGGCGTCCCGTTCGCCGCCGCGTCCGAACTCCCGTCCCCGGAAGCGGATCTCGCCGCCGGTCGGGGCGTGCACCTGGACCAGCGCGCGGGCCAGTGTGGACTTGCCGGAGCCGGATTCGCCGACCAGTCCGAGTGTCTCGCCGGGGTGCAGCACCAGGTCGACGCCGTCCAGCGCGGTGACCGCGCGCCGCCGCGAGCCGTAGGTCTTGCGCAGGCCGGTGACGGTGAGCAGCGGTTCGGTGCCGGGCGCGCTGTTGGCGGCGGCGGCCGAGGGCGCTTCCAGACGCGGGACGGCGGCCAGGAGCTGTTCGGTGTACGGGTGCCGGGGCGAGCCGAGGACCTCGGCGGTGGCACCGGACTCGACCACCCGGCCGTGCCGCATCACCAGCAGCCGGCGGCAGGTCTGCGCGATCACCCCGAGGTCGTGGCTGATCACCACCAGCGCGGTGCCGGTCTCCCGGTTGATCCGGGTGAGCAGGCGCAGGATCTGCTGCTGGACGGTCGGGTCGAGGGCGGTGGTCGGTTCGTCGGCGACGAGCACCTCGGCGTCGTTGGCGAGCGCGAGGGCGATCATGATGCGCTGGCGCTGTCCGCCGGAGAACTGGTGCGGATGGTCGCGCAGTCGCCCGGCGGCGTCGGGGATGCCGACCAGGTCGAGCAGCTCGACGGCGCGGGTGGCCCGTTCGCGCTTGTCGGGGTTCCTGCCGTGGGCGCGCAGCGCCTCGTCGAGCTGCCTGCCGACGGTGAGCACCGGGTTGAGCGAGGACATCGGGTCCTGGAAGACCATGGCGATCCGGCGCCCGCGGACGGCGCGCAGGGCGCTCTCCGGCAGGGCGGCGAGGTCCTGCCCGGCCAGTTGCACCGAGCCGCCGGTGATCCGGCCCCCGGCGGGGAGCATGTGCAGCAGGGCGAGCGCGGTGGTGGACTTGCCGGAGCCGGATTCGCCGACCAGGCCGAGGGTGTCCCCGGCGGCGAGGTCGAAGCCGACGCCGTCCACGGCGGTGGTGCCCTCGAAGGCCACGGTGAGGTCGGTGACCCGCAGGACCGTGCGGTCGGCGCGGGGTGGGGTGTCGTCGGGCGGTGTGCTGGTGGTCATCGGCGGATTCCCCGGTTCAGGGCCTCGGCGATCAGCGTGAAGCCGAGCACCAGCGCGGTGGTGGCGGCCAGCGGGGCGGCCGCGAAGGTCGGATGGGTGGCGAGGTAGCCGACGGACTGGCTGAGGATCGAGCCGAGGGTCGGCTCCGGCGGGCGTACGCCGAGCCCGAGGAAGCTCATCGCGCCCTCGATGAACACGCCGACCGACAGGGCCACCGCGGTCTGCACGATCAGCGGGTCGACGGCGTTCGGCAGTACGTGCCGCAGCAGCACCCGGGCCCGGGTGGCGCCGCCGACCCGGGCGGCCAGCGCGTACTCGCGCTCCCGCTGGACCAGGATGCCGGAGCGCAACTGGCGGCCGAAAAGGGGGACTTCGGCGAGTGCGATGACGATGAACACCGGCCAGCGGCCCGGGCCGAGCACGGCCGTGACGGCCAGCGCCAGGATCATGCCGGGGAAGGCGAGCACCAGGTCGAAGACCCGCTGGACGGCGGTGTCGGCCCAGCGGTGGCCGGCCGCGAGCAGGGCGAGCGAGCAGCCGACCAGCGCGCCGACCGGGACGGCGCCGAAGGTCAGCGCGAGGTCGGTGGTGATGCCGTGCAGGACCCTGCTGAGCAGGTCGCGCCCGAGGTCGTCGGTGCCCAGCGGGTGTGCGGCGCTGGGTCCGGCGAGCGCGAGCGGGCCCTGGGCGTCGGGGTCCTGCGAGGTGAGCAGCGGGGCGAGCAGCCCGGCCAGCGCGATCGTGCCGACCAGGGCGAGCCCGGTCAGTCCGCGGGCGGAAAGCAGCCCGGCGAGGTAGCGGTTGCGGGTGGCGGTGCGCGCGGTGCGCGCCGGGGCGGGGGCGGTCAGGGCGGTCATCGGTTACTCCCACCGGATCCGGGGGTCGAGCCAGGCGTACACGAGGTCGGTGAGCAGCTGGACGGCGACGTAGCCGGCGACGATCAGCAGCAGCAGGGCCTGCACCACGGGGTAGTCGCGGCGCAGCACGCCCTGTTCGACGAGCTGGCCGAGTCCGGGCCAGGCGAAGATCCGCTCCACCAGCACCGCCCCGGCGACCAGGTGGCCGATCTGCAGGCCGAGCACGGTGACGGCGGAGGGCAGCGCGTTGGGCAGGGCGTGCCGCCAGACGATCCGCCGGCGCGAGACGCCGACGGCGGTGGCGGTGCGCACGTAGTCCTCGGCGAGCGCGCGGTGGATGCCGTCGGTGAGGTAGCGGGCGAGCACGGCGGCGCTGGGCAGGGCGAGGCAGACGGCGGGCAGCAGCAGGTACTGCAGCGCGAGGTCGGGCGCGTCGAGCAGGGACTCGTGGCCGCCGGCGGGCAGCAGTCCGAGGGTGACGGCGAACAGCAGTACCAGCAGCACGCCGGTGACGAACGGCGGCACGGCCAGCACGGCGGTGGTGAAGGCGCGGACGGCCGCGGCGACCGGGCGGCGCCGGGCGGTGGCGCCGAGCACGCCCAGCGGCAGGGCCAGCAGGACGACCAGCAGCAGGGCGGCGGCGGTGAGTTGGACGGTCGCGCCGATCCCGTCGCCGATCAGGTCGGCGACCTGGCCGCCGATCGAGTAGCTGGGCCCGAGGTCGCCGCTGAGCAGATCGCCGAGCCAGTGCAGGTACTGGGTCAGCAGCGGCCGGTCCAGGCCGAGTTGGGCGCGGATCGCGGCGACGGCCGGCGGTCCGGCGTCGGGGCCGGCCAGCGTGGTGGCGGGGTCGCCGGGGATCAGGCGCAGGATGAGGAAGACCAGGAAGGAGGCGAGGAGGAGGACGAGCAGCCCGGAGGGCAGCCGCTTGAGGAGGAAGCTTCGCATGGGGTTCGGGCCGTCCGCTCAGGCCGTGAGGTAGGCGTCGTCGAGGTTGAGGTAGCCGAACTTGTTGAGGGTGGCGCCGCGGACCTTGCCGCCGGCGACCTCGGTGAGACCGGCGATGGCGAGGTCGATCACGAACTGCTCGTCGAGCAGGACGTCGGTGATCTGCCCGTAGAGCGCCTTGGCCTCGGCACTGTCGCTGTCCGGCCGCTTCCAGGCGCGCTGGACGATGTCGGTGTAGGCGGGCGAGCCGAAGTGGGAGCTGTTCTTGGCCTCGTTGAACGGGTAGGCGCTCACCGCCAGGGTGGCGGGGTGGAGTTGGGCGAAGCCGTGGCTCAGCGTCCACAGCGCGGGCATGCTCTGGGCGATGAGCTGCTTCTGCATGGTGGGCGAGTCGGTGGGCTGCAGCACGGTCTCGATGCCGACCTGCTGGAGGTCGTACTGGAGGATCTGCGCGATGGCGGTGCTGCCGGGGTCGTTGCTGTGCGCGAACGGCAGGCTGATGCCGCCGAGTCCGGCGTCCCTGAGCAACTGCCGGGCGCGCTCGGGGTCGTGGCGGTAGTGGGCGGAGGCCTCCGCGGCGTACGCGGGGGAGGACTTGGGCCAGGGCGTCGAGGAGACGGTGCCGTAGCCGCCGAGGGCCTGCTGGACCAGCCGCTCGCGGTCGACGGCCCAGGCGATGGCCTGCCGCACCCGCTTGTCGCCGACGTGCTCGGCGGTCAGGTTGACGCCGATGTAGTGGGCGCCGGAGCCGGTGTCGTAGGGCGTGACGCGGAACTGCGGGTCGCTCCTGAGGGTGGCGACGTCCTTGCCGCGGACGCTGTAGGACAGGTGGGTCTGGCCGGTCCGCAGGGAGGAGAGCAGCGACTCCTGCTGCGGGACGACGCGGATCTCGACGCCGTCCAGATAGGGGCGGCCCGGGTTCCAGTAGGCGGCGTTGCGGGCGAAGGTGATCGAGCTGCCGGGCTTGCGCTCGGTGAAGGTGTACGGGCCGGTGCCGATCAGCTTCGTCCCGGCGAAGGCCTCCTCGACGGTCGCCGAGTCCGGGATGATCATGAACTCGAAGAGGTCGAAGAGGTTGCTCACCGGATGGGCGAGGACGAGGGTGAGCTCGAAGTCGCCGTTCTTGCGGAAGTCCGTGACGGCGGCGGCGGTGGAGCGCAACTGGGCGGAGCGGGCCGGGTTCTGGAGGTTCTTGACGGCGAACACCACGTCGTCGGCGGTGAACCGGCGGCCGCTGTGGAAGGTCACGTCCTCGCGCAGCCTGAGGGTCACGCCGGTGCCGTCCGGGGTGACCTCCCAGGAGGTGGCGAGCTCGGGCTGCGGCTTCAGCTGGTCGTCGTAGCGGGTGAGGGTGTTGAAGACCAGCCGCTGGACGAGGGTGTTGGCGCTCTGGGCGAACAGCAGGGCCGGGGTGAAGTCGACGCCGGCGCCGACCGTGAGGACGCCGCCGCGGCGCGGGCCCGCCGCATCGTCGGCGCTCCGGCCGGCGGCGGTGTCGGCGGCCGAGCGGCAGGCGGCCAGGGTCAGCAGGCCGGCGCCGGCCAGGCCGCCGCGGAGCAGCGCCCGGCGGGAGAGCGGGGCGGCGGTGGGGAAGCTGGTCACGAGTGGGATCCTCTGCGGGAAGGAGCTGTCGGGGTCGGTCGGCGAGGGGGCGGGGCGGTCGTCAGGGCGTGCACCGGGCGGGCGTAGAGGGCGCCCAGCGAGGCCGCCCCGGCGGCCACGGCGAGCACGTCGGCGCCGCGCCGCTGGGCGATCACCAGGCCGGTGTCGCGCCGCAGGTGCGAGCCGCGCGCGAACGCGGCGCGCACCACCTCCAGATAGGCCGGGTCGAGGGAGGTGAAGTGCTCGGTCAGGACCAGCAGATCGGGGTTGACCACGTCGGCCAGCAGGCCGAGCGCCCGGCCGACGGTCTCCGCGCGCCGCCGCACCAGCCGGTCGGCCCGCGGGTCGCCGGCCTTGACGGCGGCCACCAGCGCGGCGCGGTCGGGCCGTTCGGTGATCCCCTCGGCCGCCGCCGCCTCGAACAGCGTGGTGTCCGAGGCGGCGGCCACCAGACAGCCGGTCCGGCCGCAGTGGCAGGGCACGTCGCTGTCCGGCACCGGCAGGTGGGCGATCTCCCCGGTCGGCGAGGCCGGGCCGACGTGCACGGTGCCGGCCACCGCCAGGGCCGCGTCCACCACATGGCCGACGAACAGGTGCACCATCGAGCGCCGGGCCGCCGGGTGGCCGAACAGGATCTCCGCCTGGGTCAGCGCCCGGGCGTGGTTGTCCACCTGGACGGGCAGCCCGGAGGCGTCCGCCAGCAGCTCGCCGAGCGGCAGGTCCTGCCAGCCGAGCGGATCGTGACGGATGATCCGTCCGCGATCGCGGTCGACCGTGCCGCCGGTGACGGCGCCCAGGCCGACCACGGTGCGGGCGTCCGGGGCGGCGGCGAGCAGCCCGGGCAACCGTTCCAGCAGCGGCCGCAGCACCGCCGGGCCGGTGCGTCCCCGGTGGCTCAACTCCCTGCGGTGCAGCACGTTTCCGCGCGGATCGAGGAAGGCGAAGGTGGTGGACGGCAGGCCGATGTGCAGCCCGGCCACCGCGATCCGGTCGGTGTCCACGTCCACCGGGAGCTGCGGGCGGCCGACCGCGCCGCGGCCGGGGGCCGTCGCCGGCTCGGGCCGCTCGCGCAGCAGCCCGAGCCGGACGAGGTCGACCACCTGGCGGGAGACGGCGGCCGGGCTCAGGCCGGTGAGCGCGGCCACCCGGCTGCGGGCCACCGGACCGTGGTCCAGCACCGCCCGCAGGACGGCGGCGGCGTTGACGTCCCGCCGCGCGTCCCCGGTGCGCGGCCGGGCGGTGGTGACGACCGTGCTCGTCAGCTCGGCGAACATCCTTCGTCCTTCGGGGATTCGGCGCCGCTCAGCGCTGCGCGAGGGTTACGGTCGTCTGCGGCCCGGTCTCCTACGGCTGGGCGGCCGGCCGCTCGGCCTCCAGCTCCTCGGCCGGCACCAGCCCGGCCACCCGCGGCGGCTCGGTGGGCTCCAGCAGCCGGCTCGGGGCGCCGTCCACGCCGGCCGGCAGGTCGCCGTCCAGGGTGATCCGGCGGACCAGGCGCGGCTCGTCGCCGTAGTCGTTGACGGCGTAGTGCTGGGTGGCCCGGTTGTCCCAGATCGCGACGTCGCCGACCTGCCAGTCCCAGCGCACGGTGTTCTCCAGCCGCTCCACGTACCGCTGGAACAGCGAGATCAGCGCCTTGCCGTCGGCGCCGGAGACGCCCTGGATGCGCTGGGCGAACGCGCCGAGCAGGATGCTCTTCTCGCCGGTCACCGGGTGGACGCGGACCACCGGGTGCTCGGTCCTGAACGCGGTGGAGACGAACACCTGGCGGAACAGGTTGGCGACCTCGGCGTTCTCGGCGAGCTCGGGGCGCAGCGCGAGGCTCGCCGCGTAGTCGTAGTCGTTGGTGTGCACGGCGCGCAGCGACTCGGCCAGCACCTTCAGCGGTTGCGGCAGGTCCTGGTAGGCGGCCGCGGTGTTGGCCCACACGGTGGAGCCGCCGGCCGGCGGCAGCTCCAGGGCGCGCAGGATCGAGGCCTTGGGGTAGGACGGCACGAAGGTGACGTCGGTGTGCCAGTTGTTGGCGCGCACGCCCTTGGTGGCGTCCAGCTCGAAGATGTACCGGCCGTCGGCGCTCGGGACGGTCGGGTGGCCGACCGGCTGGCCCAACAGGCGGGCGAACGCCTCGTGTTCGGCGTCGTCGAGGTGCTGCTGGCCGCGGAAGAACAGCACCTTGTGCGCGTACAGCGCGGCTTCGAGGGCGGCGACGGTCTCGGCGGGCAGGTCGCCGCCGAGGCGTACGTCGTGCACGATCGCGCCGATCCGGCCGGCGGCGGGGGTGAGGCGCAGGGCAGTGGTGGTGGCGGTGGACATGGCGGTTCCTCGACTCTCGTGGAGCGGACACGGGGATGCGTGGGAACGCCCCGGCGGCGGACGCGGGCAGGGCGGGACGCGGTGAAGGGTGTGACGTGGTAGAGGTGCGACGCGGTAGGGGCGTGACGCGGTGACGGGCGGCACGCGTGGGCCGGACGGCCCGGGATCAGCGGGCGAGTGCCCCGCGACAACAGCGACAGCCGCGGCGGGCCGGGGCGGTGCGGTGAACCGTGCTCATCGGCCCTCCTTCCGGGTCCGGGGCGCTGCGAGTGGGCTCGGCGCTCATCGTGCTGAAGCCGCCGCCTCCCTGTCAATCACCCGTTCTGCCTGGTGAGAAGGCATGTTGCGGCCGTGTGACGCCGCATTGCGGACGATGGTCGGGCGGTGACGGGACGGCTGCGGCGGCGTGTTCCCGCCTGTCGGGGGCGTGTCCGGATTACTAACTTTCGCAGCGGAAGAAACCCCGCCGGCAGCGGAACGGCCCGCCCGGAGCCTGTCCGGGCGGGCCCTCCGAGGTCCGGGGCCGGGGTTCGTCAGGCCCCCAGCAGGCGGGCGAAGTCCAGGCCGAGCCCGCCGAGCACGGGCAGGGCGCCGAGGTCGGTGACGGCGCCGACCGGGATGCTGTAACCCTGGTTGACCTCCCGGACCTCCGGGGCGGCGGCGGCCGGTCCGGCAAGGGCTCCGGTGAGCGCGGCGGTGAGGACGACGAGCAGGGCGAGGGTGCGCACGGGGGCCTCCGAGGGCGTGGGAGCGGGTGCCCTGCTGAACGCGCGGGGGAGTGGTGCGGTCACGTATCGTCCCCCCTTCGGTCGTGCGGGTAAAGATTCTCGGCTTGTGTTCATGACAACATGTCATGTGTCTGTCCCATGCGTTCCGATCCCGCCTACCGTCCTTCCCATCGACCCAACTGGGAGGGCCCACATGCGCGTTGCCCCGAAGCTGCGGATCCTGGCCGGCGTTCCGCTGGCCGCCGCCGCGATCGTCGCCCTGAGCGCCGGAACCGCGAGTGCCGCGATACCGATCAACAAACCCATGACCGGCAAGGCCACCTACTACAACGACGCCGGCTACGGCGCCTGCGGCACCCAGATCAATGCCGCCACCCAACTGCTCGTCGCCGTCTCGCACACCTGGTGGACCACCGCCAACCCCAACAACGACCCGGTCTGCCAGGGGATCTCGGTCAAGGTCAGCTACCAGGGCAAGACCCTCACCGTCCCCGTCAAGGACCAGTGTCCGTCCTGCGACTCCACCCACATCGACCTCAGCCAGCCCGCCTTCGCCAGGCTCGCGCCCCTCGGCCAGGGCGTGATCAACGGCCTGACCTGGCAGTTCGTCAAGACCGGTCTGGCCGGCCGGACCATCCCGATCGGCGAGCCCGTCACCGCCTCCACCCTCGGCTGACGCCCGCCCCGCGACGCCCTGCCCGTCCCCGCCGCGACGGTCGGCGGGGCGGGCGGAACCGGCCCCGCGCACCCGGTGCGACAGGGCCGATGAAGGGGTGGACGGCCGGCGAGGTCCTCGAACGGCTGCCGGCCTGACAGGCTGGCTGGGCCGGGGCGCGGATGCTTCCAGGCTGTCGGTGGTTCCCGAACGGCGCGCGGGCGTACCGTCCCGGGAAACGATCAACGCGAGTGGAGGTCGGGGTCCGTGGGATCCGGTGGCAGGGGTGTGAACGGCGGGGTGTCCTTCTGGTGGGGCCGGCTCGGGCTGCCCGAACCGAGGCCGGCGCTGCCCGGCGACCGGGAGGTCGACGTCTGCGTGGTCGGCGGCGGCTACACCGGCCTCTGGACGGCGTACCACCTCAAGAAGGCCGACCCAGGACTGCGGATCGCCGTGCTGGAACAGCGCTTCTGCGGCTACGGCGCCTCCGGACGCAACGGCGGCTGGCTCTACAACGGCTTCGCCGGTCGCGGCGCCTTCGCCCGCCGCCACGGCCGGGCCGGCGCCGCCGCGATGCAGCGGGTGATGGACGCGGCGGTCGGCGAGGTCGCCGACACCCTGGACGCCGAGGGCATCGACGCCGACCTGGTGCGCGGCGGCGTCCTGGAGGTCGCCCGCACTCCCGCCCAACTGGCCCGGTTGCGCGAGTTCGCCGAGACCGAACGCGGCTACGGACCCGACCGCGTCCACGAGTTGAGCGCCGGCGAGACCGCCGAACGGCTGCGCGTCGCCGGCACCCTCGGCGGGGTCTGGAGCCCGTACGGCGCCCGCGTCCAGCCCGCCAAGCTCGCCGCCGGCCTCGCGGCGACGGTCGAGCGGCTGGGCGTCGAGCTGTACGAGAGCACCCCGGTGACCGGGATCCGCGGCGGCCGCAAGCCCCGGGCGGTCACCCCGTACGGCACCGTCACCGCCCGCTACGTGCTGCGCGCCACCGAGGGGTTCACCTCGGGCCTCGCCGGGGAGCGCCGCACCTGGCTGCCGATGAACTCGGCGATGATCGCCACCGAGCCGCTGCCGCCGTCCTTCTGGGCCGAGGCCGGCTGGGAGGGACGCGAGGTGCTCGGCGACTTCGCCCACGCCTACATGTACGCCCAGCGCACCGCCGACGACCGGATCGCCCTCGGCGGACGCGGCGTCCCCTACCGCTTCGGCTCCCGGACCGACACCGACGGCGCCACCCAGCCCGCCACCATCCGCCAACTCCGCGAGATCCTGCACGAGTTCTTCCCGGCCGCCCGCACCGCCCGGATCGAGCACGCCTGGGCCGGGGTGCTCGGCGTGCCCCGCGACTGGTGCGCCACCGTCGACCTGGACCACCGCACCGGCCTCGGCTGGGCCGGCGGCTACGTCGGCAGCGGCGTGACCACCACCAACCTCGCCGGCCGCACCCTGCGCGACCTCGTCCTCGGCCACGACACCGAACTCACCCGGCTGCCCTGGGTCGGCCACACCGTCCGCCGCTGGGAGCCCGAACCCCTGCGCTGGCTCGGCGTGCACGCCCTCTACGCCGCCTACCACACCGCGGACCGCCAGGAGGCCGCCCGCCGCCGCGCCACCACCTCCCCCCTCGCCCGCCTCGCCGACACCATCGCCGGGCGGTAGACGCAGAAGCCCCGGGCCGGCGGGCAGAACCGGCCGGCCCGGGGAACGGAGGGACTCAGGCGCCGACGTACTCCGCCAGATGCCGGCCGGTGAGGGTCGAGCGGGCGGCGACCAGCTCGGCCGGCGTGCCCTCGAAGACGACGCGGCCGCCGTCGTGGCCGGCGCCGGGGCCCAGGTCGATGATCCAGTCGGCGTGCGCCATGACGGCCTGGTGGTGCTCGACCACGATGACGGACTTGCCCGAGTCGACCAGGCGGTCCAGCAGAGCGAGGAGCTGCTCGACATCGGCCAGGTGCAGGCCGGTGGTCGGCTCGTCCAGGACGTAGATCCCGCCCTTGTCGCCCATGTGGGTGGCCAGCTTGAGGCGCTGCCGCTCGCCGCCGGAGAGGGTGGTCAGCGGCTGGCCGAGGCTGACGTAACCGAGGCCGACGTCGACCAGGCGGGTCAGGATGCGGTGGGCGGCGGGCGTGCGGGCCTCGCCGGCGGCGAAGAACGCCTCCGCCTCGGTCACCGGCATCGCCAGCACCTCGCTGATGTCCCGGCCGCCGAAGCGGTACTCCAGCACCGAGGCGTCGAAGCGCCGGCCCTCGCAGTCCTCGCAGGCGGTGGCCACGCCGGCCATCATCGCCAGGTCCGTGTAGACGACGCCCGCGCCGTTGCAGGTCGGGCAGGCACCCTCGGAGTTGGCGCTGAACAGGGCCGGCTTCACGCCGTTCGCCTTGGCGAACGCCTTGCGGATCGGCTCCAGCAGACCGGTGTAGGTGGCCGGGTTGCTGCGCCGCGAGCCGCGGATCTGGCTCTGGTCGACGGACACCACGCCCTCCCCGGCCGGGATCGAGCCGTGCACCAGCGAGCTCTTGCCGGAGCCGGCCACGCCGGTGACCGCGACCAGCACGCCGAGCGGGATGTCCACGTCGACGTCCCGCAGGTTGTGCGCGCGGGCGCCGCGGACCGCCAGCTTGCCGGTGGGTGTGCGCACCGCCTTCTTCACCGAGGCCCGGTCGTCCAGGTGCCGGCCGGTGACCGTGCCCGCCGAGCGCAGGCCCTCCAGCGCGCCCTCGTAACAGATCGTGCCGCCCGCCGAGCCCGCACCCGGGCCGAGGTCCACCACGTGGTCGGCGATCGCGATCACCTCGGGCTTGTGCTCCACCACCAGCACCGTGTTGCCCTTGTCCCGCAGCTGCCGCAGCAGGCCGTTCATCCGCTGGATGTCGTGCGGGTGCAGACCGGTGCTGGGCTCGTCGAAGACATAGGTGACGTCGGTGAGCGAGGAGCCGAGGTGGCGGATCATCTTCACCCGCTGCGCCTCGCCGCCCGACAGGGTGCCGGCCGGCCGCTCCAGCGAGAGGTAGCCGAGGCCGATCTCGACGAAGGAGTCCAGCGTCTGCCGCAGCGCGGCGAGCAGCGGCGCCACCGAGGGCTCGTCGAGGCCGCGCACCCACGCGGCGAGGTCGCTGATCTGCATCCGGCAGGCGTCGGCGATGCCGACCCCGCCGATCTTGGACGAACGGGCGGCCTCGGTCAGCCGGGTGCCGTCGCACTCGGGACAGGAGGCGAAGGTCACCGCGCGGTCGACGAACGCCCGGATGTGCGGCTGCATCGCCTCCCGGTCCTTGGACAGGATGGACTTCTGGACCTTCGGGATCAGCCCCTCGTAGCTGACGTTGATGCCGCCGATCTTCACCTTGGTCGGCTCGCGGTGCAGGAAGTCCCGCAGCTCCCGCTCGCTGTAGTCGCGGATCGGCTTGTCCGGGTCGAGGAAGCCGGAGCCGCTGAAGACCCGCGTCATCCAGCCGTCCCCGGTGTAGCCGGGCACGGTGATCGCGCCCTCGGCGAGCGACTTGGTGTCGTCGTAGAGCTGGGCGAGGTCGATGTCGGAGATCGAACCCCGGCCCTCGCAGCGCGGGCACATGCCGCCGGTGATGGTGAAGCTGCGCCGCTCCTTGACCGTCCGGCCGCCGCGCTCCACGGTGACCGCGCCCGCGCCGCTGATCGAGGCGACGTTGAAGGAGAACGCCTTGGCCGAGCCGATGTGCGGCCGGCCGAGCCGGCTGAACAGGATCCGCAGCATCGCGTTGGCGTCGGTCGCGGTGCCCACGGTGGAGCGCGGGTCCGCGCCCAACCGCCGCTGGTCGACGATGATCGCGGTGGTCAGGCCGTCCAGCACGTCCACGTCCGGCCGGGCCACCGACGGCATGAAGCCCTGTACGAACGCGCTGTAGGTCTCGTTGATCAGCCGCTGCGACTCCGCCGCGACCGTGTCGAACACCAGGGAGCTCTTGCCCGAGCCGGAGACGCCCGTGAACACCGTCAGCCGGCGCTTGGGTATCTCGATGCTGACGTCCTTGAGGTTGTTCTCGCGCGCGCCGTGCACACGGATCAGGTCGTGGGTGTCCGCCGCGTGCGGCTCCGGTGCCTGCGCGCCGTTCCTCGTGCCCGTGCTCATCGTCTCTCCGGTTCCTCTCGCCGTGCCCGCAGCTTCCGATCTAACCAGCCGGGTACGACAAGCGGGGGGCTTACGCCGGTCGGATGCCGCGCGCTGGCGGCCGGCGGGCCCGCACCGCACGGTGGTTGCGGGGGACGGACGACGGGAGGTGCCGGCGGTGTCGAAGCGGGCACGGCTGTGGCGGACGACGGCCGGCCTGGCGGCCCTGGCCGTGGGCGCCGGCGCGGTGCCGGCGACGGCCGCCGGGGTGCGGCCGGGGTGGGCGGTGGCCGTGGTGGACCAGGCCTCGCGGCGGGTGCTGGTGGTGCAGAGCGCGGACGAGCTGATGGCCTACCGCGGCCCGGACCGGCAGCCGGTGGTCTGGTCGTGGTCCGCGGACACCGCCGGCGACCTCGACGACCTCGACCCGCACCGCAGCTGGGGGGCGCCGGACGAGGCCAAGAGCCGGGTGCGGGACGGCCGCCGGTACCTGCTGGTCACCGCCTCCGGCGGGCTGGCCGCCGTCGTCGACACCGCGACCGGCGCCACCGCGTGGGCCACCGACACCGGAGAGCACGCCAACCCGCACAGCGCCGAACTCCTCCCCGACGGCAACGTCGCCGTCGCCGCCTCCACCGGCGGCTGGGTGCGGCTGTACGCCGCCTCCCTCGGCCCGCGCACCACCGCGCACGCCGAGTACCGGCTGCCGGGCGCGCACGGGGTGCACTGGGACGGGCGCGCCGGGCTGCTCTGGGCACTCGGCGACGACACCCTCACCGCGCTGCGGGTGGGCGGTACCGCGGCCGCGCCGCTGCTCGGCGTCGAACGCGCGGTGCCGCTGCCCGAGCCGGGCGGCCACGACCTGTCGCCGGTGCTCGCCGAGCCCGGCCGGCTCTGGGTGAGCACCGGGGAGCACCTGTGGCGCTTCGACCCGACGGCGGACCGCTTCACCCGGATCCGGCTGGGCGGCGAGGAGGCCGAGCGGGACATCAAGAGCGTGGGCGACGAACCCGGCACCGGGCGGCTGCTCACCACCGCCCCGGACCACGCCGGCCCCTGCGCCTGGTGCACCTCGGTGCTGACCCTGCACCGCCCCGACGGCAGCCGCAGTCTGCCCGGCACGCACCTCTACAAGGCGCGCTGGTGGACCAGTTGGGGGATCGGGCGATGACCCGGTGGGTCGGTGGCAGGACCGGGGGGAGGGGCGGCGGGAGGGGCGGGGGACGGGACCGGCCGGGCTGGCATTCGGAGGATGCGGCTGATTTTATGCAACGCCAAACTACTCCAATAGTGGTCAGTTTCCGCTCTGGTTCCGTATACCTCCCGGTAGCGCCCCGGGCTGGGATAGCGTCCATGGCGCCGGGGGAAACCGAGCCCGCTCAGCGGGTTCGCACCATCCAGAAATGCCCTACCCATTCAGGGAGAGAACTGTGCGCAATTTCGTTTCGGAATCACGGTCGGAGACCGTGGACGAGCTGCGGCTCGCACTGGAATCGCTCGCGGCCTTCCCGGCCCGCCACGCCGCGGGCGGGGCCGAGGTCGCCAACCGCCTCTCGGCGGTGGCCGATCTGTGCCGGGCGGTCGACGGCGTGCTCGACAGCCTGGTCGTCGAAGCCGCCGCCGAGGCGGCCGAGGAAGGCTGGACCGCGGCCCGGATGGCGTCCGAACACGCCGTCTACTACGCGCGGTTGCGCCGGGCGCTGCTGCTCACCGGTTCCACGGCAGAGCAGCGGTGAACGCGGCAGCCACCCAGGCGGTGGACGTCGACGCACCCCTGGTGGACGTCGACGCACACGTGGTGGTCTGTCCCACCCGGTGGAGCGACGTCGACGAGAACGGGCACATCAACAACGCCCGGCTGGTCTCCTACGTTCAGGAGGGAATTTACGACCTGTGCTGCCACCACCCGGTCGCCGTCCGGGAATCCCTATTCCCGTCCGGATTCCTGATCGCCCGGCACGAGATCGATTATCTGGAGCAGCTGTACCACCGGCCGGAACCGTTGCTGGTGCGGCTGACGGTCGCCCGACTGGGGCGCAGTTCCGCGCACGTGGTGGTCAAGGTGTGTCGTGACGCGAACACGTTCATGCGGGCGCGGACGGTCGTGGTCGCCAGGGATGCGGTCTCCGGCCGCTCCCGCACGCTCAGCCCGTCGGAGCGACGGTTCCTCTCCGGGTTCCTCGCCGACGACGCGGCTCCGGTGGTACCGCCCCGGGTGGCGTTCGCCGCGCCCCGTGGGTCGTTGTCCGCGGCGTCCTCCGGGCACCACCCGGCCCGTCGGCGCCTGTCGAACCCCGCTGCCCTCACCAGGGGCGTTCCGGTGATTCCGGACGGGCGTCGCGTCCGCTGACCCCCGCCGCGACCCCGATCGATGAGCGGCAGGATCCTGCTGGGGCAGGATCCTGCTTGGTTGTGCGGGCGGCGAACGAGGGCGAGCGCGAGGGCGAGCATGAGCGCGAGGGCGGGAACAGGGACGGGGACGGGGACGGGGCGGACATGGGGGCGCAGTGGGGGCGGAGCCGTCGGAGGCTGAACCCGGCGGCAGTGGCGGGGAATTCGGACGTGGATCAGGTGCCGTCGGCCACCGGCCGGCCGGACCGGGGTGCCCGGGCCGCTCAGCGGCAGAGCGCGGCAGCGCCGATCAGTCCGGCGTCGGTGCCGAGTCCGGCGCGGCGCACGTCCAGCCCGCGGACGTAGGGCAGCGCGGCGTAGCGGTCCAGATGGCGGGCGAGCGGCTCGAACAGGACCGGGCCGGCCGTCGCCACCCCGCCGCCGATCACCACCCGCCGCAGGTCGACCAGGGCGGCGGTGGCGGCGATCCCGGCGGCCAGTGCCCTGGCGGCCCGGTCGAAGGCGGCCAGTGCCACCGGGTGCCCGGCCAGCGCGTCCTCGGCCACCGCGCGCGCCGAGCGGTCGTCCCCGGTGGGCCGCCAGCCCCCGGCCAGGGCCCGGCGGGCGATCGCGGTGCCGCCGGCGATGCCTTCCAGGCAGCCGCGTGAGCCGCACGGGCACGGTTCGCCGTCCAGGTCGACGGTGATGTGGCCGAGGTGGCCGGCGTTGCCGCTGGGGCCGGGGCGCACGGCCCCGTCCAGCACCAGGCCCGCGCCGACGCCGGTGGAGACCACCAGGCACAGCGCGTTGTCGGCGCCGCGGGCCGCGCCGCGCCAGTGCTCGGCGGCGGCCATCGCCACCCCGTCGCCGGCCAGCGACACCGGGCGGGCGCCGACGGCGGGATGGGCGGCGACCTCGGCGGTGAGCGGGAACTCCCGCCAGCCGGGGATGTTGACCGGGCTGACCGTGCCGCGGGCGAGGTCCACCGGTCCGGCGCTGCCGATGCCGACGGCGGTGACCCCGGCCCAGCGCGGTGCGGCCGCCAGGTGGTCCAGCACCCGGTGCACCACGGCCAGCACCTCGCTGCCCGACTCCTGTGCCGGGGTGGGAAGTTGGAAACGGTCGGCGAGCGTTCCGGCGGAGTCGACGAGCGCCCCGGCGATCTTGGTGCCGCCGATGTCGACGGCGGCGAACAGCGGGCCGGCGGCGGTGGGCGAGGGTGCGGTCATGGCGGGTGGCTCCGGGCGGGGGTGAAGGTGCGGGTGAGCGGGTCGGACAGGGACAGCAAACAGGATCGGACCGGCGGAGCGCGGCGCGGAGCCGCCGGCCCGTCGGCCCGAACCGGGGGCCGGGGCAGCCGGAAGCGGCCCGGATGTGCCCTTTTGGGCTGTTCCTGCCCGAACCGGAGCGGAAATTCGCGCATGCGTGCAACGATTCGCAACCTCCACGACATCCAGGAAGTATGGAATCGAATCTTCTCCCGACCGAGGACCGGGCCGACGGCGAAGCAACCGGACCTTCCCGGAAGTCGCCGCTCCGGTACGTCCGCCACAGCGCGACGTTCCTGGGCGTCAGCGTGGTGTCCGGTGTGCTGCTCGCGGGCATGGCCCTGCCCGCCGCCGGCGCGCTCGGGCTGACCGCCAAGAGCACGGCCGAGGGGTTCGACGACATCCCGGACGACTTCAAGACCCCGCCGCTCACCCAGGCGACCCAGGTCTTCGACGCCAAGGGCGGGCTGATCGCCAAGGTCTACGAGCGCGACCGCACCGTCATCGCCGCCGAGCAGATGTCGCCGTACATGCGGCAGGCGCAGGTCGACATCGAGGACGCCCGCTTCTACGAGCACGGCGCCGTCGACCTCAAGGGCGTGCTGCGCGCGATCAGCAAGAACGCGGAGAGCGGCACCGCCTCCGAGGGTGCCTCGACGCTGACCCAGCAGTACGTGAAGAACGTCAACATCGAGAAGGCGGGCGACGACCAGGACGCCGTCCGGGAGGCGATGCGCAAGACCCTGGGCCGCAAGATCCAGGAGCTGAAGGTCTCGATCAAGCTGGAGGAGGACCTGACCAAGGAGCAGATCCTCACCAACTACCTCAACATCACGTACTACGGGAACGGCGCCTACGGCGTGGAGGCCGCCTCCCAGCGCTACTTCAGCAAGTCCAACAAGGACCTCACCGTCGCCGAGGCCGCCACCCTGGCCGGCCTGGTGCAGAACCCCTCGCAGTACGACCCGAAGGCGCACCCGCAGGCCGCGCTGAACCGCCGCAACACCGTGATCGACAAGATGCTGGAGAACAAGCACATCACGGAGGAGCAGGCCAAGGAGGCCAAGGCCGCCCCGCTGGGCCTGAAGTACAAGGACCCGCAGCGGGGCTGCATCACCGCCCAGGCGGGCATGGGCTTCTTCTGCGACTACGTCCGGCACGTGGTCAAGCAGGACCCGGTGTTCGGCGCCACCGCGGCCGAGCGCAAGAAGTTCTGGGACCAGGGCGGTCTGAACATCTACACCACCCTCGACCCGGAGAAGCAGGCCGCCGCCCAGAACGCGGTGAGCTCCAACGTCCGGGTCACCGACAGCGTCTCGGCCGCCGCCACCATGGTCGAACCGGGCACCGGCAAGATCCTGGCGATGGCCCAGACCCGCCCGTACGGCCTGGAGCCGGCCAAGAACCAGACCGTCGTCAACCTCAACGTGGACGCGGCGATGGGCGGCGGCAACGGCTTCCAGCCGGGCTCCACCTTCAAGCCGGTGGTCGCGGCCGCGGCCATGGAGGCGGGGCTGTCGTCGACCCAGGAGTACTCCTCGCCGAACAAGATGGACTACCCGACGATGAAGACCTGCGACGGTACCTGGAAGAACACCGGCAAGCCCAAGGTGGCGGTGCCCAACGAGTCCGCGAGCGAGAAGGGGCCGTACCAGCTGAAGCAGGCGATGGCCCTCTCGGTCAACACCTACTTCGTGCAGATGGAGGAGGAGATCGGCCTCTGCGCGGTCAAGCAGATGGCCAACAAGCTCGGCATCACCTCCCGGGCCAGCGGAAAGGCGCTGGACGAGGTCCCCGCGATGGCCCTGGGCGTCGAGGAGGTGAGCCCGCTGACCATGGCGAACGTCTACGCGACCTTCGCCGCCGGTGGCAAGTACTGCGCCCCGGTCGCCGTCAACAAGATCACCACCGTCGACGGCACGGACGTCAACGTCCCGCCCGCGCGCTGCGACCGGGCCTTCTCGGAGAACACCGCCCAGGTGCTGAACACCATCCTGAACGGGGTGACCGAGAGCGGCGGCACCGGTTCGGCGCTCAGCCTGGAGGGCGACCGGCAGATCGCCGGCAAGACCGGCACCTCCGACCACAAGAAGGCCGCCTGGTTCAGCGGCTACACCCCGCAGCTCGCCACCTCGGTCTGGCTCGGCGGCCCCGCCGGGGGTGTGGAGATGCGCAACATCACCATCAACGGCAAGTACCGCACCGAGGTGTTCGGCGCGGACGGGCCCGGCCCGATCTGGCGCGACGCCATGAACCAGGCGCTGCGGGGCGCGCCCAAGCAGTCGATGCCGATGGCGGACATCCCCGACCCGGCGCCCAGGCCGGACCCGGGCGCCACCCCGGGCGCCACGGGCTCGCCGACCGGTGCCGCGTCCGGTGCGCCCTCCGGTGCCCCGTCCGGAGGCCGGGCCGCGACGCCGAACGGCGGCAGGTCCAAGGCGCCGTCGGGCGGCAAGTCCACCGCGCCGACCGGCGAACCGTCGACCGACCAGGACTGACGTCCGGTCGCCGTACGCCGACGCCCCCCGTCCGTCTCGGGCGGGGGGCATCCGCGACGCGGCGGCGGCGCCGCGTCGCGGCAGGCTAGAGCGGACCCCAGCGGTAGAGGGCGGAGCCCCAGGTGGCGGTGTGCACGAAGGACGTCGAGAAGGTGTTCATCTTGACGTAGTAGCCGCTCTGCCCGACGGGCTGGAGCTTGGTGTCGATCTGGTAGACCAGCGAGAGCGGGTAGACGCAGAGCGACCAGTCGTAGTCGCCGTCGTTCACCCGGATGTCCTCGCCGGGTGCGCTGCCGCCCGGGCTGTTGAGGGTCCAGGAGTACGTTCCGGCGTCCAGGTGCAGCCGCCGGTAGGTGCACTTCTGGGGCGGGGTCACCGGGGCGGGCAGCGGTCCCACCTGCCCGAAGTCGGTGATGAACTCGTGCTCGGTGACGGCGTTGGCGGGGACGACCGCCGGGCCGGCCAGCAGGCCCAGCGCGAGGGCCGGCAGGGCGAGGATGCGGGTGATCGCGCGCGACTTCACTTGAGCGGCCCCCAGTTGTAGAGCATGGACTCCCAGTAGTAGGTGTACGTACGGGAGATGTCGAACGAGGTCTGGCGCTCCCAGTACGCTCCGCCGCCCACCTTGCTGAGACGGGTGAACGCGCCCCACATGGTGGCGCGCGGGAACACGCAGATGCTCCAGGTGTAGTCGCCGTCCTGGACCTGGATGTCCTCGCTGGGGGCGTAGCCGCCCGGGGTGCTGAGGGTCCAGGCGTAGGTGCCGGGGTTCAGGTGCAGCTGGCGGGTGGTGCACTGCTGGGGCGGGGTCACGGGGGCGGGCAGCGGTACCAGTTGGCCGTAGCCGGTGAGGAACTCGTGCTCGTAGGCGGCGTTGGCCGGGCTCACCGCCACCCCCGTCACCAGGGCGAGGACGAGGGTCGGTAGTGCGAGGAGCCAGGTGAGTCTTCGCAGCATGCGTGCCTCCGGTCGGCCGGACGCCGCGGGGGCCCGGCGGTGGGGGTCCAGTGGTCTACGCCAATTCTGGTGGCCGGGAGCGCCGCTGCCCATCCCAGAACCCTGGGGGGCGGCGGTCCGCTCCGCCGTTCCCCCAGCCGTTCGCCAGGGCGGTGAGCGCGCAGGCGCGGACGGCGGCGAGCAACTGCTCGTGCTCGGTGCAACCGCCCGCGCGAGGCCGCAGGCCGCTTCCACCGGAGGGTGGGAGCGGCCTGCCGCGTCGTCGGCCGTGGGTCAGGTGTCGCGGCTGCGCAGCGTGAGGTGGCCGGCCAGCAGGGCCGCCGCCGCCCAGGCGGCGACGACCAGCAGGGCCGTCACCGGGCTGAGGGCCGGATCGCCCTTCATGGCCTGGGCGCCGGCGTATTCGGGCAGATAGCGGGCCACCGTGCGCAGCACCGGGATGGCGGCGGCCACCGGAGAGAGCACGAAGACGAACGCGAACGACAGCGAGAGCGCCAGCGCCGTACTGCGCAGCATCGTCGCGAGGCCCAGCGCGAACAGGCACATCAGGGTCAGGTAGAGGCAGGCCCCGAGCACGGCGCGCAGCGCTCCGGGGTGGCTCAGCCCGATGCCGTGCGGGCCCAGCGCCGCCTGGGCGGCGAAGAAGGAGAGGAACGCGGTCGGCACGGCCACCAGCAGGGCCACCGCGGCGGCGGCGACGATCTTGGAGAGGTAGAAGAGACCGCGCTGGGGCACCGCGGCCAGCGAGGTGCGGATCATGCCGCTGCCGTACTCGGTGCAGACCAGCAGGACCGCGAAGGAGATCATGGCCAGCTGGCCCATCTCGACGCCGACGAATCCGGCCTCCACCGGATCGAAGTCGGCGAGGAGCGGGTCGTTTCCGCTGTCGATCGCCGAGCGGGCCGAGGCGCCGTTCAGGATGCCGATCCCGATGCTGACGACCGGGGTGATGAGCAGGGGGACGACCGTCGACCGGACCGTCCTGATCTTGGTGAGTTCGGCCTGGACCACGGCCGTCGCCGCGTTAGAGGACATGACGGTTCCCTCCTGTGAAGGCCTCGCTCCGGTACTCGGCGGCGTCGCCGGTGAGCCGGAGGAAGGCGTCCTCCAGCGAGGCCGTCCGGGTGGCCAGCTCCCCGAGGACGAGCCCGGCCTCGGCCGCGATCCGACCCACCTCCTCCGTTCCGGTGCCGTGGACGACCACGGTGCCGGGTTCCTCCTGGCGGGCCGTCAGCCCGGCGCGGTCCAGGACGCCCAGCAGCCGGTCCGGCTCCGAGGTGCGGACCAGGACCCGGGGCCGGCAGTTGTCGGCGATGAAGTCGTCCGTGCTGGTGTCGGCGAGCAGCCTGCCGCGCCCGATCACCACCAGGTGCTCGGCGGTGATCGCCATCTCGCTCATCAGGTGGCTGGACACCAGGACCGTGCGGCCCTCGCCGGCCAGCCCCTGGAGCAGCGTGCGGATCCAGCGCACGCCCTCCGGGTCGAGGCCGTTGACCGGTTCGTCCAGCAGCAGCACCTCCGGGTCGCCGAGCAGGGCCGCGGCGATGCCCAGCCGCTGGCCCATGCCGAGCGAGAAGCCGCCGGTCCGCCGGGAGGAGACGGACTCCAGGCCCACCATGGCGAGCACCTCGTGGACCCGGGCGCGGCCGATCCGGTTGGTCCGGGCGAGCCACAACAGGTGGTTGTACGCGGTGCGGCTGCTCTGCAGCGCCTTGGCCTCCAGCAGCGCGCCGACGTGCCGCAGTGGCTCGTACAGCTCGTGGTAGGCCTTCCCGTGGTAGCGGACGTCGCCCTCGTCGGGGCGCTCCAGGCCGAGCATCATCCGCATGGTGGTGGACTTGCCGGCCCCGTTCGGGCCCAGGAAGCCGGTCACGCGGCCGGGCCGGACCGTGAAGGTGAGCCCGTCGATCGCGACGGTGTCGCGATAGCGCTTGGTCAGTTGCCGTAGTTCGATCACGACGGCAGGCTGCCGTGCGGCGGTGCCGCGGCACATCGGCCGGCGCTCCGAGTCGCGGCCTCCACCGGGAGGCGGAGACGGCGGGCTCCACCGTCGCCGTCTCCTACCACGGTCGGTCATTCCCGCGGCCGAGGCGCAGGCCCGCCCGGGCGGATACGGTGGGCGCATGGCCCGACTCCCTCCTCCCTGGCGGACGCTGTACCGCGACGGCGCTGTCCGCCCGCTGAGCCGAGGCGAGTTGGCGACCGCCGACGGCCTGGTGGCGGTGGCGCTGACGGCGCTCTTCCTGGCCCTGCCGGGGCCGGCGTGGAGTTCCCACGGCGGATGGTCGGTCCGGCTCGCCCTCGCGGCCGCGATGGGACTGCCGCTGGTCCTGCGCCGGGCCCGCCCGGCGGCGGTCTGTGCCGTGGTCACGGCTGCCTCGGTGGTGGCCTCGGCGGCCGGTACCGTCCGGGAGCCGTTCCTCGGGGTGGCCTTCGCGCTCTACCAGGTGGCCGTCACCAGTCCGGTCCGGCGGGTGCCCACCCCCGCGATCGGCGCGGTGAGCGGCGGTGTGCTGCTGCTGCTCCTGGTCTCGGGCGTCCCGAGCGGTGGTGGGCAGGACCTCGTGCTCCACCTGGCGGGCCTGGCCGTGGCCGGGATGGCCTGGGTGCTGGGCCGTGCGGTCCGCGAACGGCGCGCGCACGCCGCCCGATCGGCCCGGCGGGTCGCCGAGGAGGCCGTGGCGGAGGAACGGCTGCGGATCGCCCGGGAGCTGCACGACATCGTGGCGCACCACGTGGGGGTGATCGCGGTGAAGGCCGGGGTGGCCAATCACCTCCTGGCCACCCACCCGGAGGGGGCGGGCGACGCGCTGCGGGTGATCGAGACCTCCAGCCGCTCGGCGCTGAGCGAGATGCGGCAGATGCTCAGCGTCCTGCGGGCCGGCGAGTCCGGACCGGAGGCCGACGGCCTGGACGGACTGCGGCCGGCGCCCGGGCTCGCCGCGCTTCCCGAGCTGGTGGCCGGTGCCACCGCGGCCGGGCTCACCGCCGAACTGCGCACCGAGGGAACCGTCGACCTGCCGCAGGGTGTGCAGAGTTCGGCGTACCGGGTGGTGCAGGAGGCCCTGACCAACGTGCTCAAGCACGCCGGGCCGACCCGCTGCCGGGTCGAGTTGGTCGCCGACGGGCGGGAGCTGCGGATCGAGGTGACCGACGAGGGCGCCGCCGCGGTCCGCGGTGCCCGGCGCTCCGGCCGCGGCGGCGGGCACCCGACCCGGCACGGGAGCGACGAGGCGGCCGGGCACCGGAGTGGCCACGGCCACGGTCTGATCGGCATGCGGGAACGGGTGGAGCTGTTCGGCGGACGCTTCGAGGCCGGGCCGCTGGCCGGCGGCGGCTTCGCCGTCCGGGCCGACCTGCCCTACCGTGCCCTGGTGCCGGTGGGGCAGGAGCCCTGACCAGGACCGGCGCTCCGGACCGCCCGGGTCCGGAGCGCTCCGGACCGGCCGGACGGCTGCGCTACCCCTCGCCCCGCGGCCGGGGTGGAACGACGATCGTGTGGAGGACCGTGTGACCGAGCCCATCCGTGTCCTGGTGGTGGACGACCAGGCGCTGCTGCGTGGCAGCTTCCGGATGCTGATCGACGCCGAACCCGGCCTGACCGCGGTCGGCGAGGCATCGGACGGGGCCGCCGCGATCGCGCTGGTCGCCGAGCAGCGGCCCGACGTGGTGCTGATGGACGTGCGGATGCCCGGAACGGACGGCATCGAGGCCACCCGGACGATCTGTGAGCGGCACCCGGGCGTGCGCGTCCTGATGCTCACCATGTTCGACCTGGACGCGCACGTCTTCGCGGCGTTGCGGGCCGGAGCCGTCGGCTTCCTGCTCAAGGACATCCCGCCGGCCGACCTGCTGCACGCGATCCGGGTGGTGGCCGCGGGGGAGAGCCTGCTCTCGCCGAGCGTCACCCGGCGGCTGATCTCGGAGTTCTGCCGGCATCCGGCCACCGAACCGGCCGGTCCGCCGCCCGCGCTGGACGGTCTGACCGGCCGGGAGCGGCAGGTGCTCCAACTGGTGGGCGCCGGGCGGTCCAATGCGGAGATCGCGCAGGAACTGCACGTCTCCGCGGCGACGGTGAAGACGCACCTGGGTCATCTGCTGGACAAGCTGGACGCCCGGGACCGGGTCCAGCTGGTGATCATCGGCTACGAGAGCGGCCTGCTCACCCCGCGCCACCGGGTCTGACCGGTCCGCGCCGCGTCCCGGACGGCACGTCAGCGCCGTTCCACGGGGGATCCGGTGGGCACGGGGGCGCTCGGAGGAAGCCTCCCGGCACCCCGGGCGCGCTCGTCCCCGCGGGTCAGCCGCCGTTGCCGAAGGTGCCGCGGGGGCCCGCCGGTTCGGCGCAGGACCGGCAGACGACGCGCGAGTAGACGGCCGCCGGGCCGCGGATCACCGCCTCGACGCCGCCGTACAGCGACTTCGTCCCCGCCGGGCCGCCGCAGATGTGGCAGCTGCGCAGGGCCTGCGCCCTGGTGTAGCAGTCCCAGCAGACCAGCCGGTCCGCCGCCTCCGCCAGGATGGCGGTCGGCTGCGGGGCGGCGAGGTGGTCGCAGTGGCGCAGGGTGCCGTCCGCCTCGGCACGGAGCATCACCGCCCGGGTCTCGTGGAACCACGGCGCGGCGCGGTCGGGTGTGGTCCGGACGGGGGCGGGGCGTCCCGAGGCGATGAGCAGGCGTTCGGCGTGATCGCCCGCGGCCCTGATCTGGTCGGTGACGGCGAGGCCGGCGGGGTCGTCGCTCATGGGCACGTCCTTGTGCGAACGGTGGGGCTTGCGGGACAGCGGTCGGGGGAGTGGCGCGCGTGACGCGGCCGCCGCTCCCGGTCTCCCACTGTTCCACCCGCCGCCCGCGTTACGCCTCCTCGGCGGGAGAGGTGTGGGCGTGCGCCCGGGGCGCGCGCTCCCGCTGCGCGCCGTAGGGGCGCAACAGCGGGTCCGGCGGCGCCTGGCCGAGTTCCTGCGCGCGGGCGAGCACCTCGGCCGGGGCCTTCTCCACCGAGCCGGTGTCGAAGGGGGGCTGCGGGTCGTACTCGGTGCAGAGCTGGATCGCCTGGGCGGTGACCTCGTCCGTGAGCAGGGCGGCCAGCCGGACGGCCATGTCGATGCCGGAGGAGACCCCGGCCGCGGTGATCAGCCGGTCGTGGCGGACCACCCGGTCGGCGGTGTAGACGGCGCCGTGGGACTCCAGTTCGGCGGTCGCCGCCCAGTGCGTGGTCGCGGTCAGGCCCTTCAGCAGACCGGCCGCGCCCAGCACCACGGAACCGGTGCAGACCGAGGTGGTGAACCGGGTGCCGGCGTGGATCCGGCGCACCCAGTCGAGGAAGGCGGGATCGGCGAGCATGGGCCGGATGCCGCCCCCGCCCGGGATCAGCAGGACGTCGCAGCGCTCCACCTCGGAGTACGCGGTCGGGACCTGCACCGGCAGCGCGCCGAACGTGTCCCGCACCAGGCCGGGTTCGGCGGTGACGAAACGGACGGTGGCACCGGGCACGAGCGCGAGAATCTCGTAGGGTCCGATCGCGTCGAGCGGTTCGAAGCCCTCGAAGAGCGGGATCACGATGTCCATGCTCCGCAGCATAGCGACCGACCGGTCGGGCCCGTCCGTCAGCCGTCGAGCAGGCCGCGGCGCCCGACGTCGCCGCCGCCGCGGGCTGCAGTGACCACCGCGACCTGCACGGACACCGGAACGGGTGCGGCACCGGCGCTTTGCCGTCACACTTGAGGCAGTCCGCTCACGACGATGGAGTGAAGGTCATGCCGCTTGAGGGCGAGTACGAGCCGAGTCCGGCGCAGTGGGTGCGCGAGCAGGTCGAGCTGTACGAGAGTTCGGGCGGAACCCGGGGCACGACGCTGCGGGACACCGGCCTGCCGGTCGTCATCGTCACGATGCGCGGCGCGAAGAGCGGCAGGATCCACAAGGTCCCGGTGATGCGCGTGGAGCACGGGGGGCGGTACGCGGCGGTGGCCTCGAAGGGCGGCTTCCCGAGCCACCCGGACTGGTACTTCAGCGTCAAGGCCAACCCGGGGGTGGAGCTCCAGGACGGCCCGGAACGCCGGGACATGACGGCCCGTGAGATCGCCGGGGACGAGCGGGACGAGTGGTGGCGGCGCGCGGTCGCCGCGTACCCGCCGTACGCCGAGTACCAGGAGAAGACCGACCGCGTGATCCCGGTCTTCGTCCTCGAGCCCGGGCACCCGGCCGGCCCGGCGTAGCCCCCGCCGCCGGCGAGGGCCCCGTCGGTGTCCCTGCTGTGCTGCTCAGCCGCCGGTGGCTGCCGTCAGGACCGCCGGGGTCGGGCCGTCGGGGCGGACGGTGATGCCCCAGACGGCGCCCGCCGGGGTGCTCCGGAAGTCCACCGTGTGGGCGGGGAGCAGGAGTTCGAGCAGGGCGGTGGACTCGCGGAGGGCGAACTGGGTGCCCAGGCAGGCGCGGGCGCCCAGGCCGAAGGGGAAGTAGGCGCCGAGGTGGGCGGGGCGGGTTCCGCCCGGGGTGAAGCGGGTGGGGTCGAAGCGCTCGGGGTCGGGCCACAGGGCCGGGTCGCGGTGGGTCAGGTAGGGGCAGACCAGCAGGTCGGTGCCGGCCTCGACGTGGTGGCCGGCGAGGGTGTCGTCGGTGAGCGCGTGCCGGGGGAGGATCCACGCGGACGGGTAGAGCCGCAGTGTCTCGCTGACCAGCGCCTGCACCGCCTCGCGCCGCTCGGGCGAGCCCTCCGGGCCGGCCGCGAGGGCCCACGTCCGGGCGTCGGGATGGGCGTCGAGCAGCAGGTACAGCCAGGTGAGGGTGGTGGCGGTGGTCTCGTGGCCGGCGACGAGCAGGGTGACGAGCTCGTCGCGGATCAGCCGGTCGGTGTACTCGGGGTGGTGCTCGGCGGCGTCGAGCAGGTCGCGCAGCACCCCGGGGCCGTCGGGGCCGTCCTCGCGGCGGCGGGCGGCGTCGACGGCGGCATGGGCGACGGCGTCGATCCGCGCCAGGTCGCCGGCGACGGCGTCGTGGGCCCGTGCGCCGTCTGGCAGTTGGGGGAGGGCGGCGACGACGACGGGGATGCGGTCGAGTTCGCGCTCGGTGGCGGCGTCCAGCGGGTGGCCGGTGAGCGCGCGCCAGATGGTGTCGAGGGCGAAGTGGCGCATCTGCTCGCCGATGTCGACGCGCTCCCCGCTCTGCGCGTACCCGGCCCAGCGGTCGGCGGTGCGGCGGGCCGCGGCGGCGATCCGCTGCTCGTAGCGGCGCATCCCTGGGCCGGTGAACTGGGCCTGCAGCATGCGCCGTTGGCGCTTCCAGGCGTCGCCGCTCGCGGAGAGCACGCCGTCCCCGGCGAGCATCCGGGCGCGGTGCGAGCGCTTGACGTAGCGCTCGGGGTGCCGGCCGAGCACGTGTTGGACGGCCTCGGGGTCGGTGACCAGGACGGTGGGCCGCGGGCCGATCCGGAACGCGGCGACGCCGCCGAGCCGCTGCCGGGTGCGGGTCAGCAGCTCGATCAGCTCGGCCTCCTCGGCGCGCCACTGGGCGACCTCCGCCGGCGCCAGCTCGGGCATGGGCGCTGCGGGCGATGAGCCGGGGTTCGCGGTCGTGGTCACAGCAGCTCTCCTCGGTCGGCGACGGACGGCCCGCGCCGACTCTACGTCAGCCGCCGTGCTCCCGCCGCGCTCCCGCCGAACCGCCGCCCGAACGTGCGGCGGTGCCGCGGCCCGTCCCCCTCGACGAACCGCGGCACCGCCCTTATCCCGTCCCGGAGACGATCCGGTCCGCTCAGATCGCCTGCCAGAGGGCCGGGACGATGTTGGGCTCCCAGCCCACCTGGGCCGTGTGGCCCTGGAGGCACCGGTAGCTCACGCCGTTCCAGGTGACGACGTCACCCGCCTGGTACGTGGTGCCCGGGGTCCAGGTGCCGCCACCGGGGCCCGGGTCGGAGGTGACCACCAGCGAGTAGCTGCTGGTGTGGGAGACCGAACCGGTGCCGGTCACGGTCAGGTTGTACGTCCCGTTCGGGACCGACGAGCCGACCGCGATGCTGAGCGTCGCGGAGCCGCCGGACTGCACCGAGGACGGGCTGACCGAGGCGGTCACCCCGGCCGGCGCGCCGGAGACGGCGAGGTTCACCGTCTGGGCGGAGCCGGAGGTGGTCTGGGTGCTCACCGTGGCGGTGGTGGAAGCGCCCGGCTTGACGTTGCCGGTGGCCGGGTTGACCGAGACCGAGAAGTCGTTGGTCGGGATCGGGCCGCTGCCGACCGAGGTCTTCCACAGGGTGTAGGCGACGCCGTCGGCGCTGCGGTCCAGCACGGTGGCGTTGATGTTGCTGGTGGTGTCGCACGACGAGTGGTAGCAGGAGTCGTACGCGCGGCCCGCCGTGCCGCCCCACTTCGCGGCCTGGGCCGAGGTCTTGGTGGCGCTGGCGCCCGCCGCGTAGCCCGAGGTCGGGATGCCGGCGGACTGGAACGAGGCGTCGTCCGAGCGGCCCTGGCCCTCGACGTTCTCCTCCGGCTGGAGGTTCAGCGAGTCCCAGTACGCCTTCATCGGCGCCGAGGTGGTGGAGTTGACGTTGTTGATGAAGTAGCCGGCGTTGGGCGAGCCGACCATGTCGAAGTTGTAGTAGCCCTTGATGGCGCTGCGCTGGGCGGATCCGAGCTGGCTCACGTAGTACTGCGAGCCCTGCAGGCCCTGCTCCTCGCCGGTCCACCAGGCGAACCGCACGTGGCGGGTCAGGGTCGGGTTCTGCTGGGCGAGGACGAGCGCGTTCTCCAGCAGGACGGCCGAACCGGAGCCGTTGTCGTTGATGCCCGGGCCGGCGCTGACGCCGTCCAGGTGCGCGCCGAACATGGTGACCTGGTCGGACGGGCCGCCGGGCCAGTCGGCGATCAGGTTGTTGGCGGTGTAGCTGCAGGTGCCGCAGGTCTGCTCGCTGACCTGGTAGCCGGCCGCCTGGAGCTTGGCCTTCACGTAGGCCAGCGACTGGCTGTACCCGCTGGTGCCGGTGCGCCGGTTGCTGCCGTTCTGCGAGGCGATGCTGTTGAGCTGGGCCAGGTGCGCCTGGACGTTGGTGACGCTGATGTCGGGCGCGCTGCCGCCGGGGTTGCCGCCGCCGACCGTCAGCGTGTACTGCGCGGTGTGGGTGGCCTGGCCGGTGGCGGTGACCGTGATGACGTAGCTGCCCGGCGCGGTGGTCGCGCTGGTGGAGACGGTCATCGTGGCGGAGGCGCCGGTCTGCACCGAGGACGGGCTGAAGCTGACGCTCGCGCCGCTCGGGGCGCCGGAGGCGGTCAGGTTGACGCTCTGGGCGCTGCCCTGGGTCACCTGCGTGCCGACCGTCGCGGTGGCCGAGGAGCCGGGCTGGACCTGGCCGGAGCCCGGGTTCAGCGCGAGGGAGAAGTCGCTGACCTGGCCGGTGCAGGTCGGGTCGCCGGTCTGGGCGGGGACGCTGACGGCGTCCCAGGCGGCCTTGGTGCGGTTGAACAGGTTGCAGGTGGAGTCGAGGTTCTTGGCGGCGGTCAGGGTGGTGGTGCGGTAGCGCTTGTAGGTCATGCCGCTGGTCTTGAGCAGCATGCCGCCGTAGAAGATCCGGCCGGCGTCCTTGATGCCGACGCCGGTGACGCTGGAGCTGTTGCAGGTGGGGCTGGTGGGCTTGCCGCCGCCGGGGTTGGAGCCCTCGGCGAGCAGGTAGAACCAGTGGTTCAGCGGGCCGGCGGCCGCGTGCACCTCGGTGCTCGGGATCGAGGACGAGTAGCAGTTGGGGTTGTTGCTGACCAGCGAGGGGTTGTACATGTTGCGGATCGGGCCGCTGCCGACGAGGTTGATCATCTCGCCGACGAGGTAGTCGGGGCTGTCGTACGGGGCGGGCTGGTTGGCGTAGGCCTCGGTGAGCGCGCCGAAGATGTCGCCGGTGCCCTCGCCCAGGCCGTTCTCGTTGTTGGCGCCGCCGGGGGTGAACTGGTCGATGCCGTGGCCGAACTCGTGGCCGACGACGTCGATCGAGGAGATCCACTCGTTGGCGTTGCTGTGGCCGATGGAGACCGAGGAGCCGTCCCAGTAGGCGTTGACGTCGGCCAGGCCGACCTTGACGGGCCAGCTGCCGCCGTTGCCGTCGTGCCCGTTGCGACCGAGCCAGTCGCGGAGCATGTCCCATTCCTTCTGGGCCGCGAACATGGCGTCGCCGCAGCCGGTCTCCTTGCTGGTGGGGCTGCCGGTGCCCCAGGAGTCGGAGGACTTGGTGAAGACCTGGCCGGTGGCGTTGTCGGCGCAGCTCAGGCCGGGGCGGCCGGGGTCGCGCAGCGAGTAGGAGCTGCCGGAACCCGTGGTGTTGATGGTGGGGTTCGGGCCGTTCCACTTGGAGTTGAGCGTGCCGGCGCGGGCGTCGTCGTAGCTGTCGACGACCTCGCCGCTGCGGGCGTCGACGAAGACGTGCAGGGTGCTCGGGGCGCTGCCGTTGCTGCCGGTGAGCACGGTCTCCCAGGCGAGCCGGCCGGCGCCGTCCTGGACCCGGACGACCAAGCGGCGGGACTGCACGCCGTCGACCTTGGCCAGCTTGGTGCGGGCGGTCTTCTCCGCGTCGGCGGCGCTGACCAGCGCGGTGGTGGGCACGCCGACCGGGCCGGAGGAGGCGGACTGCAGCCCGCGGACCTTGCCCTGGCCGTCGGCGAGCACGACGGCGTCGCCGCCGACCACCGGCAGGCCCTTGTAGGTGCGCTGGTAGGCGACCGAGTAGAGACCGCCCAGCCAGGGGGTCACGGACTGGCGCTCATAGGTCTCGTCCGGGCCCTTGGCCAGGGCGTCCAAGCCCGCCGAGGCCGCCAGGTCGGCGGCGTTGACGGCGGCGGCCAGGGCGCTGGGCGGCGCCGAGACGGCCGGGCCGGGGTCGGCGGCGGCCTGGCCGACCGCGGTGGCGGTCAGCATGCCGGCCACGACGGCCAGGGTGGTTCCCGCCGTCAGCAATCTGCGTTTCATTCCGAGGCTCCTCGAACGTGGGGGTGCTCGATCGCGGACGGTGTGCCGTCAGGGCGCTCACCGCGGGGCCGTTTGGGGGGCGGCTGTGTGCGGGCGTCCGCGCTCGGGTGCCGGAACCCTCACACGCCGTCATGGCCCGGTCAACGGTCCGGGCGTGCGCTGCGGACGGTTGGCAAGTTCCGTCAAGTGACGTCAGGAACCTTTTCCGGGCCGGGAATTGAGGTCTGACGGGGCGTCCGGGCAGGTCGGAGGCGGCGGCCCGGCCCGGCCCGGGGCGGCGGGGGAGGCCGGGGCCGGCGCCTGAAGAGGTTGAGACCAAAGGGGGAAGAGGTAGAGACCAGTAACCGAAAGTGGTTGAGACCATCTCATGTACGCCGGAGGCCCTCGTCCAGTACCGTCCTCCTCAGCGGACCTCCCTACCGGGAGGGCCCGGAACGCACTCGGGAGGGCAGCCCCGTGCACCGGAACCGGGCGTCGACCAAGCCCGCCGAGGACGAGGCCTGGCGGGCCTTCGGGCTTCGCCTGCGCCAGTGGCGTCGTCGTGCCGGTCTCACCCAGGCCCAGCTCGGCGCCGAGATCGGCTACGACCACACGGCGGTCAGCAAGCTCGAACACGGCACCCGCCGCACCAGCCCCCGGATCGCCGACCGTCTCGACGACCTGCTGCTCGCCGGCGGCGAACTGCGCGACGCCTGCCGGCGCGCCGAGGAGGGCGCGCTGCCCGTACCGGCCGGGCCGCCGGCCGCCCCCGCCCCCGCCGAGCCGCCGACCGCCCCCGGCGACTGGACCCGCGCCCCGCTGCCCGGCCCGCCCGTCGCCGCCCTGGTCCCCGCCCTGCCGCCCGGCCTCGCCCCCCAACTGCCGGTCCGCCTCCCCGACTACGGGCTGCTCTGTCCGCTCCACGACGCCGCGGGCTGCGACGTCCCCCCGCCGGCCGACCTCGCCGTCCTGCACGCCGCCTTCCGCGCCGCCGACCCGGCCGCCGCGCCACCGCTGGACCCCGACACCGTGCACGCCCTCGCCGGCCTGCTCGCCGCCCACCTGCGGGCCGGCGACGGCCCCGGCACCCCCGGCACCGAGGCCGTCGAGGACACCCTGCGCGTCGTCCTGCGCCGCCTGGCCGTGCACCCGGCCGGCCCCGCCCGCCGCCCGCTCGCCCGGCTCGCCGGCGAGTACGCCCACGCCGCCGGCGCGCTGCGGATGCAGGACGGCCGCAACGCCACCGCGATGGCCTGCTTCTCCCGCGCCCTCGGCTGGGCCGAACTCGCCGAGGACGCCGCCACCCAGGTCGCCGCGCTCAGCGACATGAGCTTCCTCGCCCGCCTCGACGGCGACCCCGGCGCCGCCCTCGGCTACGCCCACGAGATCGTCCGGGTCGCCCCCACCCGGCACTGGGCCGGCGCGATGGGCCAGATCGGCCTGGCCCGTGCCCATGCGATGACCGGCGACGTGCGGTCCACCGTCCGTCACATCGCCCGCGCCCGCCACCACCTCGACCACATCGGGGTCCACGACGAGTCCGACGCCGCCTGGCTCTCCATCGCCTCGATGCGGCTGCGGGTCGAGGCGGGCGCCGCCGCCGCCCTGCGCGACGCCGCCGCGGCGGTCGACGACCCCCGGCTCGCCCGGCGCGCCGTGCACGCCGCCGAGACCGCGCTCGCCCTGCTCGCTCCCGACCAACTGCCCTCGTTGCGCCTGCTGTTCACCGTCCGGGTGGCCGACTGCCACCTGATCGCGCACGACCCGCGGGCCGCCGCCGAACTGGTCCGGTCGGTCCTTGCGGCGGGCGACGGCGAGGCCGGGCTGCCGCCGCTGGTCCGGCGCGAGCTGGCGGGCCTGCGCAGCCGCCTGGTCGGCCACGGCCTCGCGGGCTGAGCGGGCCGGGGACTCCCGTCACCGCTGCCGGCCACGTCGGGGCTGTCGCGAAGGGGAGCGTTCGGCCGGCGTCCTCGGTTCGATCGGCCTGCTGCTCGGCGGCACCGTCCTGGCCGTCGGCGTGCCGGCGAGGTCCGTCACGGCGAGGACCGGCGGGCCCTGGGCCCCCGAGGACCTTCCGGGCGCGCCCGCCGGGTAGGCCTTCCTTCAGAGGGCGGCGAGGAAGCCGTCCAGCTCGCGTTCGAAGAGGTCGGGGCACTCCAGCGGGACCATGTGCGCGGCGCCGGGCAGGACCAGCTCGCGGGCGTGCGGGGCGCCGTCGGCTATGGCGCGGGCGTTGGCCAGGATGTCCGCGCCGTCCAGTTCGCCGGTCAGGACCAGCGTCGGCGCCCCCAGCTCGCCGAGGCGCCCGGCCGCGCCGGCCTCCCGCGGGCGCCCGGCGCCGAAGCCGGCCGCGTGGCGCAGCACGTTGGCGGTCACCGAGGCGCGCAGCCGCTCCCGCAGCGCGCCGTCCACCTGGGCGGGGGAGCGGTGCGGGCCGTCCGCCCACATCCGCAGGAAGTGCTCCACGAACCGGCCCACGCCCTGCTCGCCGCCGGCGCCCAGTGCGGCGATCTGCTGCTCCGTGTGGTGGGTCACGAAGGGGTCGGTGAACGGTCGTCCGCTGACGCCCGGCGCGGTGAGCACCAGGCCCGCCACGGACGCGGGGTGGGTGAGCGCGGTGTCCAGGGCGATCCGGGAGCCGAGCGAGAGCCCGACCAGTACGGCGCGCGGCACGTCCAGGTGGGCGAGCAGGGCCCGCAGGTCGTCGGGGTGGGCGTAGTCGCCGCCGACGGTGGAGGAACGGCCGTGTCCGCGGGCGTCGTAGCGCACGACGTGCCGGCCGGCGGCGGCGAGCCGGGTGAACTGCTCGTCCCAGCTGTGCCGGTCCAGCAGGCCGCCGTGCAGCAGGACGACGGCCGGTCCGGCGCCCTCCGCGACCTCGTAGGACAGCTCGCCGTCCGTGACGGGTACGGTGCCGGTGCGCGCTTCGGTCATGTTCCGTCCGCTCCTTGATCGTTCCGGTCGTTTCGATTGCGCTTCTCGGCCGTTCGCTCCAGTTCCTGGAACACCTCGCCGAGCCGGTCGAGCACCCGCAGGGCGGTGGCGACCGCGTCCGGGTCCAGATCGCCGAGGTGGCGCCGCAGCGCTCCGTGCTCGGCTTCCTGGACGCGGGCGAGCACGCTCTCGCCCCGCGCGGTGAGCCGCACCAGCGAGGAGCGCCGGTGCTCCGGATTGGCGACGGTCTCGGCCAGCCCGAGCGCCTTGGCGTCGTTCACCAGCCGCTGCACGGGCTGCCGGTCCAGGTCCAGCGCCCGCGCCAGCTGCGGCACGGTCCGCGGCCCGCCGCGCCGCAGCGCGTCCAGCACCGCGTGCTGCCCGGCGGTCATGCCGGTCCCGGCCAGCCCGCGTTCGACCGCCCGCAGGACCACCCGGTGCACCGGCCACAACCGCCGGATCACCTCGTGCAGCAGCCCCTCCACGGCCGGGCCGCCGCCGTCGACCCCCTGACTGACACTCATGGTGTCATCATGACATCAACGGTGTCATCCGTGAACCCGCCGCGGCTCACGTGACCGGGATCACGTCTCCTCGAAAACCGGCGGGCCCGTCCGTCCGTCTAGCAGGTGTGAAACGCGCCAAGGCGGCACCGCCGCAGGAACTGGACGAGGAAGGCCTCCTCCGCCGGGTGGCCCGGGGGGACCGGGTCGCCTTCGAGGAGCTGTACCGCCGCACGTCGCCGTGGCTGGCCGTGCGGCTGCGCCGCCGCTGCGCCGACGAACAGATCGTCGCCGAGGTCATGCAGGAGACCTACCTCGCGGTGTGGCGGGCGGCCGGATCCTTCACCGGCACCCGCACCGGCGGCACGGCCGTCGGCTGGCTGTGGACGATCGCCGCCCGCCGCCTGGTCGACGCCTTCCGGCGCCGCGCCCACCACGCCGAGCCGCCGGCCGCCGCCGCCCCGCACCGGGTGGCGCCCGCCGCCGAGGAGGAGGCACTGGTGGCGACCGTCGGCGGTGACGTCGGGGACGCCCTGCGGCGCCTCGCGCCCGAACTCAGGGACGTCCTCCAGGCGATGGTGCTCGACGGACTGTCCGTCCGGGAGACCGCGGTGGTCCTCGGACTCCCCGAGGGCACGGTCAAGACCCGCGCCCGCCGGGCGCGGACCGCGATGCGGGAGGCACTGGCATGAGCAGCACGGAACACGCGTCGGAACGGCTCATCGACGGCTACGCGCGCGGCGCCGCCGGCCTCGCCACCGACGAGGTGTGGGCCCTGGAGGCCCACCTGGAGGCCTGCCGGACCTGCCGCGACCGACTGTCGGCCGCCGTCACCACCGGGGCGCCCGCCGTGGCGGCGCTCACCGAGGCCGTCTGGGACGGGCTCGCCCCACAGCTGGACCGGGCCGTTCCCGCCCGCCGCCGCCTGACCGCCCGTCTCTCCCCGTGGACGACCCCCGCCATGACCCCGTGGCTGGCCATGGTCCTCGCCGTCACCCTGCTCGCCCTGCTGCTGGACCTCACCGGCCCCGGCTCCGGCCGGATCTCCCTGGTTCTGCTCCTGGCCCCCGTCCTGCCGGTCGGCGGCGTGGCGCTCTCCTGGTCCCGCGGCCTCGACCCCGCCCACGAACTCACCGCCGCCACCCCGAGGGCCGGCCTGCCACTGCTGCTGCGCCGCACCGTCGCCGTGCTCGCCGTGGTGATCCCCGCCCTGTTCGCGGCCGGCTGGGCGACGGGGCTGACGGCCGCGCAGTGGCTGCTGCCCTGCCTGGCGTTCACCTCCGCCGCCCTTGCGCTCGGCGGGCTGATCGGCATGACCCGCGCCGCCCTCGCCCTGACCGCCGCCTGGGCCGCCGCCGTGTCCGCGCAGGCCCTGGCCGCCGGCCACACGCCCTCCGTCCTGCGCGCGGACGGCCTGCCGCAGTGGGGCTGGGGCCTGCTCCTCGCGCTCGGCGCCGCCGTCGTCCTCACCCGCCGGGGCGCCTACACCGCACAGGGGCCGAACCGTTGAACCTCCGGAAGAACAGGAGCCGCACGATGCCCGCAGTGAGCACCGCCGACCTCGCCCCCACCCGCCACGCCTGGCAGATCCGCGCGAACGGACTGAAGGTCAGGGCCGGCCGCCGACGGATGGCCGTCGACGGCCTCGACCTGACCCTCGGCACCGGCGTCCACGGCCTGCTCGGCCCCAACGGCGCGGGCAAGACCACCCTCATCCGCGCCCTGGCCACCGTGCTGCGCCCCGCCGGTGGCGAGCTGGAACTGCTCGGGCAGTCCCTGGGCGGGCCGGGCGAGTACCGCGCGCTGCGCCGCCGGATCGGCTATCTGCCACAGGATTTCGGCTACTACCGGCGTTTCACCGTACGGGAGTTCGTCGAGTACATGGCCTGGCTGAAGGAGGTTCCCGCGGCCGACGTCCCGGCCGCCGTGCAGCGCGCCGTCGAGCGGGTCGGCCTGGCCGACCGCGCCGACGAGCGGATGAAGGCGCTGTCGGGCGGCATGGTGCGGCGGGCCGGCATCGCCCAGGCCATCGTCAACGACCCGGCGGTGCTGCTGCTCGACGAGCCGACGGTCGGCCTGGACCCGGCGCAGCGGCTGCGGCTGCGCCAGCTGCTCCAGGAGCTCGGGACGGACGCCTGCGTGGTCGTCTCCACCCACCTCGTGGAGGACGTCGCAGCCGCCTGCACCGACGTGGTGCTCTTCGCCGAGGGCCGTCTGGTCTTCCAGGGCACCCCGGACCGGCTCGCCGCCGCCGGTGGCCCGGAGCACGCGGGCGACAGCCCGCTGGAGCGCGGCTACTCGGCGCTCCTCGCCGCCCCCGCGCGGACGGGGGGTGCCTGGTGAACCTCCCGTCGCGGGTGCTGCGCACCGAACTGCGCCGCTCCGTCGCCCCCTGGGCCGGCGCCGCCGTCCTGGCGGCCGCACTCGCCTTCCTGGAACTCGCCCACGGGCCGTGGTCGACGGGCACCACCCGCTGGACGGCCCAGTGGACGTCCATGGCCCTGTGGACCCGGCACCTGCTGGTGTTCCTGTGGCCGCTCGCCCTCGGCCTCGGGGCTCTCCAGGGGTTGCGCGACCACCGCTCGGGGACCGTCGAACTGCTCGCCACCACCCCGCGGCCGGCCCGCCACCGTGCCGCCGCCCTCGTCGCCCCGACGGCCCTGGCCGTCGCCGCGGCCTTCGGGGTGCTCGTCCTCCTCGGCGCGGTGCGGGTGCTCGCCGGCGGCGCCGCGTCCACCGGCGCCGGCTGGCTGCCGATCTCGCTCGTGGGCGCGCTCGCGCTCGCCGCCGGGGCGGTCCTCGGCGTGGGGGTCGCCCGGACCCTGCCCTCGGCCCTCACCCCGCCCGCCCTGGCCGTCGCCGGCTTCGCGCTCACCAACGTCCTGCGCCAGACGACCGATGCCGCCGTCCCGGCCTCCGCCGTGCCGAACCGGCTCTCGCTCCTGTCGCCGACCGTCGCCGACGTCCGCCAGACCCTCTTCACCCTCTCCGCTCCCGTGCACCTCGGACAGACGCTCTGGCTGCTCGGCCTTGCCGGGACGGGTCTCGCCCTGCTGGCCGCCGGCACCCGGCGCGCCCGGCTGCTCGCCCTCACCCCGCTCCTCGCGGGCGCGGCGCTCGCCCTGCCCCTGCTCCCGGCCGACCCGCGCGACACCTACGTCCTCGACCGGGCCGCGACGGCCCGGGTGTGCGACGGCCCGGTGTGCGTGACGGCGGCCCACCGGGCCCGCCTCGACGAGCTGGCCGGCCCCGGCCGGGACGCCCTGGGCCTGCTGCGCGGCGCCCTCGGCGACCGGGCACCGGCCACCGTCCACGAGACCACCACCCCGCGCGCCATCGGCGACCCACCGGAACGTCCGTACGAGGCACTGCTCGTCGACTTCGACGACGCGGTGATCGGCGCCGCCGGGGGACCGGAGCTGACCCGGGCGCTGGTCGGCCAGGGCATCGCCCCGCTCTGCAGCCCCCGCGGCGACCGCGAGAGCGGCACACTGCCGGAGACGGTCGCCCAGAGCATCGCGGCGGCCTGGGCCCTCGGCGACGAACCGCGGCCGCTCGACGGGACGATGCACCGCGCGCAGGACCAGGCCGAGCTGGCGGCCCCGGCCTGGCGGGCGTTCAGTGCGCTGGCGCCCGCGGAGCAGCGGCAGCGGATCGTCGCCCTGCACACCGCCGCCGTCGCCTGCACGGACGACCCGCTCGACGTCCTGGCCGGCGGTGCGTCCCGGTGAGATGGCCGATCCTGTACGCGCGCTCGCGCCGGCTGCCCGCCGCGCTCGCCGCCCTGGCTCCGCCGGCCGCCCTCGCGCGGCTCGGCGACGCCGACCCGGCGAGCCCGCGGCTGTCCACCCTCCTCCTCGCCGCCGGGGCGATGGCGCTCTCCGCCGGATTCGGCGGCCCGGACCTCGCCCTGGACCGCACCGCCGCCCTGCGCTGGGCACCCCGCCGGGCGGCGCACGTCCTGCTCGCCATCGTGCTCGTCGCCGCCGTGCTGCCGCCCGGCCCCCTCGCCGTCACCGTCCGCGACAGCGCCGGCCTCACCGGCCTCGCCGCCCTCGGCGCCGCCTGCTGCGGGCGCCCCTACGCCTGGCTGTTCCCGTTCACCGGGCTCGCCGCCTCCTTCGTCGTCCCGCCCGCCCCGGACCTCGCGACCCGGATCCTCACCTGGCCCCTCCTCCCGCCCGACGCGACCCCCGCCACCGTCACCGCCCTCACCCTCGCCGCCACCGGCACCGCCGCCTACGCCCTGGCCGGCCCCCGGCGCCGGTGACCTGAGCCGGTGACCTGAGCCGGTGACCTGAGCCGGTGACCTGAGCCGGAGATTCGACGGCCGGAGCCGGCGGCCCTGCCGGGGATCCGACACCTGAGCGGCGTGCCACCCCGCTCAGGCGTCATGCCCATGAGCATGCCCGCGCCCGGGGGTTGTCCTCCCGGCGGTGACGCGGCCCGCTATAGCCTGTGCGACACGTCCCACCAGGCCCATCCGCACCATCGGGCAGAACCGGCGGGACGGTGGCGTGCGTCCAACGGCTGGACGCGTCAACAGGCGAACTGAGTGGAACGGGCGATGAGCGGCGAGATCTACTTCAGCAACAACTACCGGGACCTGAGCGAGCAGCACGGGACGGGAGCCGGGTTCCAGTTCGAGTTCTCCTGCGCCCGGTGCTACGACACCTGGCGCTCGCCGTTCGAGGCGTTCACCACCGGCCAGATGGCCGGCTGGCTGAGCAGGGGCGTGAGCGCGGCCTGGAACCTGATAGGCGGCACCGCGAGCAACAGCATCTCCAACGCCGCGGACGGCCTGGCCGGCGCCAACTGGGGCACCTCCAGAGACGCTGCCTTCCAACGGGCGATCAGCAACGCCGAGGCGCACTTCAACCGCTGCGCGCGCTGCACCCACTACGTGTGCGGCCGGTGCTGGAACAGCGCCCAGGGCCTGTGCCTGGGCTGTTCGCCCGACACCGCGGCGGAGGCCGTCGCCGCCCAGCAGCGGGGCCTGAACGACATGGTGTCGCAGCAGGCGTACCAGGTCGGCCAGCAGGCGGGGCAGGCGTACGACGTCACCACTCCGCGCCAACTGGTCTGCCCGCAGTGCCGGGCGGAGTCGCGCGGGACGGCGTTCTGCGGGGCCTGCGGGTTCCGACTGGCGCAGCCGTCCACCTGTCCCGGCTGTCACAACGAGGTGCCGGACGGGTCCGCCTTCTGCCCGACCTGCGGGACGCGCCGTTGACCGGTGCCGACCGCCGTTGACCGGCCGGTCAACGGCGGCGGGCGGTCGGCGCGGCCTTGTCGCGGCTCGGCGGCGTCGACCCGCTGGTGCCCGGAGCGGGACGTCGGCGGATCCGACGTCCCGCTCCGGGCACGCGGTGCGGCCTCAGCCGGCCGACGGGGTGGGGACAGGGCTCACCGAGGGCGCGCAGCCGGCGGCGCCGAACAGGACGCCGGCCTCCAGGCCGCCGAAGTCACCGCCCGGTCCGGGCTGGGCGGCCGGGAAGTGGAGGAGCAGTTCCCCTCCGGCATCGAGCTTGCTGCGGTCGATGGAGTAGACGGTCCTGCCGTCGCGGGTCGACGCCTCGATGAACACCGGGGACACCGGGTTCTTTCCCGCGGCGTCCTTGGGAACGGGCGTGACCATCGACTCCAGGGACCCGCAGCCGGGTTCGTCGCCGAAGACCCGGGTGCGGATGCCGAGCCGGTCGAGGTCGCGCTTGAGCCGGCCGGTGTCGACGGGCGTCGTGCTGTCGAGAACGACGATCGTGATGCGGTCGTCGGTCTTCGCGAGCTCGTAGGTGGCGTTGGTGATCCGCTCGAGCGGGCTCGGCGAGGCCGCGGGCGACGTGGTGGCCGGCACGGCAGGCGCCGCCGCGGACCGGCCCCGGCCGGCCGGGTCGCCGGGGAGGGAGGTCAGGGCGATACCCGCCGCCGCGACGGCCAGCCCGACCGGGAGCGCCAGGCGCAGGGCGAGCCCGCGTCGACGGACCGCCGGGGCGGGGAGCGCGTCCTTGGTGAGCGCGTTCATCAGATGTTCCTTCCGTAGGAGGTGGCGGTGCGGGGAGAGCCCCCGGGCCGCCGCGGCCGGCAGCAGCCGGGCCAGCTCCTCCCGCTCGGCCTGCTGGGACAGGCCCTCGGGTGTGGCGTTCATCGGGAAGTCTCCTTCGTCGACCGGGCCGCGAGCGCGCGGCCATCTGTGAACTGTCCGCCGCCGCCCGGGCGTTGCAGCAGAGCTGCCGAACGGGCGGAGCGCTCCGAGCGGGATGTCGCCAACTCGCGCTCCGTCAGCTCACGCAGCCGCGCCCGGGCGCGCGAGAGACGCGAGCGGATCGTCCCCACCGGCCGGCCCAGCGCCTCGGCGACGGCCGCGTGGTCCAGCCCCTCCCACACACAGAGCGCGAACACCTCCCGGTCGGCCGGGCGCAGCCGCCCCAGCGCGGCCTTGGCCGCGGCGAGCTGCTCCGCGTCCACCAGCCGGCCCGCGACCTCGGCGGCGAAGTCGGGCGTGGCGTCCGGCGGTGGCAGCTTGGCGAGGGTGTTGCGGTGCCGGCGCGCCGCCCGCCGGGTGTTGCGGATGACGTTGGTCGCGATGCCCAGCAGCCAGGGGCACAGACTCCCGCCCTCCGGCGCCACCCGCTCGCGCAGCCGCCACGCCTCCAGGAAGGTCAGCGACACGATGTCCTCGGCGGCGGCCCAGTCGCCGGTCATCCGGAGCGCATGCCGGTGCACGGCGCCGGAGTGATCCTCGAAGATCTGCCCGAACGCCGCCGCGTCGCCGGCGCGCACCCCGGCGCGAATCGAATTCTCCACAGCCATGCCCTGTCCCCCCGCGCCGCGCCGTTGCCGTGACCCGCGCCACATTCCC
This sequence comes from Kitasatospora sp. NPDC058032, assembly GCF_042885845.1. NCBI lineage: Bacteria > Bacillati > Actinomycetota > Actinomycetes > Kitasatosporales > Streptomycetaceae > Kitasatospora > Kitasatospora sp. NPDC058032. Next base: position 246,752 of record NZ_JBHVRK010000007.1, on the reverse strand, counting down.
TGGCGCCTGTGCCGGGCGCCGGCGAAACCCACTTGCTCCCGGGGGCGCGATCACGTTGGCTGGGCGGCATGACCGACCTGCACACCGACCGCCTCCTGCTGCGCCGGTGGCGTGACGCCGACCGCGAACCGTGGGCGGCGATGAACGCCGACCCCGAGGTCCGCGAGCACCTGGGCGAGATCCTCACCCGCGAGCAGAGCGACGCCTCCGTCGCCCGCTTCGAAGCCGACCTCGACCGGCGCGGCTACGGCTGGTGGGCCGTCGAGGTCCGGGCCACCGGGGAGTTCATCGGCTTCGCCGGCCTGGACGACGTCGACGACGGCCTGCCGTTCACCGGCGTGGAGATCGGCTGGCGGCTCGCCCGCCCGGCCTGGGGCCACGGCTACGCCACCGAAGCGGCGCGGGCGGTCCTCGCCTTCGGCTTCGAGACGCTCGCCCTGCCCGAGATCCTCGCCGTCACCACGGCGGGCAACCTCCGCTCCCAGGCGGTGATGCGCCGGATCGGCATGACCACCGACCCGTCCGAGGACTTCGACGACCCCGGCGCGCCCGAGGGTCCGCTGCGCCGCAACGTCCTGTTCCGCATCGCGCCGCCCCGGTTCTGACGGGTCGCTCGCATCACGCGGGTCACTCCGCCGCCGGTCACTCCGCGGTCGGTGGCTCCTCGGCCGTGAGGATCGCCAGCAGCCCGGGGAAGCGCTGCTCGATGTCGGCGCGACGGAGGGTGGCCATCCGGCTGTTGCCCCGGTCGACCTGGCGGACCAGCCCGGCCTCGCGCAGCGTGCGGAAGTGGTAGGTGACCGTGGCCTTGCCGACCGGCAGGGCGAAGGAACTGCACGTGCGCGCGCCGTCCTCGGGTCCGGCGGCCAGCTCCCGCACGACACGCCGCCGCAGCGGGTCGGCCAGTGCCGCCAGGACGCGGCCGAGCTCGATCTCCGCCGTGTCCGGGTGCCCCTCGTCGTCGGGCATCGTCGTCCACCTCCCAGGTATGACTTGCATCGTACCTCCCAGGTCGCCTAACGTCCCGAGGTACGAGATCACTCGTACCTCCCGAAAGGACCCTCCGTGACCCAGCAGCCCTTCACCCTCGTCGGCACCGCCCGCCCCAAGCCCGAACGCGTCGACGACCTGCGCCGGCTCCTGCTCTCCTTCGTCGAGCCGACCCGCCAGGAGCCCGGCTGCCTGGAGTACCACTTCCACGAGGACCGCGACGCCCCCGGCGTCTTCGTCTTCTACGAGGCCTGGCGCAGCGAGGAGGACCTGGACGCCCACCTCGCCCTGCCCCACATGCGCGACTTCTGGGAGCACCGGATGGACTACCTGGAGCAGGACCTGGAGATCCGCCGGCTCACCATGCACAGCCCGTACGAGTCCCCCGAGCGGCGCACCGCCCCGGTACGCTGACGCGATGCTGCTCCCCGCCGTCCCGCGCATCCGTCTGCGGCCGCCGTTCCGGCCGACCGTCGACACGCCGTTCGGCCCGCTCGCCTTCGAGACGGACCTCGGGGACGCCGCCCTCCTCCCGGCGCGGCCCGACGAACTCTTCACGCTGCCCGGCCCGGACGGCCGCCTGATCGCCCGCTGGACCCGCCCCTCGGCCCGCGTCGAACTGCTGCTCACCGCGTACGACCCGGAGCTGGACCCCGGGACCTGGGGGCCGCTGACCGACTGCCGGGCGGCCGTCTGGCGGATCGACGCCCGGGTGCCGCTGCGGCGGGTGCGGTTCTCGGCGTCGCTGCCCACTCCGCTGCCCGCCGGCGCCGACTCGGGCTGGGACGGCGGCCAGGCACTGGCCGCGTTCACCGTCGAGGACGAGCGGACCCGCCTCACCGTCGGCGGTCACGACGAGGAGGCGATCTGCGGGGCGGCCGCGGCGCGCGAGGCCCCTCGGCGCTGGACGGCGCTGCTCGACGAGGTGTACGCGCGTTCGTTCACCACCTGGGGTGTCGACGCCGGCGGCGGCCCCGACATGACGTGGACCCTGCCGCCCCTGGAGCCCGGCGACCACTGCGAACTCCCGGTGGTGGCCGCCTGGGCGCCGGTCGAGGACGACACCGCCAACACCTGGTACGCGGTCATGCCGTCGTCGACGGTGGTGCTGCGTCAGGTCGCGGCCACGGTCCCGAACGGCCCCGCGCAGCGGCCTTGATCGACCGCCCGCCCCGGCCCGCCGCGGCAGGCTAGGCTGCGACGATGGACCGCTTGACCGACGCGCCCGAGACCCCCGCCGAGCTTGCCGCGGAGCCGCCCGCCGAACTCTCCGTCGAGCCCGAGCTGCCCGCCCCGGCTCGGGTGAACGACTACGACGGCTTCGCCGAGGCGTTCTCGGCGGAGACCGAGAACAACCTCCTCAACGCCTACCACGCCCGGCCTGCGATCCTCGCCCTCGCCGGGGAGGTGGCCGGCCGCCGGATCCTGGACGCGGGCTGCGGCTCCGGCGCCCTCTCCGCCGACCTGCGCGAGCGCGGTGCGACCGTGGCCGGCATCGACTCCAGCGCCGGCATGCTGGAGCTGGCCCGCCGCCGCCTCGGCGAGGACGCCGACCTGCACGTGGGCGACCTGGGCGACCGACTGCCCTTCGAGGACGGGGCCTTCGACGACGTGGTCGCCTCGCTGGTGCTGCACTACCTGGAGGACTGGGGGCCGACGCTCGCCGAGATGCGCAGGGTGCTCAGGCCCGGTGGCCGCCTGATCGCCTCCGTCCAGCACCCGTTCGTCGACTACGCGATCCAGAACCCCCGGCCCGACTACTTCGCCACCACCAGCTACACCGACGAGTGGACGTTCGACGGCCGGACCTACCCGGTGACCTTCTGGCGCCGCCCGCTGCACGCGATGACCGACGCCTTCACCGCGGCCGGCTTCCGCCTCACCGCCCTCAGCGAACCCCAACCCGACCCGGCCGCCCGTGAGTTGTTCCCCAAGGACTTCCACCACCTCTCGACCAAGATGAGCTTCCTCTTCTTCGTCGTCGAGGTCCCGGAGCCCGTGCCGGCCGTGGCCGACTGACCCCGCACCGCCCGGAACGGGGGGCGGGTCGAGGCCGAAAACGATCGTGCACCACCCGGGCGGTCGCGAAGCCGGGCCTAGGATGTGGGGTGGATCATCGCCCCCAGTGGGAGGTTTCGCACGGATGAGTGGCACGGTCGCCGCGGTCAGCGGCAACGGGGAGTACTCCTTCACCAAGCCGAACCGCGACAGCATCACGCTGCTCGCCGGGCTCGGGGTGGAGGGCGACGTGCATGCGGGGGTGACCGTCAAGCACCGGTCACGCGTCGCGAAGGACCCGACGCGGCCGAACCTGCGGCAGGTCCACCTCATCCACGAGGAGCTGTTCACCGCGGTGGGGGAACAGGGATTCGCCGTTTCGGCCGGCCAGTTGGGGGAGAACGTCACCACGCGCGGCATCGACCTGCTCGGCCTGCCGACCGGCACGCTGCTGCGGATCGGCACGGAGGCGGTGGTCGAGGTCACCGGCCTGCGCAACCCGTGCCTGCAGATCGACCGCTTCCAGGCCGGCCTGCTGAAGCAGGTCCTCGGCCGCGACGAGGCCGGGAACGTGGTGCGCAAGGCCGGGATCATGGGAGTGGTCCGGGAGGGCGGGCCGGTCCGCCCCGGCGACACGATCGAGATCGAGCTGCCGGAGGGACCGCACCGCCCGCTCGAATGCGTCTGAGGCAGGGCCTGGCGGACGACCTCGGGAACCGGGCGCGCGTAGCCGCGGTCCGCCGGGGCGAGCGCGGTGGCGGGACCGGGCGCGCCGCGACTCCTGGTGGCACGGGCGCCGTTCCCGCGCTGAGCAGCGGGTTCCCCCCGGGCCGCGTCCGGCCCGGGGGAAACCTCAGGTGTTCACGAGGCCGGCTCAGGCGAGCTGCAGGCCCCAGGTGTTGTAGATGTCGACGACCTCGGTCCAGCGGATGGTGGTCCCGCCGCCCCAGCTGTTGATGCCGCGGGCCTGGCGGGTGTCGCCGGTGATGCCGAACACCAGCCCGCCGCTGTCACCGCCCTGGATCGCGGTGTAGCCGCTCACCTGGGTGCCCTCGACGCCGCGGTGGCCGACGCCGTTGCTGCCGGTCCAGGACTTGTCCTGGTCCACGACCTTGATGCCGCACATGACGCCGGTGGTGTAGCCGTCCTGGCAGACGAAGTCACCGTTGTACGAGTACGCCGAGCTGGTCAGCGTCAGGGTGAAGGAGTTGTTGACCGGGCCGTCCCACTCACGGCCGGCCGTCCAGCCGGTGCCCTGGACGTCGATCGCGATCGCGTCCCACTGGTCGGCGCGTGCCACGACGTTCCCGAGGTAGTTCCGGCCGCCGTTCTCCCACCCCGTGTAGACGGAGGCCCCGTCGGAGAAGCAGTGCGCGGCGGTGATCAGGAACGAGCGGTTGTCCGACTTGCGCCGGGTGGGCACGCCGGACGTGCACTTGTACCCGCTGCTCCAGCCCGCGTCGGTGAGGGCCTCACCCGCGATCCACGCCGGGGTGTCCCGCAGCCGCGACATGTCGGAGCCCTCGGTGGAGGGTTCCAGGACCGTGTCGACGCCGGCCGGGTCGCTCGCGGTCAGCGCCCGGCTCGCGGCCGCCTTCTGCTTGGCGCGCTCGACGTTCTTCACACCGATCCGCAGCCCGCTGCCGTCGGACGGCACGGAGACGCTGTCGAGCTCGTTGCCGTACTCGCCCTTCGCCCCCAGGACGCGATCACGGGCCTCGTGCAGCGCCTGGCGCGTGTACTTGGCCTGCTTGATCCGGGCCAGGTTGGTGTCGATGCTCGGGTCGGCGGCCTTGGCCGCCGCCAGGAACCGCTTCGCCTCGCTCCGGTCGGTCAGGTAGACGTTGACCGTGTGCGCCCCCGCGTTGAGCTCGACACCGGCGTAGACGCCGGCCAGGTCCGCCTTGCCGACCGCGTCGGCGGCGCTCGCCAGCGCGCGCAGCGGGTTGAGCAGCTTCGCCTGCTCGGCCGGCGCCATCGAGGCGATCTGGATGTCCGACAGCGACGGCAGCGGGCTCGCCGCGAACGCGGAGCCCGGAACCACGGCCGTGACCGTCACCACCGTGGCAGCACTGACCAGGGCAGCCTTCAGCGACCTCTTCATACGTCCCCCCTAGGAGTATCACCGAGTGCGAACGTCTGTTCGCTGGAGGAGAACCTAGCCGAATCGCGCTGCGCGGAGGAGGGGGTTCGGAAAGGTTTCCGGAAGATCCGAGGTGCTCCCTACTTGCCGGAATCTGCCATGAATTGACGGCCATTCATCTATTTCCGGCGATGGGGGAGGGGGTGAAGCGCAGGGAAAGGCGACGCCCCCCTCCGTCATGGACATGCTGTATGCACGTCATCGCAGTTCAGGGCCGACGGCCTGGCTCGGCCATTCCGGCGTGTCGATGACGAACACCGCGAGACCGGGTATTTCCGGGCGTGCCGGTTCCCCCACCCGTGGACGCCGGTTCGGCGCGAACCCTCCGCGAGCGGGAGAGCCCCCGCCTGTGCGACAGCGGATTCCGCTTCGGTGTGTGAATGATGAAACCCGCTACCGCACAAGGTAGTTGTGGAGGTGTGCGGCGGCGTTCAGCATCGCCAGGCCGCGGTCCGTCAGTCGTTGCTGCCAGCCTGCGAGGGTGGCGGCGAGGGCGCTGGTGCCCCCTGCTGTGCGGATCTGCTCGACGACCGCCGCGATGTCCTGGAGTCGGTAGCCGCCGCGGCGCAGCAGGTGGGCGAGGTCGGCGTCGCGAACGTCGCTCGCGTGGAAGACGCGGTAGCCGGTGGCGGGGTCGCGGGCGGGTCGGAGGATGCCCGCCGCCTCCCAGGTGCGCAGGGTGGCGGGGGTCAGCCGGAGGCGGTGGGCGAGTTCGCCGATGCTGCGGGGGAGGGGGCCGGCGGGGTCTCCGGGGGCGGGGACGGGGGCGGTGATGGTGGTGGTGGCGAGGTGGTCGACGGCTGCGCGGACGGCGGTGAGGGTTTCGCGGTCGCGGAGCAGCTGGGTGTGCCCGCCGTGGACGGCGGTCAGGGCGTCGTCAGTGCGCCCGTCATGCACGGCGTTCATGATCGCTCCGGCGGTCCGGTGCCCGTAGGCCCGCACGAGCGCGAGGAAGGTGCGCAGCGCCGTCGCGTGCAGCTCGGTGTAGATCCGGTACCCGGTGGCCGTCCGCTCGGCGGGCGGGAGGAAGCCGTCCTGCTCGTAGTTGCGGACGGCCTGCGGGGAGAGACCGTGCTCGCGTGCGAGGTCGGCAGGGCGCAGGGTCGTCCGTTTGCTGCCGGGGTTACCGGGGCTACCGGGGTTGCTGACCACTTTGAGACTTTATAAGAGATTCCTCGGGCCGAGAACCGAAAAAGTCTCAACCGCTCTTTCAGAGATACGCTTGAGGCTCATGACACAGGACATCCGAGACTTCCTGCCCTCGTCGTGCGGCCTGGTGGCGTACGGGGAGCCGACGCACCAGGAGCCGGCCTTCGGGCGGGCCCGCAACGAACTGTTCGCCCAGTTGGTCGGGCACGGCTTCCGGTCGATCGTGCTGGAGACCGACCGGGTGGCGGCGCTGACGGTCGATGCCTTCGTCCGGGAGGGGGTGGGGTCGCTGGAGGACGTGATGCGGGACGGCTTCACCCACGGCTTCGGCGAGCAGGAGCCGAACCGGCGGCTGGTGGCGTGGATGCGCGAGTACAACCGCACCCGGCCGGCGGAGGAGCGCCTGGCGTTCCACGGCTTCGACGCCCCGACCGAGAACGCCTCGGCCCCGAGCCCCCGCCCGTACCTCGAACACGCCCGTGACTACCTGGGGATCGACTTGGACGTGGTGGCCCTGGTCGGCGACGACGAGTGGTGGAGCCGGACGGAGGCGGTGATGGACGCGGCGATGTCGCCGGGCGCTTCGGCGGAGGCGGACCGGCTGCGGGCGGTCGCCGACGATCTGCTCGGCCGGCTGCACGCCCGCGCGGCGGAGCTGATCGCGGCCACGTCGAGGGCGGAGTGGGAGGTGGCGAGGACGCATCTGACGGCGGGGGCGGGGCTGTTGAGGTATCACCGGCAGGCGGCGCGGCCGATGGAGCCGAGCGATCGGCTCGCGGGGCTGTTGGGGGCCAGGGACGAGATCATGGCCCGGAACCTGCTCGACATCCGGAGCCTGGAGGCCGGGCGGGGTGGGACGTTCGTGTTCGCCCACGACGCCCACCTCCGGCGGAACCCGAGCGTGTGGCGGATGGGAGAGAAGGACGTGACCTGGAACGGAGCCGGCCGGATCGTGGCCGCGTTGGTGGGCGGGGAGGACTACTTCTTCGTGGCGGGAGGCCTCGGCCGGCCGGGGCCGTGGCGGCTGGAGCCGGTGGGGGAGGAGTCTCCGCTCGCCGACGCCGATCTGCTGCTGGAGGTCGAGGGCGGTGGTTCCGAGGCCGGCTGAGCCGGTTGTCGGAGGCTGCCACTACGGTGAACACCCATGAGCTACGACGTGTCCTTCCTCGACCTTCGCCGGTATCCCCTGTGGGAGGCGATCGCGGCCGACGGCAGCGACCAGCGGACGACCGTTCCGCAGGACCTGGTCGACGCATGGCAGCGGATCACCCCGAGGGCGCTCGAGCTGCTGGGTGACGCGGAGGTGGGCGGGAACGAGCGGTGGCTCGGCCTCGACCACAACGCGTCCGGCCTCCAGCTGTCGGTGCGCGGCGGGGACGTGATGATGAACGTGCCCTACTGGCACCAGGGCGAGCAGGCCGAGCGGGTGATGGCGCTGGTGCACGCCCTGGCCGTGATCGTGGAGGAGGAAACCGGCCTGAGCGCCTACGACCCGCAGACCGGCAACCTCCTCACCGAGTCCCCGGCTCAGGAGGCCGCCGAGGTGGTGAACAGCACCGCCGCCTGGGTCGAGCGTTACTGACGGAGACGGTCGAACTCCCCGGCGCGGGTGGCGCGCCCTGCACGCCCGGACCGGCCTCCACCGCAGCGACCTCTTCGGTGCCCGCCTCGCCGACCCCCGCGACCTGCCCACCCTCCTCAGCCCCGCCCTCCTCAGCCCCGCCCACAACGCCCGCACCCAACAGGCCCCTCGCCACCCTCGGCCGCACCCTCCCCCTCCTCACCCACGGCCAACACGCCGCCCCCTGGCCGGGGCCCTGGAGCAGGAAGTCGGCGGGCCCGACTTCCCACTCCGGGGTCGTTCACCCTCAGTCGACCGTGAGCGGTTCGTCGGCGGGGCCTTTGGTGTAGTCGTCCACCCACCGGAGCTCGTGCTCGCAGTTGCCGTAGGCGTGGCCACGGGGGTTGAGGCACTGGTAGCGCCAGTAGCCGCTCACCGGTCCGCTGTAAGGCGGCCACCGTGGCACGTCGATGTCGGCCGTGTCGAAGTCGGGGGTGAACTCGGCGATGCCATAGGCGTATTCGAGGCCGTCGAGGCTGTCGAGGTCGTCGGGATCGTCGGAGTCGTCGTCGGCGGTTCCACGGGCGACGGCGACGGCGATGACGCCTCCGACCACCGCGGCGGCCACGCCGATCAGACGCGCCCGTTCGGCGGGCCCGAGGTTCTTCCACCGGTCGGCGATGCGCCGACCCAGGGGCTTTCTCCTGCCGCCCTCCTCCGGCGGCGGGTCGGACGGCGGCTCGGGCGCTGGTGGCTCGTCGGTCATGTGTCGCCCTCCGCGGGGAGTTGCCAGGGCCGCCCAGTCTGCCAGGGCCCAAGCCCCTCTTCATCCACGGCCAACATGCCGCCGCCTGAGCGGGTGTGACCTTCTCTGCGAGGATGACCGGATGCCGCACTTCACGTCATATGACGGAACGACGTTGTTCTATGAGGTCACCGGGACGGGCCCCGCGCTGCTCTGCCTGGCGGGCGGGCCGGGTGCGGACGTCCGCGACCTCGGCAGCCTCGGCGGACTGGACGCGTTCCGCACGCTGATCATGCTGGACGGCCGGGCCGCCGGCCGTTCCGAAACCCCAGAGGACCGGGCCGGTTGCGCGTTCACCGCGCAGGCCCGCGACCTGGAGGAGCTGCGGGGGCGGCTGGGGATCGAACGCCTGGACGTGCTGGCCCACTCGGCCGGCACGCTGACCGCTCAGGCGTTCGCGGCCGACCACCCGGTGAACACGGGCCGGCTCGTCCTCGTCACCCCGGCCGGCCTGGTCTCCCGGGAGGCGGACGAGCCCGACGTGGCGGCGATCCGGGCCCGGCGCGCCGCCGATCCGGGCACCGCCGAGGCGGTGGCGGCCGGGGCGGAGCCCTGGCACTACGGCGCCTGGTCGGAGGCGGCGCGTCGGCACCACGAGGCCGGGGGCGACTGGCCGCAGCCGCCGTCGTGGCTGCGCGAGGCCTTCTACGTGCGGCCGGCCTCCGAGGCGGCCGCGGCGACCGAGGCCGCCCGACGGGCCGCCGTGCGGTGCCCGGTGCTCGTGGTCGCCGGGGCCGAGGACGGGGTGGCGGGCGTCGACAAGCCGCGCCACGTCGCGTCCTGCTACCCGGCCGGACGCCTGGAGGTGCTCACCGGGAGCGGACACTGGCCGTGGGTCGACGAGCCGACGGCCTTCCGTGACCTGGTCACCGGCTTCCTGGCCGACTGACGGCGGTCACGGAGCCTCGACCAGGCGGAACGCCAGGCAGACCACGGGGGTGCCGTCCTCCACCCGGCTGCCCTCGCGCTCCCAGAAACCGCGGTGCCCGGCGCGCCACTCCTCCAGCGAGGCGTCGCCCTCCCCCTCCGCCCGGGCGTGCTCCCAGTCGACCTCGGCGAACGGCTTCACCTCCACTCCGGTGATCTCGATGACCCCGACGGGCCGTCCGTCGTCGTCCAGCAGCACCAGCCGCTCACCGGGGTGCTCCAGGTCCTCCGCCTCCTCGGCGTACTCCGCCAGCAGGCCGGTGGTGGCGGTCTTCCGACCGGCCAGGGCCAGGGAGTTCAGCTCGGCCCGAAGTCCTCCAGGAGTGCCGAGTTCCATCGACCGCATGCCATTGACCCGTGGCCACATTCCGCCATCGCCCCTTCCGAGTGCCGCCGACCGGTTGATCGTCCCCACCTGACGATAGGGGGTCCGGGGTGGCGGCTGGGGACGAACACCTCGTTAGATAGGTTAGCCTTACCTAAATCAAGGTGAGAGGAGACGGCCCTGACCAGCACCAGCGCCCCCGCGCGCTTCCTGCTCTTCCCGCTCCAGGTGGTCCGGGCCACCCGGATCACCCCGCACATGGCCCGCATCACCCTCGGCGGTCCCGCCCTCGCCGGGTTCGTCAACGGCGGCCTCGACCAGCGGGTGAAGCTCCTGCTGCCCCTCCCCGGGCAGACCGAACCCCTGGTGGTGCCCGAAGGCGAGGAGGAGTTCGGCTGGTACCGGAGCTGGCAGGCCATGGACCCGGCCGTCCGCCCGGTACCGCGCACCTACACCGTCCGCGCGCGGCGTCACGACCCGGACGAGGTCGACATCGACATCGCCGTCCACGGCGACCACGGACCGGGCTCGCGCTGGGCCGTGACGGCGGCGCCCGGCGACCGGGTGATCGTCTACGGGCCGGCGGTCGAGGAGGCCGGCGGCGTCGAGTTCCGGCTGCCCGACGGGGCGGACTGGGTGCTGCTCGCAGGGGACGAGTCCACGCTGCCCGCCGTCGCCGCGATCCTCGGCGAACTGCCCGCGGGCCTGCCGGTGAAGGTCTTCGCGGAGGTCGAGGGGCCGCGGGAGCACGCCTATCTGCCCGCCGGCCGGCCGGGCACCGACATCACCTGGCTGCACCGGGGCACCCCGGGGACCCCCACCCTCCCCGACGCCGTCCGCGCGGCCGAACTGCCCGGCGGCGCGCCGTACGCGTGGATCGCGGGCGAGGCGGCGGCCGTCCGTGAGCTGCGCCGCCACCTGGTGCGCGAACGCGGCTACGACCGGCGCGCCGTCTGCTTCATGGGCTACTGGCGGCTCGGCCGCACCGAGGACCAGCGCGCCGACAAGCCGGTGGAGGCGGACACGGAGTGAGGCGGGCACGGAGTGGGGCGGGCGCGGCCCGAGCGGCCCGGCGTGGTCGAGTCCGGATTCGAGGAGCGTCGAAGGGCTTTGCCCGGCCGCCCCGCGCGCGGTGAGACTCTTCGAGGCAATCCGCCACCAGGAGAAGTGACCTGAGGAGAGTGTCCGTCATGAGGATCGCGCGTTCCCTCGTTCCCCGCACCGGTGTCGCCCTCGGTGCCGTGCTGATGGCGGCCGGACTGCTGGGCGGCACCGCCGCCCAGGCCGCCGACGGCGCCCCGGTCGCGAGCGCCCCCGCCGCCACCGCTGCCGCCGCGGTGTCCGACGCCGACCAGACTGTCATCCACGGCACCGCGGGCCTGAACCGCGGCGAGAGCTGGTCCTCGCCCGACGGCAGCACCGTGCTCTTCCAGCAGTGGGACGGGCATGTGGTGCTGTACAAGAACAACGTCGCCATCTGGACGGCCGTCGGCACGTACGGCGTCGGCACCTACCTCTACATGCAGGCGGACGGCAACCTCGTCGCGTACGACGCCGCCATGCGCGCCGTGTGGAACAGCCGGACGCCGTACCACCCGGGCGCGTACCTCGCCATCCAGAACAGCGGCAACCTGGTCATCTACTCGGGCAGCACCCCGCTCTGGTGGTCCAACTACCGCCCCGGCGGCTCCGACCCGACCGACCCCGAGTGCCGCCCGGGCCGTCTCTGCCCGTGACCGCGGCCGTGATCGCGACCGTGATCGCGAGACGACGCGACCGCGTGCCCGCGTAGCCGGGCAGCCGGATGGCCCGGAAGCGCGGCAACCCGAGGACCCGCCCCGCCCGGCCCCCGTCCGGGCGGGGCGGCACCCAGCGCGTCGTGCACTTTGCAAAGTTTGCAAAGTCTCACACTTTGCAAAGTGTGAAGTCCGAGCCCCACCGGTTGCGTTGGCGCGCTGACCTGTAGGTATCCGTCAGAACTTTGCAAAGTGACACTTTGCAAAGATGCGGAGGGGAAGGCGGAAGCGGGCGATCGCTGGAGGCCGGTGAAGGCCGGTGAAGGCCGAACCGGCCGGCTTCCGCCACGCCCCTACCGGCGCGGCGGGTCGATCCGGGTGCGGGCCGGGGCGAGGAGGCGGTTGAGCAGTTCGGCACCCTCGGCGGTGTCCAGCGCGACGGGCGCCGCGCCCGTCGGCTTGACCATGGCGGGCGCGTCGCCGCGCTCGTAGAGGATGCAGGCGCTGCTCCCCAGGTCCCGCTTGGACGGCCACCGCAGGCCGTGCGCCCACGGTGCCTGGCCGCGGATCCAGGCCGCCCAGCGGCGGGTGCGCGGGTAGGCGTCGGGGGTGGAGTGGATCAGCCACTCGTCCTGGTGGACGGCCGCGAGCTGGTCGAGCGTCATCAGGCCGACCAGCGGGATGTCGCAGGTGGTCTCGATCCGCGAAAGCACCCTGCCCCGCACCGCGGCACGCCGGATCCGCCGCCAGCCGCGCTCGTCGAACGGGACGCCGCGCACCAGGGTCTCCATCACCGCCGTCCGCTCGGAGAACCCGGCGTACAGGTACGGCAGGTGAGCGCCGTCGCCCTGGTAGGAGCAGAACCGCCCGCCCTCGTAGTGGGTGTCGGAGGGGTTCGGGTTGAACGTGGTGGCCGGGTACGCCGCCAGGTGCACGCGGTGCAGGACGGTACCGGCGGGCAGGACGTCGCGGTGCGGGGTGGCGCGCACGGTCGGGGCGGGGACCTTCACGTCGGGCATGCCCTCACCACTCCGCGATCTCGGCGCGGGCGGCGGCGAGCAGTGTGTGCTCACCGGCGGTTCCCAGCAGACGGGCGGGCACGGTGTCCAGCCAGGCGTTGGCGCCCAGCCACCAGTCCGCCACGCCCCACGGGTCGTCGTCGGCGTCGAGCAGGCGGTTGACGGCCACGACGACGGGCAGCGGGCGGCCGGAGTCGCCGTCGAACTGGAACGACGGCAGGCGGACGGTGCCCTGGCGGTCGGTCAGCCGGATGAGGTCGGGGTCGGCGGGGTCGTGCCCGCCCGCCCGGTAGTCCGCGGCGGTGACGGAGTCGGCGGCGAGCAGCCAGTCGTCGGCGTCGTCGGGCGGCGTGGGCGGGCCCAGGAGCAGCGCCCCGAGGTTGCCCACGCCGACCGCCAGGGCGCCGGACGCCGTCACGTCGCCGCCCCGGGCGTAGCGCACGTTGTCGTCGAGGAGCTCACGCACCGGGTGCCCGTCGGGAAGGGCGGCGCGCACGAGTCGCTGGACCTTGCGCGCGATGCGCTCCGGATCGCCGCTCGTGTCCGCGGCGAGCGCCCGGAGTCCGGCCCGGGACGGTTCGTCGAGGAGGTCCCAGATCTCGTCCCAGTGCTCACGCAGGGCTGCCAGTACGTCCTCCGGCACCATCGTCCCTCACCCCCGCCCGCTCCCGCTCCCGGCCCGATCTGCCGCGCGCCTGTCGGCCGTCCGTCAGGGTAGCGCGTCGCGGCGTTCCGCGGGCCGTGATCTCGGATTCGCAAAGGCAGGACGGATCCGGCCGGTTCTGCGGCATGATGGTCGTTCAGCAGCACCTCGGGGGCGGTGCCGGTCTGCGAGCGGTCGTTCGTCATGTGGCGTGTTCCCGGTTCGTGCCGCAGGTCACGACTCGCGCCAGGAGGGCGGCCGGTGAGCAGTTCTGCGGGATACGGGTGGTCCTATGTCGATCAGGAGGCCGAGCGCCGGCGGCAGTTGCGCGCCCGGTTGGCGGCTGAGGGCCAGCGCGCCGAAAACCTCCGGCAGATCGAGGAGGCTCGGGCGGCGCTGTGGGCCAGGCTGGCCGCCGAGGAGCGCCGGGCCGGGCTGCGGGCCAAGCTCAACGAGCTGGGCGAGGAGGCGCAGGGGCTGCGCGGTGAGGCCGAGCGGCTGCGGCGCGCCTACCGGATGGACCGGGTGACCGTCGAGACGGTCACCGTCCGGGCGGGGGCGGACGAGGCCGAGCTGACACGGGCGGTCGAGCGGGCGTGGGCGGCCAACGCCCGTGCGGCGCGGGAGCTGGAGGAGGCGGTCCAGGACGTCTGGTCGGCGGTGCTTCCGGAGGCGGTGGTCGAACCGGAACGCCCGCGTCCGGCCCGCTCGGGCCATGGCGCCCCGGCCGATGCCGCCCGCGCGGCGGCGGAGGCCGCCGAGCGCGAACGGGCCGAGCGGATCGAGCGGGTCCGGTCCGGCGCCCTCGTCGAGGCGCAGGCGATCCTGGACCGCGACGTGCCGCGCTGCGACCCGGCCGACCTCGAACGGGTGGCCGGCCTGGTGCGCACCCTGAAGGCGGCCGGCACCGTCTCCGACGTACGGACGACCCTCACCGACCTCGCCGCACTCGTCCAGCACTCGGTGCAGCGCCGCACTCGCGAGGAGGAGCGCGCCGAACTGCGCGCCGCCCTGGTCGAGCTGGCCCAGGACGCGGAGCCGGCCGACCGGGACCGGCTGGTCGCCGACCTCGCCGCCGCCGAGGACCCGGCGTACCTGCGGCCCGCCGTGGAGGCGGCGGTGGCCCGGGCGGACGCGCGCCGCCACCGGGCGCCGGTCGCGGCCGCGCTCGCCGAGGTGCTGCGCGAGCGGGACTACCAGGTGGGCGCGGACTTCGCGGACCTGCTCGCCGAGGAGGGCGAGGTGGTGGTGCCGTTCGGCGACCCGGACCCCGAGCGGACGGCGACACCCGGCGCGGGGGAGGCGGACGACGAGCCGCCCGCCGCCGGCTACGGGCTGCGGCTGGTGCTCGCACCGGACCGGGCGACCCTGTCCACGGCGATCGTCCGCCGCGACGACGCCGGAACCGCCGACGGGGAACACGGTGAGCAGGAGGAAGAGGAGCGGGACGAGGCCGTCCAGCAGTGGTTCTGCGACGAGCAGTTGCCCGCCATCGAGGACGGCATCCGGCAGCGCGGCGTCCAGGTGCAGCGGACGTCCGCGATGCCCCCGGGCGCGCTGGCGGCCGGGCTCGTCCCGGGCGGCTGGTGGCCGCAGCCGCCGTCCGAGGCCGCGCCGCCGCGCCGCCGTCCGAAGCCGAAGAAGCGCGACGCCAGGACCGAGTCGACCGGCTTCCGCACCAAGCCGCAGGAGCGCCACCGTGACCGCTGAGCCCCCTCCCGAGGACCGCGCGAACCTGCGAAAGGACGCCCCGGCGGCGCCGGACGAGGACAACCCCACAGCCGGCACGCCCAGTTGGATCCGCGAGCTGGACATGGCGCTCACCGTCTACCCGCAGGTGCTGCTCACCGGCAACGTCCGCGACCAGTACCTGCTGCCCGACGACCACGCCGCCGGCAGCAGCGAGTCGCTCGCGCCGTACAGCCTCGGCGGGGTCGTCGAGTCGCTCTGCACGGCCCGCGAGTACGGGGCGATCGCGTTTGTCGACCAGGTCAACGACCGCATCGCCCTGCTGCGGCTGAGTGCCACGGTGGAGCAGATCCCGCGGGCGATCCGGGAGTTCGTCGAGCGCGACGAGCGGTGGCGGCGCGGCGGCGGCGGTCCAGGGTCGGACGGCTCCGGTGAGGGTGGTTCCGGCGAGGAGGACGACGGTGAGCCCGACATGCTGGACCGTCTGCGCGACGCGATGGTCGCCGTCGTCCAGCACCCCGGCCCGCCGATCGCCCTGGTCGTCCCGTACGCCGGCCGGCTGGGCTCGCCGCAGGCGCCCGTCGCCGGTGAGGCCGCCAGACTCTTCGCCGCCGCCGAGGAGTTGGGCCACACCGCGCGTCCGGTGCAGGGCGCGACCGCGGTCACGCCGTACAACACGGTGGTCTGGGTGGTGGAGCGGCAGGAGGAGCTGCCCAGGGAGTTCGCGGTCGGCAGCCGCGCCCTGCGGGTGATCAACGTGCCGGAGCCGCCGCACGACCAGCGGCTCGCCGCGGCGCGGCACGTGGTCGGCGGACTCGCCCGCTACCAGGCGGCGACCGGCGGACCGTCCCTCACCGCGGAGGAGACCGCGGCGGCGGCCAAGGCACTCGCCAACTCCTCGCACGGAATGGGCAGTTCCGAGGTCATGGCGATCGGCCGGATGGCCCTGGACCGCGGCCTTCCGGTGCAGCGGCTCGACGAGGCCGCCCGCCTCTACCGGATCGGCGTGCTCGACAACCCGTGGGCGACCGCCGAACTGCGCGAACGCATCGTCGACGGTGAGGAGTTCCTCAACAGCAAGGTGATCGGCCAGCCGCACGCCGTCCGTCGCACCCTGGAGATCTTCATGCGCTCGGCGGCCGGGCTCAACGGCGCCCAGGCCTCCAGCTCGCCCAGCCGGCCGCGCGGCACGCTGTTCCTGTCCGGCCCGACCGGAGTCGGCAAGACCGAACTCGCCAAGGGCGTAGCCGAGATGATCCTCGGCAAGGACGCCCGGCCGATCCGGTTCGACATGAGCGAGTTCGCCGAGGAGCACGCCCGCGACCGTCTGATCGGCGCCCCGCCGGGCTTCGTCGGCCACGACGCGGGCGGTGAACTCACCAACGCCGTCAGGGCCAACCCGATGAGCGTGCTGCTCTTCGACGAGATCGACAAGGCGAACCCGCGACTGTTCGACCTCTTCCTGCAGATCCTGGAGGACGGGCGGCTCACCGACGGGCACGGTGCCACCGTCTACTTCACCGAGTGCGTACTGATCTTCACCTCCAATCTCGGCATCACCGCGATGGTGGTGGGCGATCCGCCGAACGGCGGGGCCAAGGCGGGCGGCGACGCGCCCGGCGGCGAGGCGGCTGTCGCGGACGGGAGCGCCGGGAACGGAGAGGGTGGCGGGAGCGCCGGGGCGTACGGAAGCGCCGGGCCTCGCACGGTCCGGCGGGAACTCAGCCGTCACGACGATCCGGTGGCGGTTCGGCAGGCTCTGCGCGACGCGTTCGACGTCTTCTTCAACGACCAGATCAAGCGGCCCGAGCTGCGCAACCGCTTCGGCGACAATTTCATCCCGATGGACTTCATGCAGGAGAAGTGGGTGCCGCAGATCCTCGACAAGGCCATCGCCTCGGTGGCGTCCCGGGTCCAGGAGGTCCACGGCGCCGCACTCACCCTCTCCGACGACGCCTGGGAGGTGCTGCGGGTCGAGGCCACCCGGCGGCTGGACCATGGCGGTCGCGGCGTGCTGACCGCCGTCGAGTCGGCGCTGGTCAACCCGCTGGCCAGGGAGATCTTCCGGACCCCGCCCCGGCGCGGCGACCGGATCGAGGTGGTCGCCGTCGAGGGCGACGAGGACGGCGAGGGCTACCGCCTGGAGGTCGAACGGTGGCCGGCCTGAGCGCGGACGGCGTGGCCGACATGGACGACACGGACAGGCCGGTCGTCCCGGCTGCCCTGGTCGCCCAGGTCTCGCGGCCGGTGACCGCGCTCGGCCCCGGCCGGCGGCTCGGCGTCTGGTTCCAGGGGTGCACGCTGGCCTGTCCCGGCTGCATGTCCCGGCACACCTGGGACCCCTCCGCCGGGCGGGAGTTGACGGTCGACCGGTTCGCCGGCCTGTGGCGGGCCGCGCTCGCCGACGGTCTCGACGGCCTCACCGTCAGCGGCGGCGAACCCCTGGAGCAGCCCGTCGCGCTCGCCGCGCTGCTCGCCGCCGCCGACGCGGAGCGCCGCCGGGCCGGGGCCGTGGCCGATCTGCTGGTGTACACCGGCTGGGAGCCGGAGGAACTGGCCGCCGACCCGGCCACCGCCGCCGCCCTGGACGGGGCGGACGCGGTGATCACCGGCCGCTACCGGGCCGGGCAGCCCACCCGGCTGGCCTGGCGCGGCTCGGCCAACCAGCGGCTTGTCACCCGCACGGCGCTCGGCCGCGAGCGGTACGCGCCCTTCCTGGAGCACCGGCCGGAGCGGCCCGAACTCCAGGTGCATGTGAGCGAGGGCGAGGTCCGGGTGATCGGGGTGCCGCGCCCCGGGGACCTGAGCCGGATCGAACGCGACCTGGTCCGGCGCGGCGTGACACTTCGGGAGAACTCTTGGCGACCGTGATCTACCGCTGCCCGGTGGGCGCGCCGGGGGAGTGTCCGACCTCGGCCACCCGGGGGTACTGCCAGGTGCACATGTTCCAGCAGCTGGAACGGTACGACCCGGCCGAGGACACACCACCGCCCTCGCCGCCGACACCGCCTGCGCCAGCCACCTCGCCGGCACCGCCGACACCGGCGGCCGCACCGCCCGCCGACGTCGCGGACCGCGAGCCCGGGCCCGGGCCGGTGACCCGTCCGGCGAGTCCTGCCCGTCCGGCCGGTCCGGCCCGGCAGCCGGTGGTCCGGCTCGCCCTGGTCATCGCCGGGACCCTGCTGCCCGTCCGCGCCGAGAGCCGGCGCGGGGGCGGCGGACTGGCCGTCGGCCGCGACGAGCCCGACTGTGTCGCCGTCCCCGGCCTGGCCGCCCTCGACCAGCTTTCCCGCCACCACGCCCGGCTGCGCTGGATCGACGGCGCGCTGCACGTCGAGGACCTGGACTCGACCAACGGCACGTTCGTCGACGGCCGCCGGATCACCATCCCGACCCGCGTCTGGCCGGGCGTGCGGCTGCGGTTCGCGCTGGACGTGGACGCCCAGGTGGTCGAGATCGACGAGTTCGGCGCGCCCCGGTGAGCGGGGGACGTGAGGAGGAGAACGGCGCGATGGCCGACACACCGCCGGAGCCGAGCCCGGCCACCCGTAAGCAGGGCGGCGGGCGGGCGAACGGCCGGGGCCGCGCTGCCGGCCGGCCCCCGCAGCCGGACCCGGGGGACGGCGACACCGCCACCGCCGAGAGCCCGCGCACCCGCGTCCAGCGCGCGCGTCCGACGCCCACCCCCGCTCCCACTTCCGCTCCCGAACCCGGTGGCGCCGTCCCGGGGCCGCGCACCCGCGTGCAGCGCGGCGCCCCCACCCGCGTCCAGCGGCCGGGCGGCCCCGTCGGATCCGCCGAGCCCGGAGAATCGGCCGAACCCGCCACCCCCGCCACCCCCGCTGCGTCGGCCTCCGACCCGTCCGGCGCCTTCCCCGCCGCCCTCACCGACCGTTACCACCCCCTGGGCCCCGTCGGCTCGGGCAGCGAGGGCACCGTCTGGCACGTCCGCCGCGCCGACGGCGCCGGCGAGGCGGCCGTGAAGGTCGGCAATCCCGGCGTGCGGGCCGACACCGAACTCCTCGCCCACCTCGCCGGCGACCCCGCCTTCCGCCGGCACGTCCCCGAGATCCTCGGCCACGGCCAGGTCGAGCACGCGGGCGCGCTCTGCGACTGGATGGCCATGGAGTACCTCCCGGTCACCCTCGCCGATCACGTCGACGAGCTGCGCACCCGGCGCCGCCTGGACCGGCGCGGCGAGAGCGAGCGGATCATCCGTGAACTGGTGGACCTGCTGGCCTTCTGGCAGAGCACCATCGCGCGCAACCCGGTCGACTTCAAGCCCGCCAACATCCTGGTCCGCCCCGCCGGGACGGACGGCCGCTCCGCCGCCCAGTTCGTGGTGGCCGACTTCGGCGGCGTGGCGAAGCTCACCGCCAGCCGCCGCTTCTCCGCCGACATGCAGGTCACCGTCGCCTACATGGCGCCGGAACAGCTCGCCGGCCACAACCACCCGGCGGGCCCGTGGTGGGCGCTCGGCACCATCCTCTACGAGGTGTTCACCGGCGCCGGCCGCTACCGGCGCGCGGACGGCGGGCTGATCAGCGACGAGGCGCTGCAGATCCGGCTGGTGATGGACGCCGAGGTGGACGTCTCGGCGGTCGCCGACGAGCGCCGCCGACTGCTGCTCCAGGGCCTGTTCACCAAGGACCCCACCGACCGGTGGACCGCGGACCAGGTGCGCGCGTGGCTGACCGGCGGCAGCCCGGAGGTGGTCCGCAGCCGGATCGACCCGCCGCGGCCCGAGCCCGCCCCGACCGCGCCCACGCACCGTCCGATCGCCTTCCGCGGCCAGGACTTCCGCGATCCGGCCGCGCTCGCCGAGGCGCTGCTCGGACGGTCGGCGGACGCGGCGGCGTGGCTGGTCAGCGGTGGTGCGCGGCGGCTGCGCGACTGGCTCCGGGACGAGGTGAAGGACACCGTCCTGGACCTGCACTACCTCGAGGACGTCGAACGCGGCACCCCGGCCGACACGTCGGCGGCGGCCTCCCGGGCGGTGCTGGCGCTCGGCGTGGCGTTCACGCCGGAGGCCGTCCCGTACGTGCGGGACCGCCGGGTGGACGCGGCCGGGCTCGCCCGGCTGGCGGGGGAGGCCGACGGGCCGGCGTTCGTCGAGGAACTGGTCGCCGCCGGGCTGGTCGGGCTCGCCGCCCGTTTCCACTGCGGGCACGCCGACTGCCCGGAGGGGGCCTGTGCCCGGCTGCTCGGGCTCAGCGGGATGGCGGCCGTGCTGAACGCGGTCGAGCGCGAGGCCCGCACCCTCGGCGGGCGCACCGGCGGTGGACTGACCGAGAACGAGCGGGTGGCCGCGCGACGCTGGGTGCTGCTGCTCGCCCTCCAGCCGAAGCAGCAGCGGCGTGCCGTCGTCCGGCGGCTCTCCCTGCTGCCGGGCCCGCTGGCGGCGTTGCCCGCGGGGGTCCAGCGGGTGGCCGCCGCCGTCGAGGCAGCGGTGGGGACCGTGGCGGCGCGGGTGCGCGTCGGTGATCGTGACGGGTTCCGGCGGTGGTCGGACCTCAGGCGCCGCGCGCTCGCCGCCGATCCGACGACGGCCGACGGACGGGGCGTGCTCGCGGCGGCGGCCGTGCTGCAGGTGCGCGGCCTCCGGGCGGGCGGCGCAGATCGCGGGCGCGCCCGCGGGGAGCGAAGGGTGGACCTGCGCGCCTGGTGGGGCGGCGCACGCACCGCGCTGCCCCGGCGCGCGGTGGCGGCCGTACTGCTGTTCCTCGCGCTCGGCCTCACGCTCTGGTCGGGGGCGGTGCTGCGGTCCGCCGTCGACTTCGGCGCGGGCGGGCGGCTGCTGCCGGGCGGTCCCTTCGACGGCCCGCTGCGGACGGTCGGCGAGGCCGCGGCGCTGGCGACGTCCGGCCGGCTCGGTGCGGCGCTGGTCGCGGCGGTGGCGGTGGTGGCGTTCCCGGGCCGGGTCGGGCGGCGGATGCTGTTCCTCGTGGTCGCGGCCTCCTTCACCATCGGCTATCTGCACCTCGGACCGCCGATGACGGTGCTCGAAGCGCCGCAACCGGTGGTCGAGCGGGTGGTCAGGTTCGGTGGCGGAATGGAGAACTGGACGGGCGTCGGCGCGCTGGTGGCGATCGTGCTCGCGCTGTACCTCAACAACCGCCCGGTGACCTGGCTGCTCACCTCCGCCCACACGGCCTCGGAACGGGCGGCCGGCGACCGTCGGCTCGCCGAGGCCCGCCGCCGCGCCGCCCGCGGGGGCGGGGCCGCCGACTTCCGCGACCGGCTGCTGTTCTGGCTGGGCGGGACCCTCGTGCTGACCCTGCTGCTGTGGTCGGCGGTCGAGGTCCGGATCGCCGTGGTCGACCGGGACCGCCACCTCACGCCGGAGTCCTGGGGCACCGGCCGGATCGGCGCCGCCTACCAGGCCGACTACCTGCTGCTCCTGGCCTTCCTCGCCTTCCTCGCGGCCTGCGCCACCCCCCGCGCGGCCCGCCGCCTCCTCGCCGGCTCCGCGGTCGGCACGGCCGTGCTCGGCGCCTGGCCCCCGCCCCTGGGCCCCTTCGAAGCCCTCCGCATCCCCGTCCTGGGCCCCTGGTTCCGCTCCCTCGCCACCCTCTGGGGTCACGCCGCCTTCTGGGCCGCCGTCCTCCTCATGCTCCCCCTCGCCTGCCACCTCGCCCGCTGGACCACCCGCCGCCTCCCCACCCCCGCGGTGGAGTAGGAAGTCGGACCGGCCGACTTCCCACTCCACCCGCCCGCGCAATCTATGCGCGTAGATACCCCGGGAGTGGGTGGTGGATGGGCTTCGGAAGTCGGGTCCGCCGACTTTCTGTGCCGCCTGCGCTGGCCCGCGGGTGCGGGTGGCGTGTGGGAGTGGGAAGTCGGGTCGGCCGACTTCCTGTTCCGCCGTGCGCTGTGCGGTACGTCGCGCCCGCCTGCCGGCGATCGGGCGCTCCGCGTGGTCTATGCGCATAGATGCCCCGGGGGTGGGTGGTGGGTGGGATGGAAAAGTCGGACCGGCCGACTTTCTGCTCCCGGCTCGGGCTCAGTGCGGGCGCAGGCCGTCGAGGAGGACCGTCAGGACGTGTTTGCGGGCGGCCGGGTCGGGGCCCAGCTGGTCCAGGGCGGTGGTGGTGCCGACGAGGAGGGCGAGGATTTCGGGCAAGGTCAGCTCGGGGCGGGCGGTGCCGGCGAGTTGGGCGCGCCGCAGGAGGTCGGCCAGCAGTTCGCGGATCGCGGTCGAGGGGGCGCGCAGGGAGGTGTGGACGTCGACCCCCGCCGCCGTGAGTGCTTGGGCGAACGCGTTCTTGCCCACCGACTGTTCGGCGATCAGCCGGAAGCAGGCGGACAGGGCTTCGGCGGGCGCGGATTCGGCGGCCACCCGGGCCGCCCCGGCGGCGATCGCCTCCAGTCGGCGCACCATCACCGCTTCCAGCAGTGCCTCCTTGGTGGGGAAGTGGCGGAACAGCGTGCCGACCCCGACCCCGGCGGCGCGGGCGATCTCCTCGGTCGGGACGCCGACGCCCCGGGTGGTGAACACCTCGGTGGCGGCGTCCAGCAGTCTGGCCCGGTTGCGGGCCGCGTCCGCCCGGAGCGGGCGGTCCTGAGTGCCGGTCAACTCTCCAACTCCCTTTCCTCGTCGGCGGGAACGGCGGACGTCCGGCCCTGGACAACCGGAGTGGCCAGTCCGTATGGTCTAAACGGAGCCACTGGTCCGGTTCCGGTGGCGCAGATGTCGTTCCGGGGGTTGATCATGTCCGAAACACGCTCGCCGCGCGAGGTCTTCCACGCGCTGCTCGACGGCATCACGGCCGGTCGGTTCGCCGAACTGGCCGGGCTCTACGCCGAGGACGCCGTGGTGGAAATGGTGTTCGAGCCGGTCGGCCCGCGTCGGTTGGAGGGGCGGGCGGCCCTGCGGGAACGTTTTCTCACCGTCGGCGAGCACTCACCGCTGGACCTGGGCGCCCGCAACGTCGTGGTCCGCGCGACGGACGACCCCGAGGTGGTCGTCGGCGAATGGGACTACGACGTCCGCCACCGCACCACCGGGCGGGAGCTGACCGTCGCCAACCTCCAGGTGCTGCGCGTGCGCGACGGCCTCATCGTGCACAGCCGCGACTTCCACGACCACCTCGCCCTCGCCGGCCTCCTCGGCTCCCCGCCGCGACCGGCCGCGCGGTAGCCGCCGCCGTCCGGGTACTCAGCGCGCGAGGATCCGGCGGAGCCAACGGGTCCGGGCGTCGCGGGCGTCCCGGCTGAGCGCCGCCTCCGGCGCGAAGGTGTCGAAGCCGTGGAACGCGCCCGGCCAGACGTGCAGTTCGGCCCCGCCGCCGGCCCGCCAGATCCCGTCGGCGTAGGCCACGGCCTCGTCGCGGAAGGTCTCGGCCGACCCCACCTCGACGTAGGCCGGGGGCAGTCCCGACAGGTCCGCGGCCCGCGCCGGGGCCGCGTACGGCGGCAGGTCGGGGGCGCCGTGGAGCTCGCCGAGCGCGGCCCGCCAGGCCGTCGCGTTGGAGGTCCGGTCCCAGGTGTCGTGGCCGGCCGACTGGCGGGCGGAGAAGCTGTCGTTGCGGTCGTCGAGCATCGGGCTCAGCAGCAGCTGTCCGACCGGGACCGGTCCGCCGCGGTCGCGGGTCAGCAGGGCGAGCGCCGCAGCGAGGCCGCCCCCGGCGCTCTTGCCGCCGACCACGACGCGCCCGGCGTCGACGCCCAGCCGCTCCGCCCGGTCGGCCGTCCAGCGCAGCCCGGTGAAGCAGGCCTCGACCGCAGCGGGGTACGGCGCCGCCGGCGCCAGCGGGTACTCGACGGAGACCACGGCGATCCCGAGCGGCTCCGCCAACTCCCGCAGCAGACGGGGGAGCACCGACCAGGCGTTGCCGGTGATCAGCCCGCCGCCGTGCAGGTAGTACAGCAGCGGCAGCGGGCCGCCCGCCCCGGCGGGCCGGGCGCTCACCAGCGGCACGCCCGACGCGTCGAGCTCCGCCACCTCGAACCGCCCGCCGTCCCGCAGCGCCTCCACGGTGGGGCGGGGGCGGACGGCGGCGTCCCGCTCCTGCCACGCGGCGAGGTTCTCCGGGGTGACCGGCCCCCGTGCCACCGCGCCCGCGGCCGTCAGCGCGGCACTCAACTCCGGATCGAACGGCGGGGGAGCCGCAGCCCCGGCGCCCTCGCCACCGTCCCGGCTGCCGTCCCCCATGAAGACCGCCCGCCCCTCGTCCCGTCGTCCCCGCCGGAGGCCCCGACCCGCCCAGCTTGCCAGGCCGGGCCGCCCGCCACCCCGCCGGAGTGGAAAGTCGGCCGGTCCGACTTCCCACTCCGCGGCCCGGTTCCCGGCCTCGGGGCTACTTGCCCGGCGGAATGTCGTAGATGTGATCGGGGGTGATCACGCTCGTGATGGCCCGGCCGAGCAGGGTGCTGGGTTCGGAACCCTCGGACGAGATGTCGGTGTTGAGCAGCACGACCAGGGTCGCGCACTCCTCCGGCAGGTAGATGGTGAGGCTCTCGTAGCCGGGCAGCGAGCCGTTGTGGCCGATCCACCCGTTGATGTCGAAGATCCCGAGGCCGTAGCCCGCGCCGGGGACGCCGGTCGGCAGGACGGCCAGGCGCTGGGCCTGGGTGCCGGGCGACAGCAGGGTGCCGGTGGCGACGTCCTTCGCCCAGCGGCCGAGGTCGTGCAGGTCGGAGACCAGCGCGCCCGCCGACCAGGCCCACGAGGGGTCCCAGTGCGTGGAGTCGGCGACCGCGCCGCTGGGGGTCTGGTCGGTGTAGCCGTGGGCGTACGGCTCGGGGAGCTCGGTGCCCCGGGGGAAGAGGGTGCGCCGCAGCCCGCTGGGCTCGGTGATCCGGTCGTGGACGAAAGCCTCCAGGCTCCGGCCGCTCACCCGCTCGACCAGCAGGCCGAGCAGGATGTAGTTGCTGTTCGAATACTGGAACTGCGAGCCCGGCGCGAACTCGTTCTCGTGCTTGTAGCCGTATGCGAGCAGTTCCTCGGGGGTGAAGACGCGGTCGGGGTCGGCGAGGAACGCGTTGATGAAGTCCTCGTCCGAGCTGTACGGGAAGAGGCCGCTGCGCATGTCGAGCAGGTCGCGCACCCGGATCTCCTCGCCGGACGGGACGCCGTCGAGGTACTTCGCGATCGGGTCGTCGAGGCCGATCAGGCCCTCGTCCACCAGCTGCAGCACGGCGGTGGCGGTGAAGGTCTTGGTCTCGCTGCCGATCCGCATGTTCAGGCGGTCGGTCATGGGCGCGCCGGTCTCCTTGTCGGCCACGCCGAACGCCCGCAGGTAGCCGCCCTGACCGGGGATCCACAGGTCGACCTGTACACCGGGGATGCCCGCCTCCCGCATCACCTGCTGGATCGTTTCGTCCAGCTGCGCCTGAAGCTCCGGGCTCAGCTCCCGGGCCTCGGCGGAATCCTCGCCGGCCGTCCTCACGGCCACGGGTGCGGCGGCGGGCCCGGCGGCCGGCGCGGCGCCGAGCGTCAGCGGGAGCAGCCCGACGACGGCGAGCGCCGCCGCGCCGAGCGTACGGGCCGGGGAACGTCTTCTCATGGTGCGGGGCCTCTCTGCGGTCCGGAGGGGGTCTGCTGGGCCGATCGTCGGCGACGAGGGCCCGGCCGACCGCCCACCCGATCCGCAGGCCGGGTGAAAAGACTGATGATCCATCCGATCGGCCCCGCCACCCCTCACCCGCCCGGAGCCGGGGCCGCGGCCGGTTGTCGGGGGTTCCACGCCCCGTGGGACGGTGGCTACGACACCTGAGAACGCCCGCTCCCGGGTGGCCGGGGCGGCGTCGTCCGGCACGGGTGCGTCCGGTCCGCCGGTGGCCCGGCGGCGGCCCAGGTGGCCAGGGTGGTGAAGTCGGCGATGGTCAGGCCGGTGCGCGGGTCCACGTGGTGGAGGAAAGTCCTGACAGGGGGAGCCTTCAGGGCGGAGTATGAGCACCGGCTCAGGTTTGCAACTGAGCGCAACCGGCTCGACACGGGAGGATCAGATGGCACTACGGTTCGTTGCGAAGGACGAGAAGTCGGGGGATCACGGCTCTCCCACTGTGTGGGTAGACCCCGAGACAAGGGACTTCGTCATTCAGGGGTGGAAGATTGACGAGGCCACGACGGCGGACTGCTTGGCTGACGGTCCGATCCCGGATCATGAGACCGTGGTCCGCATCCCTGCCCGCATGGCCAAGGCGCTCAAGGAGGCGTTGGATGTCGCAGAGCTTGAACAGCTTCGCTGACCTTTTGAGGTCTGCGCGGGAGTCGGCGGTCCACCTGGAACTGCGCGATGTCTACGCGGTCGACAACGAGGACGAAGGCTTTCGCGCATGGAAGTCCGGTCACCGACTCGACCCTGCTGATCGCGCGTCGTGGTGGAGGCCGTGGCTGGACCTCGTCCAGGAGGTAACCGCCAACGGTGTCTCCCTGCGACGAGCCAGGGTCATTTCGGAGCCCGCCAGCGAGTACATCCGGTACGAGCACTCGTTCACGTTCACCAACGTGGCCGGCGGCGAGCAGGTGCGCTGGCTCCCTCGCCGGGGCGCCTCTGATCTCCTGCTGCCCGGAAACGACTTCTGGCTGTTCGACGGCAAGACCGTCCAGTTCAACATCTTTGACGGCGACGGCCGATGGGTGCACACCGATCAGAGTGACGATCCCGCTGTGGCGCGCAACTGCGCGGCGGCTTTCGACGCTGTGTGGGAGCGTGCTGTCCCTCATGAGGCATTCAGCGTCGCCGAGTAGTCACCGCAGCCGGCCAGTTCATGTCCTCTTCTCCTCTCTCCAGTGCCCAAGCCGCACGGAAGGCGCTCGCCGATCAGCTCGACCAGATCCGGCGGGACGCCGGACTTTCAGGGCTTGAACTGGCCGCGCGGTGCGGGTGGCACAAGTCCAAGTCATCCCGCATCGCCCGCGGCCTGACGGTTCCCTCCGACAGCGACATCCGTGCTTGGTGCACAGCGTGTGGGTCTGCGGAGAAGGCAGCGGATCTGATCGCAGTGTCGCGGACCGCTGAGTCGATGTACACGCAGTGGCGAGACCTCCACCGCGACGGCATGAGGCGGGTGCATCAAAAGACGCTGCCGCTCTACCAGCGGACACGAAAATTCAAGGTGTACGCCTCCAACGTCATGCCGGGGATGACGCAGACGGCACCGTACGCGACCGGGCTTCTCCGTTCGATTACGACCTTCCAGGGCACTCCGGACGACGTGGAGGACGCGGTCAAGGCCCGGCTGAAGCG
Organism: Kitasatospora sp. NPDC058032; assembly: GCF_042885845.1. Taxonomy (NCBI): domain Bacteria; kingdom Bacillati; phylum Actinomycetota; class Actinomycetes; order Kitasatosporales; family Streptomycetaceae; genus Kitasatospora; species Kitasatospora sp. NPDC058032. Next base: position 219,573 of record NZ_JBHVRK010000007.1, on the reverse strand, counting down.
ATCCCGTGTCCTGCACGATGCCAGCCATCAGTTCGCCCTGATCCTGGAAGAGGCCGTTCTCTACTACGGCGTCTGCGATGACGAAGCACTCGCTGGTCAACTTGACCACTTGCTCGGGGTCTCGTCCCTTCCGAACGTCTCCGTCGGCGTGATCCCGTTTCGGGCTCGCCGGACCGTCTGGCCCCTCGAAGCGTTCTACGCATTCGACGAGAGCCTTGTGGCAGTCGAGACGCTTGCGGCGGAGGTCAACGTCACCGCTCCTGGTGAGATCCGCACCTACCTTCGTGCCTTCGCCGAACTGGCCAAGATCGCAGTTCACGGAGCCGAAGCACGAAGCCGAATCGCCAAGGCCCGCAGCGCTCTCGGGTGAACCTGTGCAACCGCGTGCAACTTCGTGGCACCGTCTGTAGCCGACTCCCTACGGTCTATCACGCACCCCCCACCGCCGCGGCGAAGGAGGACAGACCGATGGCGAGACGCAACCCCCCCCGCGTGAGTACCGCGAGGTCGTGACCGGCCCGAGCAAGAGTGAGTCGAACCGACCGGCCGCTGGCTGGAACCCGCTGGACGACTACCGAGCAGCGAACCCCACTGGCAGTCCCCCCTCCGTGGGCTCCCTGCTCCAGCGGGACGCCGTGCTCTCCTCCTGCGTCTGCCGGGACTGCAAGGCCCGCAGTCCGGCGGCATGACCGCCATGCCCAAGGCCGCACGCCAGCGCATGGAACCGCCGCCGCTGTGCCCGTTCTGCTTCCTTCAGACGGCGTACGACTCCCCGTCGCCCACCGACGACACCTGGGGATGCGACATCTGCGGGCGCTACGGCTTCCTCCTGTCGGCCGAGTACATCAGGGCCCACCCCGGCATGGACGCGGTGGTCGTGGCGGGAGTCAACCGCCACCCCGCCGGCCGCGCGGCCTGATCGGCAACGAGCACCACCACACCGCACGCCAGTGTGATCCAGGGAGACCCGGTCCGGCACCGGACGGCCGGCTGGACGGGCACCGTCGCCGAGACCCCGAGCAAGCTCGCCAACCACGCCTGGGTGAACCCGGACAGCTCCAGCGACCCCTACCCGCAGATGGTCCTCCTGACCGACTTGGAGCCCGCGGAATGAGCGCCCAACCGCTACCCGTCCGCGTGACCTCGCCGCTCCCCGTCCGAGGGGACATCCCCCCGCCGACGCCGGTACGGATCGTGGGCGAGGGGGTGGTCGTGGACCGCCCCGACGGCTACCGGCAGGGGACCTGCTGGGTCTGCCACCGCGAAACGCTGGTCTGCGCGGGCACCACGCTCCAGGCCCCCGGCGACAACGAGAGCACCTGCCACTCGATCTGCGACGACTGCATCGCCCGCGCCCGCCGGCCCCGCCGCCGCGCCGCGATGCGGGCCGCGCTCGACAAGCGCCCGGCGTAGGCCGCCGTGGACGACGGACAGGAGGAGTACCGCGAGGCCGCCGACCGGGCCGCCCGAGGACTCCCGACCCCGCTGCCGGTGGCCATCGCGCAGACGGTCGCGCTGGTCCTGCTCGCGGTCGTGGCCACCGCGCTCATCGCCTCCGGCCGCTGCTGACCGTCGAGTCGCGCCCCCGGGAGCCCCATGAACTCCCGGCTCGTCGTGAACCCCCGACGGGCCGGGGCACCACGCACGACTGCCCGTTCGCACCCGGGCGAGCAGAGCCAACCCGATTGGAGAGGCACGTGAGCACCGCCACCACCCCCAGCTCCACCGTGGAGCTGGACGAGCTGGGCAAGTTCTTCACCATCACCGCCCGCCGGATCGACGCGGGCGACATCGGCCCGCAGATGTTCTCCGGCGCGATCGACGCGGCGTGGCACACCCTCGTCGCGGACCCGGCCGCGCACGAGGCGTTCACCCTCCGGCACGCCGGCCGCAAGCTGGCCCACGCCGAGAGCGCGGGCAGCGGCTTCATCTCGTGGGTGAGCGCCTACGAGGAAGCGTACGGCCCCCTGCCGGAGGCGTGGTTCACCGACGCCAACGGCACCGTCAACACCGAGGCCCTGGCCCGCTACCGTCACACCGGCCAGGTCTGGGCGGAGTGGGACTGCTCGCCCACCGGCGGCGACGGCGACGACGTGGCCCCGGCGGCGTCCTACCTGTGATCACCGCACCACACGACGGGGCGTCCCGGCTCACCGCCGGGGCGCTCCGCCTCACCGAGGCCCGCACGGAGAACCCCGTCAGCGTGGACGTGGACGGCTACCTCGCCGACCTGACCGAGCACTGCCCGTTCCTGCGGCCCTCCGCCCGCCGGGGCATGACCGGGTGGACCGTCTACGAGATCGCCCCGGGCAGCCACCGCTACGCCGTGGAAGCGGAGTTGTTCTACGCCGGGGTCCAGGCCGCGGAGTGGGTTCGCCCGCTCATGGGCCGCCCGTTCGGCCTCCTGGCGTGCGAGAACGTGGTGTTGGTCGGGCACTGCGAAGGGGCGGACCACCGGGAGCTGATGGCCTGGCCGCACTGGGCCCTCAAGAACCTCTACACCCCGGTCGGCGTGATGTTCGGGAAGTTCGCCCAGGGGGCGGTCGAGACCGGCCGGCGCGGGCAGAGCATCCCGCCGCCGCCGTTCTCGTTCCTGCCGGTGCGGGCGGGCGTCCGGCCGCTGGACCCGAAGTTCCTGGAGGCGACTCCCGACCTCGCCACGGCGCTGTCCGTGGCGGTGGACGACGGCCGGGACGTCTTCGAGCACATCCCCTGCGAGTGGAAGGCAGTACGAGAATGGGCGAGTTCCCTTCCGAGGCCAGAGCGGCACTGAGGGCAGCGGAGGCCGCCTGCGGGGCGCTGGAGCTGGAGGAGGTCAGCGACCGGCGGGGCTCGGCGGTGTGGAAGGCCAGCGGGCCGCGCGGGGTGGTGAGCATCAAGCTCGGCACCGGCGAGGCCGCCGAGGTCACCGCCCGCGAAGCCTCCGTGCTGGACCAGCTCCCCGGCTACACCGTGACCGTCGGCCGCTTCGACGGCGGGGTCTGGTTCGTCACCCCGTGGCTGACCGGACCGTCCACCTGGGACGTCTTCCGCCCGGTCCGCACGGGCGAGGGCGGGCGGGTCGAAGCCCTCGCCGCTGCGGTCGATCTGTGCCGGGCGGTGACCGACCTGCACGAGGCCGGATGGGTGCACGGCGACCTCCAGCCCCAGCACGGCATCCACACCGAGCAGGGTGTTCGGCTGATGGACTTCGCGTGGTCCCGCCGGCTCGGCATCACGCCGGGGTCGACGTTCGACGGCACGATGATCCACCTCACCGCGCCCGAGCTGGCCGCCCGGATCATCAACGGACCCCAACCCGTCGAGACCACGCAGAGCGCCGACGTCTACGCTCTAGCCGGCACCCTGTGGACCTGCGTCACCGGCACCTGGCCGCTGGACTACGAGACGGCCGGGCTCGCCAAGGGAACGCCGCTGGATGCCCTGCGCAAGGCCATCGCCCACCGCGCCGTCCCGCTGACCACCCGCCTGCCGTGGCCGTCCCTCCAAGCCCGCCTGCGGCACGTCCTGCTGGCCGCCCCCGACCACAGGCCGAGTGCCGCCGAGCTGACCATGCTCGTGAAGGCAGCGGACGCGTGATCGAGCTGCGGGAGCTGGAGCCCGATGACGCCGAATCGGTGCAGCGGATCTACGGCCCGGAGTCGGTCAGGTGCCTGGGGCGGGGCCCGATGGAACTCCGCGACGCGCAGGAGTTCGTGGCCGATGCCGTCGCTGCGGCGAAGCAGAGCCCGCGCACGCTCCACACCCTCGGCCTGGTCGTGGACGGTGACCTGCTCGGCGTCCTCAAGCTCCACGTGGACCGCCCCGCCGCCGCCATCAGCTACATCCTGCGCCCCGACTCCTGGGGCCGGGGCTACGCCACCGAGGGGGTTCACAACATCCTCGCCCTGGCGTTCGGCCGCCTCGGTCTGCCGGAGGTCCACGCCAAGCACCACCCTGACAACCCGGCCTCCGGCCGCGTCCTGCTCAAAGCGGGATTCGTCCCGACCGGCGAGCACACCGACTGCCACACATACGTCGTCCGGCCAGTGCGAACGGTCGGCGGCTCCCTTTTCGAACCCGCACTCCCGACCCCCAGGGACACCCCCATGAGTGACAGTTCCGGCCCCGGCACCTTCGACCCCGACGGCAAGCAGTGGCACGCCGAGTACACATTCCTGGGACAGGCCGCGGTGCCCGGCCCGGATGGCCTGCCGGGCCTGCGCGGAATTCCCGACAACATCGGCTGGTCGGCCGCCGACGACTTCGAACGGCTCGCCGCGCAACTGATCGCCTCCGCCGCGCGCCAGTGGAGACCGCTTGAACTCGACCCGAGCGTGTACCACTTCGGCGAGGCCCTGCTCAAGCACGCGCGGCGCGTTGCCCAGGATGTGGGCCGCTGGACGTACGAGCCGAACACGAAGCAGCAGTGGGCGGACGTCGTCGTGACCTTCCGCGCTGCTGGCAACTGACCACCTCGCACCCCCGCCGCCCTCAACCCCCGGCGGCGGGCCAGCCCCCGTTTCGTGACGACCCCCGCAGTCACGAAACGGGGGCGCTCTCGACATGCCCGGAACCCGCAAGACCGAACGGACCTCCGTGCCACCCAAGATCCCCGAGCCCACCGGCAAGGCCCGCACCGACCTGATCACCGCGTACGCGAACCGAACCCCGGTGATCGTGCTCGCCCAAAGCCACGGGGTGTCGGAGGGCACCATGGCCAAATGGCTCCGGAACTGGGAAGCCACCAAGGGCCCGGTGGACAGCGACCCCGCCGTGGACCGCGAAGAGGCCACCCGCCTCTACAAGGGCGGCACCTCGCTCTCCACCCTCATGGCGTACTACGGCGTGACCCGCCGCCGCATGGAAATCCTCTTCGAAGCCTGGAAGATCCCCCTGCGCAGCCGAGAAGAGGCAGCCCGCGCAGCCGCACGGGCCGGCCGGGCAAACCAGGCGGGGGCTGCCACCGAGCTGTGAGGTGCTACGGCAGCATCGTCGCCTCTTGCACCTCACGCCGTTTCCGCAGGTCGGGAACAAGGTGCAAGGGTGATCCGTTCTCCCAGGTCGTCGCCCAGACCAGATCGAAGGGCAGCGCGGTGAGGGACGGACCGTGTTCCGGGTTGAGCCAGACGCGCAGGGGTTTGGCGGTTCTGTCGGGCAGTCCGTACGCGGTCAGGCGTCGGCGTTCGGCGGCCTCCCAGCGCGGGGTGAGGAGGCGGTGCGTGGTGTAGCCCTCGGGGCGGCGGTGCGGCTTGGCCGCGTAGGGGTTCAGGGGGCCGTCGACGTCGATCAGCAGCAGCGGCCGCATCGGCTTTCTTTCCTGGTCGGTGCCGTGGTGTTCAAACCACTCGAACGAAGGATCGGACGGGGTGGTTCCGGCGGTTGGCGGCGGGGATTGACAAGGTGTCGGCGGTGCGGTCGCCCGTCGTCCGAGATCGTGGTGCGAGATCGTGGTGCGGGGAGGGGAGGACCGGTGGCGGTGGTGGACGAGACGCAGGTGCTGGTCGGGCGTGGTCGGCGGCTGCTGGAGGAGTACGACGCGGCGCCCGATCGGCGGCGGGCCGGCCTGGCGCTGTCCGGGGCGCTCACCGCGTTCTCGGCGGCGCGCACCCAGCTGGAGGAGGCGGGTCCGGAGGTGCCGCCGGGGGCGCTCGCCGAGGCGCGCTACCTGGTCGGGCTGACGCTGTCCGTGCGCTACTGGTGGGCCGCCGGACAGCCGGAGTTCGTCGAGGACGAGGAGCTGCGGCCCGCCGTGCTCGCCGAACGGGCCGAAGCGGCGGAGCTGTTGGCGTTCACGATGGCCGCGTTCGACCGGGAGGCGCCGGAGTGGGCGGAGGCGGCGTTCCGGCTCGGGCTGCTGCTGCACGCGCGCTTCGAGGACGGTGCGGTCGTCGGCGTCGCCGACCCGGCGGCCCGCCCGGAGGACCTGGACCGGGCGATCGACCTGCTGCGGCTCGTCTGTCCCCTCCCGGTGCCGTCCGATCCCTGGCGGGCCGAGGCCGGGGACGTCGCGGCGGAGGAGGCGGAGGCCGCGTACGACGCGCAGCACCACTTGGCGCTCGTCACCCTCGGCCGCGCCCTCGCCGACCGGGCGGAGCGCGACGGCGTCGACCGCGACCGCAACGACAGCGACGGCGACCGCGCCGCCGCTGAACGAAAGGCCGCCGAAGCCGTGTTGGAGAGTCTGCTCGAACGGGTGTACCCGGAGCCGTGGGGCGAACCCGGGGAGCCGCCGTACCGCCCCGCCCCCGACGCCGAGCCGGGACCGGACGAGGTCGCCGACCCGATCGAGCTGTTGGCCCGGGAACGCCTCGCCCGGCTGCTGCTGGACGGGCCGGGCGACCCGGACGAGCGGTGCACCGAGCGCGCCCTCACCCATCTGGAGGCGATCACGGCCACCGCCGCGCCGGACTCCCCCTTCCGGCTGTTCGCCGCCCTCCGGCTGGTCGACCTGTACGCCGCCCGGGGCGACGGCGGGGGTATCCGCCCCGAGGACGCCGCGCACCGGCTCGCCCGCCTTCGCGAGCTGCGCCGGCTGCTTCCGCCCGAGCACCCGCAGGGCGGGACCGTGCGCTGGCTGCTCGGCAACACCCTCTCCGCCCTCGCCCGCCGGCGGGGCCACACCGTCAGTGCCGAGGCCCGGGAGGCGGTCGGGGTGCTGCGCGAGGGCGTGGCCGGCATGGCCGAGGACGACCCGGTGCGGCCCCCGTCGCACGCGGTGCTCGGCTCGCTCGTCCACACGCTGGGCCAGCACGACCCGCAGACGTACCGCATCGAGGACGCCGTCCACCACCTCACCCGGGCGGCGGACACCATGGAGGAGGGGGAGCACGGCGTCCTGCGCGGCGAGATCCTCCAGCACCTCGCCGACGCATCCCTGTCGAGGACGGAGTTCTCCACCGACCGGGCCGAGTTGGACCGGGCGATCGACCTGCTCGAGTCCGCCCGCTCCGCCCGCGACCGGCCCTCGGACACCCTGTGGTCGGAGGAGCAACTGCACGGCTCACTGGCGGCGGCGATGGCCAAGCGGTTCGCGCTCACCAACGCCGTCAGTGACCTCGACGCGGCGATCCGCCACCAGCGCGCCGCGTTCCGCCGGGCGGCGCCGGACGACGTCAACCGGGTGGTCTACCTGGAGAACCTCGCGGGCAGCCTCTACCAGCGCTACCTCGTCGGCGGTGACCACCAGGACCTGGAGGCCTGCCGCCGCTACATCGACGAGGTGGTCGCGCACCTGTCGGCCTCCGAATACCCGGGCGTGGAGCGGCTCCTGGCCACCCAGCGGCCGGCCCTGGAACGGACCCGGCTGATGCTGGACCTCCAGGTGGCCGTGACGACCGGTGACGTCCCGTCGATGGCCCGGACGGTGACCGCGCTGGAACCGCTGGTCGCGGCGATCCCCGAGGACGACCCCCTGCGGCTGCTGGCCCTCGGCGACTTCGGCTCGGCCATGTTCGTCCTCGCGCTCCACGGGCCGATGGACATGCTGCCGCGCGCCGTCGCACTGATGGTGGAGGCGGCGGAGCGGACCCCGGCCGGGCACCTGTACAAGGGCATGCTCACCATGCGGGCGGCCAGCGCGCTCGGCGGGCTCGCGCTGTTCTCCGTGTCCGCCGCCTTCTCGGAGCGCCAGGTCGAGACCGCGCTGCGGTACCTCGACACCTTCCTCGCCGAAGCGGACCCCGACCCCGCCAGCAGGGAGGGCATCCGTGCCCAACTGCTGCGGGCCGTCCTGCTGATGCTGCGCTACCGTACCGCGCGCCGGCCCGCCGACGCCGTCGACCTGCTGGCCACCGCCGGGGCCCTGCGCGAACGGCTGCGGCGCGGGACGCCCACCCAGGTGCTGGCGGCGGTGAGCCGGCTCATCGCCGACGCCCACCGCGCGCGGCTGGGGCCGGGCGACCGGCGGGCCGGCCGCGAGGCCGGGCTGGCCGGGCTGCGCGAGACGGCCGCGGCCACGCTGCTGCAGGCGGCGGCGGCCCCGGCGCTCGTGGTGGCCCGGGAGAGCGCGGCGCGTGCGCTGACCATCGCCCGGTGGTACCTCGCCGACCGGGAGGAGGAGCCGGAGGAGGCGCCGGAGGAGGCGTCGCAGGAGACGCCGGACGGGGCGGCGCCCGGCGGCGAGCCGTACCTGCGCGCCGCCGTGGAGGCGCTGGAGCTGGGCCGGGGCCTGGTGCTGCACGCCTCCACCGCCACCACCGACGTCCCGGACCTGCTGCGCACCACCGGACACCCCGAGCTCGCCGACTCCTGGCTGGCCGGTGGCGCCCCCCAGGACGGCCCGGCCGCCGACCCCTTCGACTTCGACGCGTTGCTCGGCCTGCCGGGCACCCTGCTCGACTCCCTGCCCGACGGTGCCGGCATCCCCATGCCGGACGACCTGCGCCGCCGCGCGCTCACCGCGCTCGCCGCCTCCCCGGCCGGGGAGGCGCTGATGGCCCCGCCGCCGCTCGACGAGATCGCCCGCGGCCTGCGCGCGGCCGGCGCCGACGCCCTCGTCTACCTGCTGCCGCCCGGCACCGGGCGCAGCGGCGAGGCGGTGCTGGTCACGCCCGGCGAGGACGGCGCGGGTGCCCTGCACCTGCTGGCGCTCACCCTGGTCCGCGCCGACGCGGTGCGCTCCGCCGGGCGCGGTCCGCTCGCCGCCTACCGGCAGGCGCACCTGGACCGGCAGGCCACCCTGGACGGTCTGCCGCCCCGGCACCCACGGCGGGTCGCCGCCCGGCGCCGCTGGCGGGCCACCCTCGCCGAACTCTGCGACTGGGCCGGTACCACCGTGCTGCGCCCGCTGCTGCGCCATCCCGCCCTGCGGGCGGCCGTTCGCCGCGGCCCGGACGCACCGCCGCGGCTGGTCCTGGTGCCGTTCGGCGAACTCGGCGGCGTCCCCTGGCACGCGGCGCTGCTCAGCAGCGGGCTGCGGGACGGCGGCCGGCCGGTGCGGGCCGTGGAACGGGCGGTGATCTCGTACGCGGCCTCCGCGCGGCAGTTCTGCGAGGTGGTCCGGCGGCCCCGGCTGCCGCTCGCCGAACGGCCGGTGGTCGTCGGTGATCCGACCCGGGAGCTGATGTTCGCCGAGGCCGAGGCCGAGTACCTGCATGCCGACTACTACCCGCACGGCACGCTGCTCGGCTACGTCGAGGACGCCGAGGGGGAGGGCACCCCGGCGGAGGTGCTGGCCGCGCTGCCCGCGCCCGGGCGGGCCGGGGCGTCCGTCCTGCACCTGGCCTGCCACGCGGTGCCGTCCGGGGAGTCGCCGCTGGACGCCTATCTCGGGCTCGCGCCCGGCCCGCGGGCCGGGGAGCGGTCGGGCCGGCTGCCGGTGGGCGACATCCTGCGCCAGGCCCAGGGCCGCCCGCCGGACTCCCCGGGCGGCCTGGTCGTCCTCGACGCCTGCGTCAGCGACCACACCGGCGGCGACGTGGACGAGGCGCTCACCCTCTCCAGTGCCTTCCTCGCCGCCGGGGCGACGGGGGTGGTCGGCTCGCGCTGGGAGGTGGTGGACGAGATGGTGTGCGTGCTGATGTACGTCTTCCACGGCCGCCTCGCCGCCGGTGACCCGCCCGCCGAGGCGCTGCGCCGCACCCAGCTGTGGGCGCTCGACCCCGACCGTCGCCTGCCTCCGGACGCGCCACCCGAACTCGTCTCCCTCGCCTGCCGTGACCCCGACGCCCTCGACGTCTGGGCGGCCTTCGCCTACCAGGGCAGCTGACGGGGGCACACGGCGGTCGGGGGGCCCGGCGGGTAGGCGGCTCGGGGGAGGGTGGACGGGGCTAGGGAAGGTCGAGGTCCTTGCGCGCCTCGGTGATCTGGCGCAGGATGCCGTGGGCCTCGGCGGTCGTGGCCAGTTCGGTCGCCTCGGCGAGGACGGCTGCGGCGTCCTCGCGCCGGTCCTGCTGGGCGGCGAGGTAGCCGAGGCCGACCAGATTGGCGGCGACGCCGGGCAGGAAGCCCAGCTCCCAGCGCAGGCGGGTGGACTCCTCCAGCCGTTCGCGGGCCTCGGCGAGCCGCCCGCCGGCGTGGGCGGCGATGCCGAGGTGCCGCAGCGCGTAGGACTGGGTCAGCAGGTCGTCGGCGCCGGTGGCGAGGGCGAGCGCGCGTTCCAGGACGGGGAGCGCGGCGGGCGCGTCGTCCCGGACGACCTGGTGGAACGTTCCGGCCCAGAACAGCGCCTCGCCCTCGCCCCGGGTGTCGCCGAGCTCCCGGTAGAGCGCGGCGGCGCGCTCGAACAGCTCCAGCGCGCGGGGGTCCGCGACCCGGTCCGCCAGGAACCGGGCGTGCAGCAACCGCCCCCGGGCCAGCGCCAGGTCCGCCTCGACCCCGTCCAACCCCTGCTCCGCCGCCGCCAGTCCGCTGCCGTCGCCACCGAACACGGCGCTCTCGTAATGGAGTTCGGCCTGTTCGATCCGTGTGTCCCTGGTCATGCGCCGATCCTAGGGCTTGCGGCGGAAGAGCGCGGTGAGCGCGCACGTCCCCGGTGCGGGTGGGGTGCTTCGGGCCGAGCCGGGCCGGGTGGAGACGTTCACGGGGCCTGCGGCGGCGGCACCGTGGGAGCGGCCGGCCGCCACCACCGGTGCTCCGCGAACGCGCGGGTCGAGCCCATCGGCTCCCCGCTGACGGCATCTCGGGAGTGCGGGGAAACGCGCGCCGCTCCGCCAACGGTCCGAGTTGCGGATGCTCGGTGCGGAGCGAAGGCTGGAGAACAGACGTATCGGGTGACTTGCCGGACCGGAAGCCGTACGCGCCGGTGGGACGGACCCCGGCCGGCCGGTGCGGTGGGCAGTCGTCTCCGGAGTCAAGGCGATGAGGGGAAGATGGCATGGCAACCTTCGAGACGTCCAACGACGCCGCCACACCTGCCGTCGAGGGAGAGAACACGGCGGGAGGCGACGCGCTTTTCGGGCAGGCGGCACCAACCGGCCGTGGTGTCGTCGGAGTCAGCGCGGCCCACACCGCCGTTGAGGGGAACACCAAGACCGGTTACGGGGTCCTGGGCACCGCGGACGGACCCAACGGCCGCGGTGTTGTCGGCACCAGCATCGAGCAGGCCGGGGTCGTGGGTTCCAGCCGGAATTTCGTCGGTGTATGGGCGGAGACGAAAAACGCGGATCAGCCGGCCTTGCTGGCCAAGAATCCGACCGGATACGCCGGAAGGTTCGAGGGAGACGTCGTCGTCACCGGCACCTTTGTCAATCCACAGGTGGATCAGCGCCTCACCCAGTTGGAGAACGAAGTGGCCGATCTGCAGAAGACCGTTGCGGTGCTGGTCGGCATGGCGCATCCGCAGGGAACCGGGTGAGGCCAGTGCGCCGGTTGCCTCGCCGGTTGCCTCGCCGGGTTCCGCGCCGGGTGCGCAACGTTGAACGCCGAGTTCAGAGTTCGGCGCAGGAGGGCGGGGACCGCTACGTCGTGCGCATGGCGGCGATGGCGGTCATCCGGGCGACGCGGCGGGCCGGAAGGACGGCGGCGGCGAGGCCGGTGAGGACGGTGAGGGCGAGCGCGGCGAGGACGGGGAGCACGGGCGGGCCGCCGAGGGTGCCGAGGGTGGCGGTGACGGAGCGCGCGCCGGCCCAGCCGTAGCCGATCCCGAGGGCGGTGCCGAGCAGGGCGGTGGCGAGCGAGAGCAGCAGTGCCTCCAGGGTGAGCATGCGGCGCAGCCGGCTGCGGGACATCCCGACGGCGCGCAGCATGCCGATCTCGCGGGAGCGTTCGTTGATGCTGAGGACGAGCGCGGCGGCGACGCCGAGGCCGGCGATGACCACGGAGGAGCCGAGCAGGGCCATCGAGATCAGCATCATCCGGTCGAGCAGCGAGCGCAGGCTCTCGGCCTGGGCGGCGGTGTCGGTGACGGTGAGTCGCGGGTGGGTGGCGAGGGCGCGGTCCATGGCGCGGCGGGCGGTGGGGCGGTCGGTGCCGGCGGCGGGGGTGATCCAGACGGTGGTGGCGGGGGCGCCGGGGGCGATCCGATCGAGGGTGGCGGGGGTGACCAGCAGGGTGGCGTCGGTCTGGAGGGTGAACGGGAGGGGGCTGCGGCCGGGTTCGACGCGCAGGGTGGTGTCGGGGCGGCCTGCGGTGCCGGTCACGGTGAGGGTGCGGCCGCCTTCGATGCCGCCGAGGGCGGTGCCGTCGGTCAGCGCGCGGGCGCGGTCGACGTCGTCGGCGGTGGGGTTGAGCCCGGTGGGGTCGACGGCGGCGACCACGGTGTCGCGGCCGTCGACGCGCACGGTGGCCGAGCGGACCGGCGTGACGGAGAGTTCGCGCTCCCCGGCAAGCGCCGCGAGCGCCCCGGCGGGCAGGGCGCCACCAGCGGCGCCGCCACCACCGGCACCGTCACCACCGGCGGCCGTCGCGGAGAACACGCCGGGCTGGCGGGCGGAGAGCGCGGGCACCAGCGAGTGGGAGGTGATCGACAGGGCGGTGACCGCGCCGACCATCACGGTCACCCCGAGCAGCAGCGCGGAGCCGGTGGCGCCGGTGCGCAGCGGGTTGCGGCGCAGTTGCTGGGTGGCGAGCCGGCCGGCGGTCCCGCCGAGGCGGCGGGCCGGGCCGCCGAGCAGGGCGACCGCGGCGGGCAGCAGCCGGTGGGCGAGCCGCAGGACGCCGAAGAAGCTCGCGATGGCGCCCACGGTGACGGCGAGCAGCGAGAGCGGCGGCGCGGTGAGCGTGCCGAGCACGACCAGGGCGGTGCCCGCCACCAGCAGGAACACCGCCCACACGGTGGCCCGGACCCGCGCGCCGGTGCCGCCCGCCCCGCCCTGCCCGGCGCCGTGCCCGGTGCCGCCGAGCGCGGCGATCGGCGGGACGGCGGAGGCGGCCTTGGCGGGGCCGCGGACGGCGAGCAGCGTGAGCAGGATGCCGAACAGCGCGGCGAGGGCGCAGACCAGCGGCGAGGGGGCGAGCGAGAGGTGGACCGGGCCGAGGTCCGCACGGGCCGCGACGGCCTGGCCGGCGGTGCAGACGCCGAGGCCGAGCAGCACGCCGGCGGCGGAGGCGCCCGTGCCGAGCAGCAGGCCCTGGCGGCGGATCAGCCGGCGGACCTGGACGCGGTCGGCGCCGATGCAGCGCAGCAGCGCCAGCTGGCGGGTGCGCTGGGCGAGTACGACGGTGAAGGTGTTGCCGACGACCATCCGGGCGACCGCGAGCGCGATCAGCACGAAGGAGAGCGCGGCGACCAGCACCACGCCGTACAGGGTGCCGCTCGACCGGGTGGCGTCCCGCACGGAGACCTCCCGGGTGTGCACCTCGGGCGCGGGGGCGGTGCTGCCGGGCGCCCCGCGCAGTGCCTCGCGCAGCGCCTCGACGGTACGGGTCGGCGAGGTGCCGGGGGAGAGGCGGAGGTCGAGCCGGGTCGCGACGGCGCCGACGGCGTACCGGTCGACGGCGTTCTCCGGGACGGCGATGACGGGGTGTCCGGAGAGGCTGGGCGCGCCGCGGCCGTCGAGGGTGCCGGTGAGCCGGGCGGTGGCGGGCGTGCCGTCGGCCCGGGTGAGCCGGACGTCGGAGCCGGGGCCGAGGCCCAGGCCCAGGCGCTGCGCGGTGTCGGCGTCGAGCATCACCTCGTCCGCTCCGGCGGGCCACTGCCCGGACTTGAGCAGCTGCCAGCGCAGGCCGGGGTCGGCGGCGACGGAGCTGACGACGGCGGCCGCGTCCAGCGGGCGCCCGTCGGCGGTCAGCAGTCCGCCGCGGCCGGTGAGGCGCGGGGCGAGCGCGGCGACGCCGGGCACCTGCCGCGCCCGGTCGGCGGCGTTGGTGGCCGTGGCGGCGGCAGTGTCCGGCGCGTCGGCGGCCGGGAGGGTGATCTGCACGTCCCCGGGTCCGACCTCGGCCGCGGCGCTCTGGCTGAACGAGTCGACGAGGGCGCCGCTGCCGCTGACCGAGGCGATGAGGAAGGCCACGCCGAGGGCGATGGCGGCGCCGCTGAGGAGGAGCTGGCGCAGCTGCCCGCGGAGTTCGGCGAGGGTGTGGCGGTAGGTGGTCATCGTTCCCGGTCTGTCCGTGCGCGGCCGGTGTCCGGCTCGTCGTCGCTGGTCACCGGGGGTGTTCCCGATGATCGACTTCGAGCGTAGGAGGCGGGTGACGCCGGTTCGGTAGGCATGAGGTCGTGTTCATGTTCACACCGGCGTCGGAAGGCGGGCCCGCCCGTCTCCTCCTTGGGAGGTACGCCGCCCCCGAGGGGCCGGTTGTCCCGGGGCGTCCCCGCTCGTCCCATTGGTCACCCCGGTCCCACCGGCCAAACTGGTCCAGACCATTGACGCTGCAAGGGGGGGCTTCCTAGCATGATCGACGTTGCGGCGGCCATACGGGGGCCCGCCGCCGATCCGCCGAGCGCGCTACTCCCTCCCACCCCGCGGGCATGTGGCCGGGCGTTGTCCGAGACTGCCGTTCCGCCGTGAGGCGAGTGCCGAGGAGTGTCATGTCCACGACCTTCCAGGAGTCCGTCCACGAACCCGGCCGGAGCGCCGAACCCGCACAGGAAAGCGCCCTGACCGTCGGCCAGGAACGCCTCTGGTTCCTCGACCAGCTGGACCCGGGCGACCCCTCCTACAACATCCCGCTGGTGCTGCGCCTGACCGGCGAGCCGTCGACCGCGTCGCTGCGCGCCGCCCTCGACGCCGTGGTGGCCCGGCACGAGGCGCTGCGCACCCGCTTCCCCGCCGAGGACGGCCGGCCCGCCGCCGTCGTCGACGCGCCGACGCCCGTCCCGCTCGACCTCGCCGACCTGCGCGGACGCCCGCAGGACGAGGTGGCCGCCGCCCTCGCCGAACGGGTCAACCGCGGCTTCGACCTCGCCGCCGGACCGCTGCTGCGCGCCGCCCTGCTGCGCACCGGCGAGCAGGAGCACGTGCTCTGCCTCGTCCTGCACCACATCGTCGCCGACGGCTGGAGCCTCGGCCTGCTGCGCACCGAACTCGCCGAGCGCTACGCCGCCCACCGCGCCGGCGTCCCCGCGCCCGAGCCGCCCGCCCCACCCTCCTACGCCGCCCACGCCGCCGCCGAACGCGCCTGGCTGGCCGGGCCCGAGGCCGCCGAGGCGCTCGCCCACTGGCGCGAGCGGCTCGCCGACGCGCCCGCCCTGGACCTGCCGCTGGACCGGCCCCGGCCCGCCGAACCGAGCAGCGCGGGCGCCTTCCACACCCGGATCCTGCGCGGCCTCGGCCCCGAACTCGACGCCTTCGCCCGCGCCCGCCGGCTCACCCCGTTCATGGTGCTGGCCGCCGCCTACCAGGCCCTGCTGCACCGCTGCACCGGCCAGGACGACTTCTGCGTCGGCGTGCCCACCGCCGCCCGCACCACCGTCGACAGCGAACGGACCGTCGGCTACTTCTCCTCCGCGCTCGTGCTGCGCGCCGACCTCGCCGGCGCCCCCACCTTCGACACCCTGCTGCGCCGGGTGCGCACCGACTGGCTCGGCGCGCTCGGCCACGGCCGGGTGCCGTTCGAGCAGCTCGCCGAGGAGCTGCGCCCGGACCGCGACCCGGGGCGCACCCCGCTCTTCCAGACCCTGCTCACCGTGCACACCCAGGACGGCGGCGCCCTCGGCGAGCACGCCTTCGCCGACCTGCGCTGCGTCGAGATCGACGGCGGCCACACCGCCGCCAAGTTCGAACTCGCCCTGGACGTCCGCCCGGACGGCGACGACCTGCAGGCCGTCTTCGGTTACCGCGCCGACCTGCTGGACGAGCCGTGGGCCGTACGGCTCGGCCGGCGCTTCGACACCCTGCTGCGCGCCGCCCTCGCGGCCCCGGACACCCCGGTGCACCTGCTGCCGCTGCTGGACGCCGAGGAACGCGCCGAGGCGGCGGCCGGCTCGGCCGGGCCCGCGCTGCCCGCGCACCCGGCGACCGTGCTCGACGCGATCGACCGGGCGGCTTCCGAGCAGCCGGATGCCTCCGCCGTCGAGGGGCGGGACGCCGACGGACGCGACACCCGGCTCACCCGCGCCGGACTCGCCGACGCGTCGCGCGCCCTGGCCGCGCGACTGGCGGCGGCCGGGGTGAGCCGCGGCGACCTGGTGGCGTTCTGCCTGCCGCGCGGACCGCGCGCCGTGGTCGCCATGCTCGCCGCCTGGCGGGCCGGCGCCGGCTACCTGCCACTGGACCCGGAGTACCCGGCGGCCCGGCTCGCCTTCATGCTGACCGACAGCGGCGCCACCGCACTGGTCACGACGGACGGCGCGCCCGTCGAGGGACTGCCGGCCGCCGTGCCGGTCCTCGCCGTGACCGGGGGAGCGGACGCCCCGCCCGCCGCCGCAGCCGACGACGCGGCCGCCGGCCCCGACGACCCCGCCTACCTCGTCTACACCTCCGGCTCCACCGGAACCCCCAAGGGCGTGCTCGTCCCGCACCGCGCGCTCGCCGCCCGGGTCGCCTGGATGCGCGAGGGCTACCGCCTCACCGCCGCCGACCGCGTCCTCCAGTACGCCTCGCTCTCCTTCGACACCTGCGCCGAGGAGGTCTTCCCGGCCCTCGCCGCCGGCGCCACCCTGGTCGTCGCGCAGGCCGGCGCCGCGCTGCCCGACCAGCTCGCCGAGCCCACCGCCGCCGGCCTCACCGTCCTCGACCTGCCCACCCCGTACTGGCACCAGCTGGTCGCCGACCTCGACGCCACGCCCTGGCCGGCGAGCCTGCGGCTGCTGATCCTCGGCGCCGACCAGGTCCGCCCGGAGGCCGTCGCCGCGTGGCGGGCCCGGTTCGGCGACACCGTCCGGCTGGTCAACTCCTACGGGCCCACCGAGACCACCGTCATCGCCACCACCGCCGACCTCGGCGCGGCCGACACCGCCCGGCGCCCCCCGATCGGGCGGCCGATCGGCGGCACCACCGTCGCCGTGCTCGACCGCCACGGCCGCCCCGTGCCGCCCGGCACCCCCGGTGAACTCGTGGTCGGCGGGGCCGGCGTCACCGACGGCTACCTCGGCCGCCCGGGCGCCACCGCCCGCGCCTTCGTGCCCGACCCGGACGGTCCGCCCGGCGCCCGCCGCTACCGCACCGGCGACCTGGTGCGCCGGCGCGGCGACGGCGCGCTGGAGTTCCTCGGCCGGATCGACGCCCAGGTGAAGGTGCGCGGCTACCGGGTCGAGCCCGGCGAGGTCGAGTCCGCGCTGCTCGCGCAGCCAGGCGTCGGCCAGGCCGCGGTGCTGGCCCGCGCGGACCGCCTGCTCGCCTACGTCGTACCGGAGGCCCCCGCCGACGCCCCCGCCGACGCCCCCGACCCCGCCGCGCTGCGGGCCGCGCTCGCCGCCACCCTGCCCGGCCACCTCGTCCCCAACGCCGTCCTCGTGCTCGACGCCCTGCCGCTCACCCCCAACGGCAAGCTCGACCACCGCGCGCTGCCCGACCCCGACACCCGCCCCGAGCTGCGCGCCGCCTACCTCGCCCCGCGCACCGAGGCCGAGGAACTGGTCGCCGAGGTCTGGCAGGAGGTCCTGGGCCTCGACCGGGTCGGCGTCCACGACGACTTCTTCGACCTCGGCGGCCACTCCCTGCTCGCCACCCGGGTCGTCGCCCGCATCCGCGCCGCGGCCGACCTCGCCGTGCCGCTGCGCACCCTCTTCACCCACCGTACGGTGGCCGCCTTCGCCGACGCCGTCGAAGCCGCCCTGGTCGCCGAACTCGACGCGCTGTCCGACGACGACGCCGAGGAACTGCTCGCCGCGCAGGACGCCCTGGAAGGGACCGCTACGCCGTCATGAGCACCGACACCGCCCCCGCCGCCACCCCCTCAGGGTCCTCCGCCGGGCTCACCGCCGCCAAGCGCGAACTGCTCAGCCGCCGCCTGCGCAGCCGCACCGCCGCCCGGCAGACGATCGCCCGCCGCGCCGCCGACGCGCCGGTGCCGCTCTCCTATGCCCAGGAACGGCTCTGGTTCATGGAGCAGTTCGCCCCCGGCACCGCCGCCTACAACATCCCGGTCGTGCGCCGGCTGCGCGGCCCGCTCGACGTCCCCGCCCTGCGCCGCGCCCTGGACGCCTCCCTCGCCCGGCACGAGACCCTGCGCTCGCGCTACCCGGCCACCGACGACGGCCGTCCGCTGCTGGTCATCGACCCGCCCGGCCCGGCCGACCTCACCCTCGCCGAGGCCGACGACGCCGCGCACGCCGAACGGCTGGTCGACGAGGCCGCCGCCGTCCCCTTCGACCTGGAGCACGGCCCGCTGCTGCGCGCCCACCTCGTCCGGCTCGCCGCCGACGACCACGTGCTGCTGCTGGTCGTCCACCACAGCGTCAGCGACGGCTGGTCCAGCGAGGTGCTGCTCGGTGAGGTCCTGCGCGGCTACACCGCCCACGTCGCGGGCCAACCCGACCCGCTGCCCGAACTCGCCGTCCAGTACGGCGACTTCGCGATCTGGCAGCGCGAGCGGCTGAGCGGCGACCGGCTGGCCGCCGAGGTCGCCCACTGGGCCCGTGAGCTGGCGGGCGTCGAACCCCTCGAACTCGCCTGCGCCGCCCCCCGGCCGCCGCGCCAGACCTTCGACGGCGCCGGCTACGGCTTCGAGGTCGACCGCGCACTGCTCGACCGGCTGACCGCCCTCGGCAAGCGGCACGACGCCACCGTCTACATGGTGCTGCTCGCCGCCTTCCAGGCCCTGCTCGCCCGGTTCAGCGGCCAGCGCGACTTCGCCGTCGGCTCACCCATCGCCGGCCGACCCGAGCCCGAACTCGAAGCGCTGGTCGGCATGTTCGTCAATGTGCTGGCGCTGCCCGCGCGGCTGGACGGCGACCCGACCTTCACCGAGCTGCTCTGCCGCACCCGGGACACCTGCCTGGAGGCCTACGCCCACCAGGAGCTGCCGTTCGCCCAGCTGGTCACCGAGCTCAAGGTCCCCCGCGACGTCAGCCGCCCGCCGGTCTTCCAGGCCGTGCTCGCCGTGCAGAACTACGCGGTCCAGCGCGAGGCCGCCACCTCCGGCGAACTCCCCGTCGAGGTCGAGCCGTTCGGCGTGCGCGCCAGCGGCACCCGGTTCGACCTGGAGCTGTTCCTCCAGGAGTGGCCGCAGGGCCTGCTCGGCTCGTTCAACTACAACACCGACCTCTTCGCCGAGGCCGACATCGCCCGCCTCGCCGAGCACCTGGGCCGGCTGCTGACCGCCGTCGCCGACCGCCCGGACGCCCCGCTGTCCGCCCTCGACGACCTCCCCGAAGCCGAACGCGCCTTCGAGATCGAGCGGTTCAACGACACCGCGACCGACCGGCCGGCCACCACCCTGACCGCCCTGGTCGCCGAGCAGATCGCCCGCACCCCCGAGGCCGTCGCCGTCTCCTTCGAGGACGGCGCGAGCCTGACCTACCGTCAGCTCGACGCCGCCGCCGACCGGATCGCCGTCCGGCTGGCCGCCGAGGGGGTCGGACCCGGCAGCCTGGTCGCGATCAGCGCCGAACGCTCGCCCGAACTCGTCGCCGGCCTGCTCGGCGTGCTGCGCACCGGAGCCGGCTACACCCCGCTGGAACCGGGCTACCCCGCCGAACGGCTCGCCTTCCTGCTCGCCGACAGCGCCGCGCCCGTCCTGCTCACCCAGCGCCGGCTGCCCGTCCCCGACGGCTGCACCGCCCGGGTTCTGCTCCTCGACGACCCCGCCGAGTGGCCCAAGGTCCGCGCCAAGGCCCCGCGGCCCGCCGGGCCCGCCCCCGACGACACCGCCTACCTGATCTACACCTCCGGCTCGACCGGCCGTCCCAAGGGCGTGCCCAACACCCACCGGGCCATCGCCAACCGCCTCCAGTGGATGCAGGACACCTACCGGATCGGCCCCGCGGACCGCGTCCTGCAGAAGACCCCGGCCGGATTCGACGTCTCCGTCTGGGAGTTCTTCTGGCCGCTGATCACCGGCGCCCGGATCGTCCTCGCCAAGCCCGGCGGCCAGAAGGACGCCGGCTACCTGCGCGACCTGGTGGTGCGCGCCGGCGTCACGGTCGCCCACTTCGTGCCCGCCATGCTCACCGTCTTCCTGGCCGAGGACGGCATCGAGCGCTGCACCACCCTGCGCCGGGTGGTGTGCAGCGGCGAGGCCCTGCCGCCGGACACCGCACGGGAGTTCACCACCCGCCTGCCCGACTGCGCGCTCGCCAATCTGTACGGGCCCACCGAGGCCGCCGTCGACGTCTCCTCCTGGGAGTGCGAGGGCCCGCTGCGGGTCGTCCCGATCGGGCTGCCGATCGACAACACCCGCCTGTACGTGCTGGACCGCGCCCTGCGGCCGGTGCCGCCCGGCGCCCCCGGCGAACTCCACATCGGCGGCACCGCCGTCGCCCTCGGCTACCACCGCCGCCCCGGCCTCACCGCAGCCCGCTTCGTCCCCGACCCCTACGGTCCGCCCGGCTCCCGGCTCTACCGCACCGGCGACCTCGCCCGCCGCCGCCCCGACGGCACCCTCGAACACCTCGGCCGGATCGACCAGCAGGTCAAGATCCGCGGCCTGCGCATCGAACCCGGCGAGACCGAGGCCGCCCTGCGCGCCCAGCCCGGCATCGCCGACGCCGCCGTGGTGGTCCGCGAGGATCGGCCCGGCGACAAGCGCCTCACCGGCTACCTCGTCCCCGCCCCCGGCGCCGACGAGCCCGACCCGGCCGCCCTGCGCGCCACCCTCAAGCGCACCCTGCCCGACCACCAGGTGCCCGCCGCCTTCGCCGTCCTGCCCGCCCTGCCGCTCACCCCCAACGGCAAGCTCGACCGCCGCGCCCTGCCCGCGCCGCAGATCCGCCGCGACGCCGGGGCCGCCAAGCCCGTGACCGAGGCCGAACGGGTGCTCGCCGCGATCTGGGCCGAGGTGCTCGGGCTGCCCGAGGTCGGCACCGACGAGGACTTCTTCGACCTCGGCGGGCACTCGCTGCTCGCCACCCAGGTGGTCGCCAAGGCCCGCAAGCGGCTCACCGAGGCCGGCGCCCGACCGGTCAGCGTGATGGACCTCTTCACCTGCCGCACCGTCCGGGACCTCGCCGCCCTCGCCACGCTCGACGAGCAGGACCGCGGCCCGCGCCGCCTGCTGCACCGGCTCACCCGGCCCGTCCCGGCCGAACGCCGCCGGCTCACCCTGGTCTGCGTCCCGTACGGCGGCGGCAGCGCCGTCGTCTACCAGCCGGTCGCCGACCTGCTGCCCGCCGACACCGAACTGTGGGCCGTCGCGATCCCCGGCCACGACATCGGGGTCACCGAACAGCACCTGCCCTTCGACGAACTGGCCGAGCAGCTGGCCGCCGAGGTGCGCGAGCGGGTCGACGGGCCGGTCGTCGTCTACGGCCACTGCGGCGTCGGCACCGCCCTCGCCGTCGCCACCGCCCGGCTGCTGGAGGCCTCCGGCCGGGAACTCGAAGCCGTCTACGCCGGCGCCCAGTTCCCGTTCGCCAAGCCGCGCAGCAAGGTGCTCACCGCGCTCAGCGGGATCGCCGCCCTGGAGCCGTTGCTCGGCGACCGGGTCTACCTCAACTGGCTCACCGGCATGGGCGTCGACACCTCCGAACTCGACCAGGAGCAGGTCCGGTTCATCGTCGGCAACATGCGCCGCGACTCCAAGGCCGCCGAGGCGTACTTCACCCGCGCCATCGAGGAGGTCGACGCCGGCGCGCCCCGGCTGCGCGCCCCGCTGGTCTCGCTGGTCGGTGACCACGACCCGGCCGCCGACTTCTACCAGGAGCGGTACCGCGAATGGCTGCTGCTCGCCGAGCGCTCCGCCGTCGCGGTGCTCGACCAGGGCGGGCACTTCTTCGTCAAGTACCGTGCGGCGGAGGTCGTCGAGGCCGTCACCACGGTGCACCGCGCCGTGCTCGACGGGCGGACCGACACCCTGCCCGCGCGCGGCCCGGACAGCTCCTGGTGGTTCCACGGCGAGACCGGCGCACCGGTCCGCGAGGAGGAGGCCCGGGCGGAGGGGTCCGCTTCGGCGGGACCGGCTTCGGCGGGGCCGGCTTCGACGGGGTCCGTTCCGGAGGGGCCGCAGCCCAGCATGGGCCGCTTCCTGGCCGTCGCCGCGGGCCAGTTGGTCTCCATCACCGGCTCGGCGCTCACCGAGTTCGCGCTGCCGATCTGGATCCTGCTGGAGACCGGCTCGATGGCCCGGTACGCGCTCTACGCCGTCATCGCCATGCTGCCCGGCATCGTCGTCGGCCCGCTGGCCGGCGCCCTGGTCGACCGACTGGACCGGCGCAAGGTCATGCTCGCCGGGGACATCGGCGCCGGGGCCACCCAGGCCGCCATGCTGGCCCTGCTGCTGGCGGGACAGCTGCACTCCTGGCAGGTCTACGTCCTGCTCGGCGTGCTCTCCGTCGCCCTCACCTTCCAGCGCCTCGCCTACGCCTCCGCGGTGCCCCAGATCGTCCCCAAGCAGTACCTGGGCCATGCCAACGGCGTCGTCCAACTCGCTTTCGGAGCGGCACAGTTCGTCGTGCCACTGGTCGCGGTCGCACTGCTCGCCGCGATCGGCCTGCGCGGCATCCTGATCATCGACGTGGCCAGCTACACCGTCGCCGTGGGCATCCTGCTGGTGGTGCGCTTCCCGCGCACCCTGCCGTGGACCAGGCGCGAACCGCTGGTGGAGGAGATCAAGCAGGGCTTCGGCTACTCCTGGCGCCAGCGCGGCTTCCGCTCGATGCTGCTCTGGTTCGCCGGACTGAACGTCTTCCTCTCCCCGCTGTTCCTGCTCACCACCCCGATGGTGCTCGCCTTCTCCGACCTGAACGGCGCCGCCCGGGTCGCCGTCGCCGGCGGCGCCGGGGCCCTGCTCGGCGGCATCGCCATGGGCTTCTGGGGCGGACCGCGCCGCCACCGGCTGCGCGGCATGCTCGGCCTGGCCGCCGTCCTCGCCCTGGCCGGCGCCGTCACCGGCCTGCACGCCGGACTCTGGGTGATCGCCGCCGGCGCGTTCGGGATGTCCTTCGCGCTCTCCCTGGTCAACGGCGTCTACTCGACGATCGTCCAGGTCAAGGTGCCGCAGCGGTTCCACGGCCGGGTCTTCGCGCTGAACACCCTGGTCGCCTGGTCCACCCTGCCGCTCGGCCACGGCGTGATCGCCCCGCTCGGCTCGGCCGTGTTCGGCCCGCTGATGGAGCCGGACGGCGCGCTCGCCCCGGTCTTCGGCCCGCTGATCGGCACCGGACCCGGGCGCGGCATCGCCCTGATGTACGTGCTGTTCGGGCTCGCCATGCTGGTCCTGGTCGCCGTCGGCCTGCGGCTGCCAGCCCTCGCCCGCTTCGACCGCGAGGTGCCGGACGCCGAGCCGGACGACCTCGTCGGCCTGCGTGAACGCGCCCGCGTGGCAGCCGCCCGCACCGCCGCCCGCAGGACCTCGGACGCCACCCGGGAGGCCGCGTGAACCGCGCCGTCCCCACCGGCCTGGCCCAGCTGCTCGCCCACCGGGCCGCCGCCCACCCCGAGCGGACCGCCGTCGTCAACGGCGCCGACCGGCTCGACTTCGGCGCCTGGCAGGCCCGCTCCGGCGCCCTCGCCGCTGCCCTGCGCGGCGCCGGACTGCGCCCCGGCGACCGGGTCGGCCTGCGCCACGGCACCGCCGACTGGGCGGCCTACGCCGTCGCCCACCTCGCCGTGCTGCGGGCCGGCGGCGTCGCCGTCCCGCTCTCCGACCGGCTCGCGCCCGCCGTCACCGCGCACGCCCTCGCCGACTCGGGCGCGGCGCTCCTGCTGCACACCGGAAGCACCCCGGACGTGCCCGGGGTGCGCACGCTGACCGAGGCCGACGCCGCCGGCCACCCCGCCGAGCCGGACCTGCCGCCCGTCGACCCGGGCGCGCCCGCCCAGATCCTCTACACCTCCGGCACCACCGGCACCCCCAAGGGCGTCACCGCCACCCACGCCAACCTGGCGTACGGCTGCACCCTCGACGAGCGCCGCCGCCCGCTGCGCCACTCCCGGGCCTTCCTGCACGCCTTCCCGGTCGGCACCAACGCCGGGCAGACCATGCTGGTCAACGCGCTCAACGCGCACGCCACCTGCGTCGCCGCCCCGCAGTTCACCCCGCTGCGGTTCGTCCGGCTGATCGCCGAACACGGCATCGGCAGCGTCTTCCTGGTCCCCGCCATGGCGATCGAACTGCTCGCCTCGGCGGCCCTGGCCAAGGCCGACCCGAGCGGCGTGCGGCTGGTCGGCTCCACGGCCGCCGCGCTGCCCCAGCCGGTCGCGCTGGCGCTCAGCAAGGCCTTCCCGCGCGCCCAGATCGCCAACTACTACACCTCCACCGAGGCCGCCCCCGCCCAGATCACCCTGCTGTTCGACCCCGAGCACCCGGACTCGCCCGGGCAGCCCGCCTCGCTCGCCGACCTGCGGATCACCGACGCCGACGGCCGGCCGCTGCCGCCCGGCGAGGCGGGCGAGCTGTGGCTGCGCTCGCCCACCGCGCCGCGCGGCTACCTCGGCGAGCGCGACGGCGCGGTGTTCCAGGGCCGGTGGGTGCGGATGGGCGACCTCGGCCGGATCGACGCCGACGGTTTCCTGCACCTGCTCGACCGGGAGAAGGACGTCGTCAAGTCCGGTGCCCACAAGGTCTCCACGCTCCAGGTCGAGAACGCCCTGCACGCCCACCCGCTGATCGCCGACGCCGCCGCGTTCGGCGTCCCGCACCCCGTGCTCGGCGCGGTGGTCGCCGCCGTCCTGGTGCCCGCCCCGGGCACCGAGCCGCCGACCGCCGCCGAGCTGCGGACCTTCCTGCTCGGCCATCTGGCCGCACACGAACTGCCGGCCACCGTGCTGTTCCGCGAGGCGCTGCCGCGCAACGAGGGCGGCAAGGTGCTCAAGCGCGAGCTGCGCCGACTGGTGGCCGGTGACGGCCCCGTCGCGCCCCCCACCGCCGGCCGGACCCCGACCACCAGCGAGGCCAACCGATGACCACCCCGCTCAGCCCCGCCCAGCACGGCATCTGGCTCACCGAGCAGACCCTCGACGCCGGCGCCGCCTACCACCTCGCCGTCACCGTGGAGTTCACCGGCCCGCTCGACACCGCGGCCCTCGCCGGGGCCTGCGCCCGGGCGGTCCGGCGGCACCCCGTGCTCGCCGGACGGATCGACCCCGACGGCCCCGCCCTGCGGCCCGGGTCCGCGCCCGGGCTGCGGACCGTCGACTGCCCGGCCGAGGACCTGGACAAGCTGCTCGCCGACGAGAGCGCCGCCCGCTTCGACCTCGCGGCCGGGCCGCTCGCCCGGTTCACCCTGTACCGGACGGCCGCCGAGCGGCACGTGCTGCTGGTCACCGCCCACCACCTGGCCTTCGACGGCGAGTCCAAGGACCGGCTGGTCGCCGATCTCGCCGCCGCCCACCGGGGCGAGCCGCTCGCCGCCCCGCCCGCCGTCGCGGTGGCGGACGGCGCGCCGTCCCCCGAAGCCGCCGCCGGGTACTGGGCCGAGCGGTGGCGCGAACCCGGTCTGCCGGTCCTGCCCGGGCTGCGGACCGTCACCGACCCGGGCACCGCCCCCGGCACCCTGCCCGGGCCCGGGACCGCCACCGGGTTCCGCCTCGACGGAGCCCGGCACGCCGCGCTCGTCGCCACCGCCGAGCGCCTGGGCGTCACCCGCTTCGAACTCCTCACCGCCGCCTGGCACGCCCTGCTGCTGCGCTACGGCAACCCGGCGCCGGCCACCGCCGTCGAGCTGTCCGTCCGCCGCCCCGGCGAGCCGGTCGCGGTCGGCCTGGCCGTCAACGAACTCCCGCTGTTCACCGCCCCGTCGGCGGACGTGTCGTTCGCCGACTTCGCCCGCGCGGTGCGCGCCGAACTGCGGGCGCTCTACCCGCACCGGGACGTCCCGCTCGGGCGGGCGGTGCGCGGACTCACCCCGCGCACCGCGCTCACCCCGCTGTCCGTCAGCTACCGCCGCCGCCCCGCCGGCACGCCGCGGCCCGACTTCGGCCCCGGCGTCGCCGCCACCGTCCGCTGGATCGGCTTCGCGGGCACCGCCCGCAACCTCGCCCACCTGCAACTCGTCGACTCCGAAGGATCGTTGGACGTCAGCCTGCAGTACCGGACGGAGGCCTTCGGGCCCGGCGCGGCCGAGCGGATCGCGGGCCACCTCGCCACCCTGCTGGACGGCGCCCTCGCCGATCCCGCGACCCCGGTCGGCGATCTGCCGCTGCTCGGCGCCGACGAGCTGGCCGCCCAACTCGCCGCGCCCGCACCGGAACCCGCTCTCGCCCGGGCGACCGTCCCGGCGCTGTTCGCCGCCCGCGCCGCCGCCACCCCGGAGGCCGTCGCCCTGGTCGCCGACGGCACCGCGTACCGCTACCGGGAGCTCGCCCGGCTGGTGGCGCACGCCGCCGCCGCGCTCACCCGGCACGGCGCCGGGCCCGGCACCCTGGTCGGCATCGTCCTGCCGCGTGGACGGGACCAACTCGTCGCGATGCTCGGCGTGTTGGCGGCGGGCGCGGCCTATCTGCCGCTCGACCCCGAGTACCCCGCCGACCGGCTCGCCTTCCTGCGCACCGACTCCGGCCTCACCCTGCGGATCACCCGCGAGCCGTCCGCGCCCGGCGACCTCGCCCCGGGTGACCTCGCGCCCACCGATACGGCCGCGGGCGCCGACGCGGACACCGACGCGGACACCGAGGCCGACGCCGACCTGCCCACCGGCCCCTCGCCCGAGCACCCCGCCTACGTCCTCTACACCTCCGGTTCCACCGGCACCCCCAAGGGCGTCGAGGTACCGCACGGCGCGCTCGCCAACCTGCTCGGCAGCCTGCGCGACCACCTCGGCGCCCGCCCCGAGGACCGCTGGCTCGGCCTGACCTCGCTCTCCTTCGACATCTCCACCGTCGAACTGCTGCTGCCGCTCGTCACCGGCGGACGCGTCGTCCTCGCCCCCGAGGGCGCCCACCGCGACGGTCCCGCACTGCTCGACCTGATCGCCCGGGAGGGGGTGAGCCACGTCCAGGCCACGCCCAGCGGCTGGCGGGTCCTGCTGGAGGCGGGCCTCGCGGAGGCACTCCCCGGCGGCCTGACCGCACTCACCGGCGGCGAGGCCCTGCCCGCCCCGCTCGCCGCCGACCTGGCCGCCGCCACCGCCCGGCTGGTCAACGTCTACGGCCCCACCGAGACCACCGTCTGGTCCACCCTCGCCGAACCCGCCGCCCCCGACGGCCGGGTGAGCATCGGCGCACCGCTCGCCAACACCCGCGCCTACGTCCTCGACGAGCGGCTGCGACCCGTCCCGTACGGGCTGCCCGGCGAGCTGTACCTCGGCGGCGCGGGCGTCGCGCACGGCTACCGGGGCCGCCCCGGGCTGACCGCCCGCCGCTTCCTGCCCGACCCCTACGGCCCGCCCGGCGCCCGGATCTACCGCACCGGCGACCTCGTCCGGCGCCACCCGGGCGGCGGACTGGAGTTCGTCGGCCGCGCCGACACCCAGGTCAAGCTGCGCGGCCACCGCATCGAACTCGGCGAGATCGAGGCGCGGTTGGCCGGCCACCCGGCCGTCGCCCAGGCCGCCGCCACCCTGCACGGTCCCGACGGGGACCGCCGCCTCGCCGCCTACGTCGTCCCCGCCGGGACCGCCGCGCCCAGCTCCGAGGAACTGCGTGCCCACCTCGCGGCCACCCTGCCGGCCGCCGTCCTGCCGGGCACGTACACCGTCCTCGACGCGTTCCCGCTCACCCCCAACGGCAAGCTGGACCGCGCCGCGCTGCCCGAACCCGCCGCCGAACGTGCCGTCGAGCGCGCCGGGTCGGCGGACCCGGGCGGTGCGGGGGAGGAGTCGGACACCGACCCGGACACCGTCGCCGTGCTCGCCATCTGGCGCGAGGTGCTGCGGCTGGACGACCTCGGCCCCGACGAGGACTTCTTCGACCTCGGCGGCCACTCGCTGCTGATCACCGCGATCGCCGCCCGGATCCGCCAACAGCTCGGCGTGGCCGTCCCGTTGGACGTCTTCTTCGACACCCCCACCGCGCGCGGCGTCGCCGCCGCCGTCACCGACCTGCGTCAGGAGTGAACCCCGTGAGCCCTGTGAGCCCCGTGAACCCCGTGAGCAGCACCGAAGCCCCGTACCAGGTGGTCGTCAACGACGAGGAGCAGCACGCCCTCTGGCCCGCCGCCGCCCCGCTGCCCGCCGGCTGGCGCGCCGAGGGGTTCAGCGGCACCGAGGAGGAGTGCGCCGCCCACGTCGACCGCGTCTGGCCGGACATCCGTCCGCTCGGCCTGCGCCGCCGCCTCGCCGAGCGGACCGGTGGTGATGCCCGATGACCGCCCCAGCCGACCTCGCCCCCGTGCGCGCCCGCCTCGCCGAACTGGTCAGCGCCGCCACCGACGGGCAGCTCACCGTCGCCGAACTCCTCGCCTCCGAGGAGTCGTTGACCGCCCTCGGCGTCTCCTCGCTGGCCCTGCTGCGGCTCGCCGACAGCCTGGAGGAGGAGTTCGAGGTGCTGATCGACCTCGGCGACCCCGCCCTGCACGCCGAGGGCCTGACCGCCCTCGCCGCCCGTCTGTACGAGCACGCCGGATGAACGGAGCGACCACCGCCGCCGGCCCCGCTTCCGCAACGGTCCGCACCGCCCCCTCGGCCGTTCCCTTCACCGGCGCCCGGGCCGGTCGCGCCCCGCTCACCTGGGGCCAGCGCGCCATCTGGCACGCCATCGGCCGCACCGCGCCCAACGACCACTACTTCAACCTCGGCCGGATCCTCCCGCTCGCCGACCGCGGCGCGCCCGTCGACGGGCCGCGGCTGGCGGCGGCCGTCGCCGCGCTGCTCGGCCGGCACGAGGCGCTGCGCACCCGGCTCGCCCTGGGCGAGGACGGCGAGCCCGGTCAACTCCTCTTCGCGGAAGGGGAGATCGCCGTCGAGGTGTACGAGGAACCCGACCCCGCGCGCACCGACCTGGCCGCCGAGGAGCTGCTGGCCGGGCTCACCGGACGGCGTTTCGACTACACGGGGGAGTGGCCCGTGCGCTTCGGCGCGGTGCGCTGCGGCGGGCGGATCACCCACGCCGTGTTCGCCCTGTGCCACCTCGCCGCGGACGGGCACGGCGCCGAGGTACTGGTGCGCGACCTGCGGCTGCTGGTCCGGCGCGGCTCGGCCGGCCGCCCCGCCGCCGGTACCCCGTACGACCTCGCGCACGCGCAGGCCGGTCCGGCCGGGCGTCGCCGGGGCGCGGCGGCGCTGGCCCGCTGGGAGGCCGACCTGCGGCGGATGCCGCCGACGATGTTCGCCGAACCGGTGGCCGAGCCGCGCGCGCCCCGGTTCTGGACCGGGCGGCTGGTATCGGCGGCGCTGCCCCGGGCGGTGGACGCGCTCGCGGCCGTCCACCGGGTCAGCGGCTCGACCGTGCTGCTCGCCGCCGCGGCGGCCCTGGTCGCCGCCGACCGCGGCCACCCGTCGGCGGCCATCATGCCGATCGCCGGGAACCGGGCCGCCGCCGACCACCGCGAGCTGGTCAGCACGCTCTCCCAGGACGCCCTGGTCGTGCTCGACCTGCCGGAGGACCTCGACGGCGGAGCCGTCTTCACGGACCTGCTGCCCGCGGCGTGGCGGGCCGCCCTGGCCGGCTACCGGGCCGCCGCCTACGACCCGGTGGAGTGGGACGCGCTGCTCGCCCGGATCGCGCGGGAACGCGGCACCGAGGTGCACCCGTACTGCTGCTTCAACGACATGCGGCTGGTGGAACGGCCGTTGTCGGCCGCGCAGTTGCCGACGGCGGAGGAGCTGGACGGGCTGCGGCGGCGCACCGTGCTGGACTTCCCGGCCACCCAGGAGCTGGTGGCCTGCCGGTACTGCCTGCACCTCACCGGCGACGACTCGGCGCTCACCGTCACGCTCACCGCGGACACCGCCCACCTGCCGCCGGCGGCGATCCACGCTCACCTGCGGGCGATCGAGGAGGTGCTGGTCGCCTCGGCGGCCGGCGACCCGCCCCGGCTCGCGGCGCTGCCCGGGCTGCTGGACCGGTTCACCGACCGCGAGTTCACCGAGCACGGGTTCACCGAGCACGGGCCCGCCGAGCACGCGCCCGCCGCCGAGCACCGGGACCCGGCCTCGTGACGGCGGCCGGCCCCGACGGCGTCCCGCGTCCGCTGGCCGCCGCCGAGGCGACCTCGTGCGTCCAGGGCGGCCGGCTCCGCTTCCGGCTCGGCGCCCGGGGCACCGCGGGCCGTCCGCTGCGCGGCCGGGTGGTCGTCACCGACGAGGTGAGCGGGGAGGTGCGGCTGAAGGCGGCCCTCACCGGCGTCACCCGGTGGGACCTCGACGTCCCCGCGCACTGGCCGAGTTCGCTCTACCGGGCCAGCTTCCACGACGAGCGCCCCGAGCAGCCCGCGCCCGAGCGCGACGCCGAGCACGAGGTGTGGTTCGTCGTGCGCGCCGCCCGCCCCGGCGCGGGCTCCGGCACAGTGGTCTCGATCCCGTTCGCCACCTGGCGCGCCTACCACCGGGCCGGGCAGCCCGGCCGGGGCCTCTACTACGCCGAGCAGCCCGGTCGCGCCGCCCGGGTCCGGCTCGACGCCCCCGGCGGCGGACCGCCGCCCGAGCGCTGGGAGGAGCCGCTGCTGCGCTGGCTGCCCCGGGCGGGGTACCCGGTCGAGTACTGCTCGGGCCTCGACCTGGACGACCGCTCCTTCACCCGAACCCTGTCCCGCTACCGGCTGTTGGTGGTCAACGGGCACGACGAGTACTGGTCCGCCGGCATGCGCGACAGCGTGGAGGAGTTCGCCCGCCGGGGCGGCAACCTGGCGTTCTTCGCGGCCAACACGGCCTGGTGGCAGATCCGGATCGAGGAGGAGCCCGGCGGCGGTCGCTCGCTGGTCTGCCACCGTGACGCCGCCGCCGACCCCGTGACCGCCACCGACCCGCGCCGGGCCACCGTCGAGTGGTCCAGCTCCCCGGTGGAGCGGCCCGAGAACGCCATGACCGGCGTCAGCTTCCGCAACGGCGCTGGAGCCTGGGGCGACGGCATGGCGGTGATCGGCCGCGAGTCCTACACCGTGCGCTTCGCCGACCACTGGGTCTTCGAGGGCACCGGCTTGGCCGACGGCGACGGCTTCGCCCGCGGCTCGCTCGGCTACGAGACGGACGCCGCCGAACTCGACTGGTCCGCCGGTGTGCCCCGGGCCACCGGGCGGGACGGCACACCGCGCTCCTTCGCCGTGCTCGCCACCGCCGACCTGCGGCACTGGCGCCGCCACGGACAGGGCGGCTGGGCGACCATGGGCGTGTTCCGGCTCGGCGCCGGCACCGTCTTCAACGCCGCCACCATCAACTGGGGCCGGGCGCTGGGTGATCCGGTGGTCGACCGGATCACCCGCAATGTGCTGGACCGGCTCGGCGGCGCCGCACCGGTGCCGCGCTGGCACACCGTCGGGCGGGCGGACGGCGTCCGCGCGCTCGCCGCCTGCGAGGGACTGCTGTTCGCGGTGGCCGCCGACGGCACCACGCTGCTGCACCGGGAGCCGTCCGACCAGAACCTGCCGTGGACGCCGTGCCCGCCCGCCGAGGGCCCGTCGGCCGAGGGCCCGCCGCCGAGGATCCGCTGCCTCACCGCACCGCGCGAGGCCGCCGGCCCGATCCCGCTGGCACTGCTCGCCGTCACGGAGGACGACCGCCTCCTCGCCCGCGACCCCGTCCCCGGCCCGGCCCCCTGGACCCCCGTCGGCCGCACCCCGCCCGGCACGGCCGCCCTCGCGATGTGCGACGGCACGCTGTTCGCCGTCACCCCGCACGACGACACCCTGCACCACCGCCCCGCCACCGACCCGGACGCGCCCTGGCGCCCCCTGTGCCGCGCGGGGGCCGCCACCGCCCTCACCGTCCTGGCCGGCCGGCTGCACGCCACCACCCCCGCCGGCCTCACCACCCGCCCGCCGACCACCACCCCGGACCCGCCCTTCACCCCCGCCACCCCGTTCCCCCCGACCCGCACCCTCACCTCCTACGCCGGCCGCCTCCTCTCGACCACCCCCACCGGCCACCTCCTCACCCACCCCGGGCCGGGGCCGTCCGGTACGGTGAGGGCGGACGAGAGGAGGGGCGGGGCGGATGTCCACAGTGCCCGGGGACGACGGTCTGAGTGCGGATGAGGCGGTCCGTGCGATGCTGCTCCTCATGCCGAGGGTGGCGGCGCGGTTGAAGCGCACGCCGTTGCCCGAGCGGTTGCGTTCGGCGAATCTGGCGCCCCGGCACCTGTCGATGCTGTCCTATCTGGTGTTCGACGGGCCGATGCCGGTGAACCAGTTGGCGGCGCGCCTCGAGGTGGCGCCGACCACGGTGAGTCTGATGGTGAGCGACCTCAGTCGGCAGGGTGTGGTGGAGCGCGAGGCCGATCCGGCGGACCGTCGCCGCACGATCGTGGCCATCACGGAGGAGCCGGAGACCAGGGCCGCGATCGAAGGCTGGCTGGCCAACGGCGCGGCCTCCTGGCGCAGCGCCTTCGAGCCGCTGGCGCCCGAGGAACGGGCCCTGTTCGTCCGCACCATCGAGGCCTACGAGAACGGCGCCTCCGGCTCCCGCGACTGAACCACCCCCGCGACCGGACCACCCCCGCGACCACCACGCGGTTCGTCGGACGCGTCCGGGCAACGGGTCCTGGCACGGGACGGCGCGGTGGACGCCGGCGCCGCCCGCCACCCGCACCCCGGGTGGCGGGCGCCGCCGCGTGGCGGGTCAGTCCGCCGGCAGGTGCGCGAGCATCCGCTCCATGCCGCCGATCCAGTTGGCCCGCAGTGCCGTGATGGCGCCCGGCAGGTCGTCCGCCAGGAGCCGGCGGGCGATCTCGCAGTGCTCCTCCGACTCGCGGGCCACCGGCTCGTCCTCGGCGACGACCAGGTTCTCGTAGCGCCGCATTCCGGCCTTGACCCGGGTGAGCAGGTCCAGCAGCCGCTCGTTGGCGCAGCCGCTGAGCAGCAGGCCGTGCCACTCGTCGTCGCGCCGGTCGACGGTGGAGTGCGCGGCCACCTGGTCGGGGAAGCCCTGGGCGAGGTCCAGCAGCCGGGGCGCGATGGTCCGCAGGTGCTCCGGGTCGGAGGACTCCAGCGCCAGCGCCTCCAGGGCCGCGACGATGGCGACCAGTTCGCGGAACTCCTTGCGGCTGACCGGCGCGAAACGGAAGCCCCGGCCCTGGCTGCTCTCCAGCACGCCCTCGCCCGCCAGCGCGATCAGGGCCTCCCGCAGCGGGGTGCGGCTGACGCCGAGTTCGGCGGCCAGGACGGCCTCGTTGACGTCGGTTCCCGCCGCGAACTCGCCGCGGGTGAGGCGGTCCATCAGCTCGTCGCGGATCTGCTCGCGCAGCGGACGGCGCTCGATCGCCATCGCGTCCCCCTGACTTCCGGATTGAGGCCCACCTCTTGACCCCCTCCAGTGTACTGCACTATGCATTTTGAATACAAAATGCGGAACGAGATGGAGACGGGGTGGCCGACCCCGGGAAAGGGGCATGGCATGGGCCTGACACGGTTACCGGGTCTGCTGTTCGGCGGCGACTACAACCCCGAGCAGTGGCCCGAGGAGGTGTGGCGGGAGGACGTCCGGCTGATGGCCGAGGCCGGCGTCAACCTGGTCACGGTCGCGGTCTTCTCCTGGTCCCGGCTCGAACCCGGGCCCGGCCGCTACGAGTTCGACTGGCTCGACCGGGTGCTCGACCTGCTCCACGCCAACGGCATCGCCGTCGACCTCGCCACCGCGACCGCCACCCCGCCGCCCTGGCTGGTCCGCGCCCACCCGGAGATCCAGCCCGTCGACGCGGCCGGCACCCGGCTGGAGTTCGGCTCGCGCCAGGGCTACTGCCCCTCCTCCCCGGTGTTCCGCGCCGCCACCGTCCGCCTCGCCCGGGCGATGGCCGAGCGCTACCGCGAGCACCCGGCGCTGGCGATGTGGCACGTCAGCAACGAGTACGCCGACCACACCGCCGAGTGCTTCTGCGCGGAGTCCGCCCGCGACTTCCGCCGCTGGCTCCAGGACCGCCACCGCTCCCTGGACGGCCTCAACGCCGCCTGGGGGACGTCCTGCTGGGGCCAGCACTACACCGACTGGACGCAGGTCGAGCCGCCCCGCAAGGCCCCAGGACCGGTCAACCCGGCCCAGCTGCTGGACTGGCGGCGGTTCTCCAGCGACGCGCTGCTCGCCTGCTTCGAGGCCGAGCGCGCCGTCCTCAAGGAGGTCACCCCGGACATCCCGGTGACCACCAACTTCATGAGCGTGCTGCGCGACCTGGACTACTGGACGTGGGCCGCCGGCGAGGACGTCGTCACCGACGACGCCTACCCGGACCCGGCCGACCCGCGCGCCGCGGTCAAGGCCGCGCTCAGCTACGACCTGATGCGCTCGCTGAAGCGACAGCCCTGGCTGCTCCTGGAGTCCGCGCCGAGCGCCGTCAGCTGGCGCGCGGTCAACGTCCCCAAGGACCCGGGGGTGATGCGCCTGCACAGCCTGCAGGCGCTCGCCCACGGCTCGGACGGCGTGATGTTCTTCCAGTGGCGCCAGGCCAGGTACGGCCCGGAGAAGTTCCACTCGGCGATGCTCCCGCACGGCGGCACCGCCACCCGCCGGTGGCGCGAGACGCTCGCCCTCGGCGCGGACGTCCGGCGGCTCGCCGAGGTGGCCGGCACCGACACCCGGGCCGAGGTCGCGCTGCTGCTCGACTGGGACAGCTGGTGGGGCCTGGAGGCACCCGAGTCGATGCCCTCCGACCGGCTGCGGCTGCACGAGC
This sequence comes from Kitasatospora sp. NPDC058032, assembly GCF_042885845.1. Lineage (NCBI taxonomy): Bacteria > Bacillati > Actinomycetota > Actinomycetes > Kitasatosporales > Streptomycetaceae > Kitasatospora > Kitasatospora sp. NPDC058032. Next base: position 184,984 of record NZ_JBHVRK010000007.1, on the reverse strand, counting down.
TGCTGCTCTCCTGGTACGCGCCGCTGCACGCCCGTGGCGTCGCCGTCGACCTGGCCCCGCCGGGGCGCGACCTCGCCGGCTACCGGCTGGTGATCGCCCCCAACCTCTACCTCTGCACCGCCGAGCACGCCGCCGCGCTGGCCGGCTTCCCCGGGCGGCTGGTGGTCGGCCCGTTCAGCGGCGTGGTCGACGCCGCCGACCGGGTGCACGAGGGCGGCGCGCCCGGGCCGCTGCGCGAACTGCTCGGGGTGAGCGTCGAGGAGTGGCGCCCACTGCCCGACGGCGTCACCCAGGAGGTCGTCACAGCGGACGGGACCGCGCTGACCGCCCGCACCTGGACCGAGTGGCTGGACACCTCCGGGGCCACCGAGGTCCTGGCCCGCTACCGGGGCGGCCCGCTGGACGGGCGCCCGGCCGTCACCCGGCGCGGCACCGCCACCTATCTCGGCTGCCTGCCCGAGGACCCGGCCCCGCTGCTGGACGAGCTGCTGGCCGACGCCGGGATCACCGGCGTCACCGGGCCGGGCCTGCCCGCCGGCGTCGAGGCCTGCCGCCGCGGCCCCTACCTCTTCCTGCTCAACCACGGCATCCGGCCCGCCGCGGTCCCGCTTCCCGTGGAGACCGGCTTCACCGACCTGCTGACCGGCCGTCCGCTGCCCGGCGGCCCGGTGACCGTCGCACCGCGCGACGCCGTGGTCCTGAAACCCCGACCGACGCCCTGAGGAGTGTGCGTGTCCCACCCCTACATCCCCAACGCGGGGCCCGAGACGCGGGCGGCGATGCTCGCCGAGATCGGCGCCCCCGACGTCGCGGAGTTCTACCGCGACATCCCCGCCGACCTGCGCCTGGACCGTCCGCTCGACCTCCCCGAGCCGTTCGCCGACGAGCAGGGCCTGACCCGGCACGTGCGCGGCCTGCTGGCGCGCAACACCGACCCGGCCGCGCTGCTGAGCTTCCTCGGCCACGGCTGCTACCCGCACTACGTGCCCGCGGTCTGCGACGAGGTCAACGGCCGCGGCGAGTTCCTCACCGCGTACGCGGGCGAGCCCTACGAGGACCACGGCCGCTTCCAGGCGCTCTTCGAGTACGTCTCGATGATGGCCGAACTGCTGGAGATGGACGTCGTCAACGTGCCCACCTACGACGGCTACCAGGCCGCCGGCACCGCCCTGCGGATGGCCGCGCGCCGCACCGGCCGCTCCAGGGTGATGGTCGGCGCGGCGATCGCGGCCGACAAGCTCGCCAAGATCCGCGACTACCTCGCCCCGGACATCGAGGTGCTGCTCGCCCCGGTGGCCGACTCCGGGGAAACGGGCGAGGTGCGGCTCGACGACACCTTCGCCGCCCTCTACCTGGAGACGCCCACCGTGCACGGCGTCGTCGAGACCCGCGGGCGCGAACTCGCCGACCTGGCGCACGGCGTCGGCGCCCTGCTGGTGGTCGGCACCGACCCGATCACGCTCGGCGTGCTCGCCCCGCCCGCCTCCTGGGGCGCCGACCTGGTCTGCGGGGACATCCAGTCGCTCGGCATGCACCCCCAGTACGGCGGCGGCCAGGCCGGGTTCATCGCGAGCCACGACGACGAGCGGCTGGTCGCCGAGTTCCCGTCCCGGCTGTTCGGCATCGCCCCGACCGCGGTCCCCGGCGAGTACGGCTTCGGCGACGTCTCCTACGACCGCACCTCCTTCGCGCTGCGCGAGGAGGGCAAGGAGTGGGTGGGCACCGCCGCCGCCCTGTGGGGCATCACCGCCGGCGTCTACCTGGCGCTGATGGGCCCGCAGGGCATGCGCGAGATCGGCGAGACGATCCTCGCCCGCACCCGGTACGCGATGCGTGCGCTGGCCGCCGCCGGAGCCGTGGTGCGCCACCAGGAGGCCCTGCACTTCCGGGAGTTCGCCATCGAGGTGCCGGACGCCTGGGCGCTGCTCGCCGCCCTGCGCGGCCGCGGCATCCTCGGCGGGGTGCCGCTCGGGCCCCGGGAGGTGCTGGTCTGCGTCACCGAACAGCACTCCGTCGCCGACATCGACACCCTCGCGGCCGCCGTCGCCGAGGCCCTCACCGCTCCCGGAGGCACCGAGTGAGCACGCACGGAGCACCCGAACCGTTCGCCGCCCTGCCGGTGGCCGCCAAGCCCGGCCTGCGCCGCTTCCACCAGGCCCGCTGGGACGAGGAGATCGTCTTCGAACTGTCCCGGCCCGGCCGCCGCGGCGTGGGCGTGCCCGCCCCGGACGCGCCGCTCGTCGAACTGCCCGAGGGCGTCGCCCGCCGCACCCCGCCCGCGCTGCCCGAACTCTCCCAGAACCAGGTGGTCCGGCACTACCTGCGGCTCTCCCAGGAGACCCTCGGCGCGGACTTCAACATCGACGTCGGCCAGGGCACCTGCACCATGAAGTACAGCCCCAAGGTCAACGACTCCTTCGCCCGTGACCCGCGCGTCGCCGCCCTGCACCCGCTGCAGCCCGAGTCCACCGTGCAGGGCGTGCTGGAGATCTACTGGCGGCTGGAGCAGATCCTCAAGGAGGTCTCCGGCATGGCCCGGGTCTCCCTGCAGCCCGGCGCCGGCTCCGCCGCGATCTACGCCAACATCGCGATGATCCGCGCTTTCCACGCCGCCCGCGGCGAGGGGGAGCGGCGCGACCAGGTGATCACCACGATGTTCTCGCACCCCTCGAACGCGGCCTGCGCCAAGGTCGCCGGCTACGAGGTGATCACCCTGATGCCGGACGCCGAGGGCAACCCCGACATCGAGGCGCTGCGCGCCGCCGTCGGCCCGCGCACCGCCGCACTGATGATCACCAACCCGGAGGACACCGGGATCTTCAACCCGCGGATCCGCGCGTTCGTCGACCTGGTGCACGCGGCGGGCGGCCTGGCCTGCTACGACCAGGCCAACGCCAACGGCATCCTCGGCATCACCCGGGCCCGGGAGGCGGGCTTCGACCTGTGCCACTTCAACCTGCACAAGACCTTCTCCACCCCGCACGCCTGCGGCGGTCCGGCGGCCGGGGCGTGCGGCGTCTCCGCGGCGCTGGTGCCGTTCCTGCCCGGGCCGGTGGTCGACCGGGCGGGCGAGTCCTTCACGCTCACCGTCCCGGAGCGCTCGGTCGGCAAGATCCGGCCCTTCCTCGGCGTCACGCCCAACGTGGTGCGCGCCTACGCCTGGGTGATGGCGCTCGGCGCGCGGGGCCTGCGCGAGGTCGCCGAGACGGCCGTGCTCAACAACAACTACCTGCTGGCCAAGGTCGCCCGGATCCCCGGCGCCGGCGTGCCGTGGGCCGAGCGCCGACGGGTCGAACAGGTCCGCTACTCCTGGCAGCGGCTCACCGAGGAGACCGGCGTGCACTCGGAGGAGATCGGCGTCCGGGCGGCGGACTTCGGCGTGCACTACTGGACCAGCCACCACCCCTACGTGGTGCCCGAGCCGTTCACCCTGGAGCCGACCGAGTCCTACTCCCGGGAGGACCTCGACGAGTACGCGGCGATCCTCGCCCACGTCGCCGACGAGGCCCGCAAGGACCCGGAGTTCGTCCGCGGCGCGCCCTACCGGCAGAGCGTGCACCGGATCGACCCGGCGACGCTGGACGACCCGGCGCAGTGGGCGCCCAGCTGGCGCGCGTACCTGCGCAAGTACGGCGCGAAGCGGCCCGGATGATCGTCGGCCTGATCGTGAACCCGGTCGCGGGCCTCGGCGGCGCCGTCGCCCTCAAGGGCAGCGACGGGGCGGAGGTCCAGGCCAGGGCGCTCGCGCTGGGCGCCGTCCCGCGGGCCCGGGCGCGCGCCGCCGCAGCCCTGCGCGCCCTGCGCGCCCGCCGCCCGGAGGTCCTGGTGCGCACCGTGGCCGGGCCGATGGGGGAGGAGAGCGCGCTCGCGGCGGGCGTGCGGTACCAACTCGCCCACCGGCCGCCCGCGTCGGGCACGGGCGCGGCCGACACCCGGGCGGCGGTGGCGGCGCTCGGCGTGGTGGACCTGCTGCTGTTCGCGGGCGGCGACGGCACGGCGCGCGACGTCCTGGACGCCGGCCCGCGCCCGCCGGTGCTCGGCGTGCCGGCCGGGGTGAAGGTCTACTCGGGCTGCTTCGCGGTGAGCCCGGCCGCGGCGGGCGCGGGCGCCGCCGCCTTCGACGGGCGGACCGTCGAGGCGGAGGTGGTCGACCTCGACGAGGAGGAGCACCGCGCGGGCGGCCCCGGCGTCCGGCTGTACGGGACCGTGCGGGTGCCGGCCGGGCGGGTGCGGCTGAGCGGGCGCAAGACCGGCTCCTCGGCGGCGCCGCCCGGCTCGGCGGAGTCCATCGCCCGGGCGGTGGTGGCGGCCATGCGGCCCGGCACCGCGTACGCGCTCGGGCCCGGCGCGACCACCCTGGCCGTCGGGCGGGCGCTCGGGCTGGAGCTGACGCCGCTGGGCGTGGACGTCGTGCGGGACGGCGCCGTGCTCGCCCGGGACGTCACGGAGCAGCGGCTGCTCACCCTTGCCATGTCACACGTGACGCAGGGCGTGCTGTCGGTGATCGGCGGCCAGGGCTTCGTGATCGGGCGCGGCAACCAGCAGTTCAGCCCCCGGGTGCTGGACGCGCTCGCCGGGGTCACCGTGCTCGCCACCCAGCAGAAGCTCGCCGCGCTCGGCGGGAGACCGCTGCTGGTGGACAGCGGCGACCCGATGGCCGACGCCGCGCTCGCCGGCCACGTCCGGGTGGTCACCGGACACCGTGAATCCGTGCTGTACCGCATCCAGTCGGCAAGTGAGGAGCTCCCATGAACGGCACCAACGGCATGACCGGCATCCCTGGCACGACCGGCACCCCCGGTACGACCGGCACCGGAACCCTGCGCAACAAGGTCGCCGTCGTCACCGGCGGTGCCTCCGGCATCGGCCGGGCCACCGCCCGGCTGTTCGCCGCCGAGGGCGCGGCGGTGGTGGTCGCCGACCTCGCGGACGCGGGCGAGGTCGTCCGCGAGATCGAGGCGGCCGGCGGCCGGGCGGTCGCGGTGCGCGCCGACGTCTCCTCCGAGACCGACTGCGAACGGATCGTCACCATCGCCGTCGAGACCTTCGGCGCCCTGCACGTCCTGTTCAACAACGCCGGCATCATCCGCCGCCAGACGGCGCTGGAGATCTCCGCCGAGGACTGGGACCGGGTGATGGCCGTCAACGTCCGCTCGGTCTACCTGATGTGCCGCTTCGCCGTCCCGGCGATGACGCAGGGCGGCTCGATCGTCAACACCGGCTCCGGCTGGGGGTTGAAGGGCGGCGGCAACGCGCTCTCCTACTGCGCCTCCAAGGCCGCGGTCGTCAACATGACCCGGGCCCTGGCGATCGACCACGCCGCCGCGGGCATCCGGGTCAACTCGGTCAACCCGGGCGACACCATGACGCCGATGCTCCGCGACGAGGCGCGCCAGCTCCGGGAGGAGTGGGCGGTCTTCGAGAAGGACGCCGCCGACCGGCCGATGGGCCGGGCCGGCTCGCCCGAGGAGATCGCCGCCGCGGTGCTGTTCCTGGCCGGTGACGCCAGCAGCTACATGACCGGCTCCGCCCTCGTCGTCGACGGCGGCGGCCTCGCCTGACCTGCGCGCCCGTCGTTCCCCCACCCTCATTTCCCTCACGAAAGCCCAGGAGGCACCCGTTGTCCGCTTTCACGAGAAGGTCAGCCCTGGTCGCCGCGGCGATCGCCCTGACCACCGTATCCGCCTGCAGTGGCAGCGGCTCCGGGGGCGTCGCCGGCGGCGGTGACCCGGCCGACGGCGGCAAGGTCACCCTGCGCTGGTCCACCTGGGGCTCGGCCGAGGACACGGCGGTCTTCAAGGCCTTCACCGACGAGTTCGCCAAGAAGCACCCGAACATCACCCTCAAACTGGAGCAGGTCGCCTCCTACGACGACTACCAGCCGAAGCTGCTCACCCAGCTCACCTCCGGGACCGCCCCCGACGTCTTCTACGTCGGCGACGACTACATCGGCAAGCTCGTCGCCGACGGCGTGCTCGCCCCGCTCGACGACAAGCTCGCCGGACCGGACAGCCGCAGCAAGCCCGCCGACTTCTTCGAGGGCATCTACGGCGGCGCCAAGAAGGACGGCGTCACCTACGGCGTCCCCAACGACACCAACCCCGAGGTGCTCTGGTTCGACAAGAAGGCCCTGGCCGCGGCCGGCATCACCGAGGACCCTGCCGCGCTCGACGAGGCCGGCCAGTGGACCATGGCCAAGTACCTCGAGATGAACGCCAGGCTCAAGGCCGCCGGCCTGACCGGCTCGATCTTCTGGAACTGGTACGGCGCCAACTACAGCGTGGTCAACGGCTTCGGCGGCAAGGTCTGGGACGGCGGGAAGTTCGCCGCGACCAGCGACCCGAAGACCCGCCAGGCGCTCAAGACCCTTGCCGACGGCTACCGGGACAAGACCTTCGCCTCCGCCGACCTGCTGCCCGAGGGCAACGGCGCGGCCACCCAGTTCGTCAAGCACAAGGCCGGCTTCTACGCCGGCGGCCGCTGGGTGATCGAGGGCATCGACAAGGGCGGCGACCGCGCGAACTACGACATCGTGCCGTTCCCGTCCGAGTCCGGCCGGCCGATCCCGGGCGCCGTGGCCGCCTCCTACCTGGCCATCAACAAGGACAGCAAGCGCCAGAAGGAGGCCTTCACCTTCCTGACCGAGTTCGTCAGCAAGGAGGGCCAGCAACTGCGGCTCAAGGGCGGCAGCGGCGTGCCGTCCGTGCGCGGCGCCGAGAACCTGGTGACCGACGGCAACTACCCGCCGCACGCCCGGACCTTCCTGGACGTGCGCGACCGGGGCTTCGCCAACTACCCGGACGAGGTCGCCGTCCCCGGCCTGACCAAGGCGATCAACGACCAGCTGATGAGGATCTGGGAGGGCAAGGTCGGCTTCGACGAGGGCCTGAGCCGGCTGCAGACCCTGGTCGACGACATGAAGGGCAAGCAGGGGTGAACGCCGTCACCCAGGCGACCGACCGGCGGCGGCGCAAGCGCTCCGCCGCCGGGCCGGCCCCCGCCGTCCCCGCCGCCCCCGCCTCGCACGGCGGCCGCGAGCCGCTCTGGCGCCGCCGCGACCGCCGCTGGGCGCTGCTCTTCCTCGCCCCCCAACTGCTCGGGCTGCTGGTCTTCCTGGTCGGCCCGCTCGGCTTCGCCGTCGTCCTGTCCTTCATGCGCTGGGACGGCCTCGGCGACGCCACCTGGGTCGGCCTGGACAACTTCCGCGCCCAGCTGACCGACCCGGAGTTCGGCCGCGCCGTGTGGAACACCGTCAAGATCGGCCTGATCACCGTGCCCGGCGGCCTCGCCCTCGCCCTGCTGATCGCCCTCGCCCTGCACGGCGTGCGCGGACGCACCGCGTACCGGATGGTCTACTTCCTGCCCGTCGTCACCAGCTCGGTCGCGGTCTCGGTGATCTGGCAGATGATCCTCGGCGGCGGCACCGACGGCATCCTCAACGGCACCGTCCACGACCTGTTCGGCCTCACCCTGCCGGACTGGCTGGCCGACCCGGACTGGGTGGTGGTCGCCGTGGCGGTGGTGACGATCTGGTCCTCGCTCGGGCTCAACGTCGTCATCTTCCTGGCCGGCCTCGCCACCATCCCCACCAATCTGCTGGAGGCCGCCCGGATCGACGGCGCCGGGCCGTGGCAGACCCTGCGCTCGGTCACCCTGCCGCTGCTCTCGCCCACCGTCTTCTTCACCGTGGTGGTGTCCGTGATCAGCTCGTTCCAGGCCTTCGACCTCGTCTACGTCCTGGTCAACCCGGACCACAACGAGGGCGCCCAGACCATCGTCTACAAGGTCTACCAGCAGGGCTTCCGGGAGTTCCACTTCGGCCTGTCCAGCGCCGCCGCGCTGCTCCTGCTGCTGCTCACCCTGATCGTCACGGCGGTCCAGTTCCAGGCGCAGAAGCGCCTGGTCCACTACGAGTCCTGAGGCGCCGCCATGACCGTCCGCCACACCACCGCCCCCCGGCAGCTGCTCCTGCACACCGGGCTCGTCCTCGGCGGCCTGCTGATGCTGTTCCCGTTCGTCTGGATGGTGCTGACCTCCTTCAAGGGCGTCGGCCAGATGATCAACGAGCCGCTGTCCTGGCTGCCCTCGCCCTGGCGCACCCGCAACTACCCCGACGTGCTGCGCGAGGTGCCGATCGGGCGGGCCTACTGGAACAGCATGTACATCGCGGCGATCACCGTCGCCGCCACCCTGCTCACCGGCGCCATGGCCGCCTACGCCTTCGCCCGCATCCCGTTCCGCGGCTCCGGACCGCTGTTCGGCCTCTTCCTGGCCACCCAGATGGTCCCGGCCCAGGTCACCATCGTGCCGCTGTACATCATGCTGGCCAAGCTCCAGCTGATCGACTCCCACCTGGCGCTGATCCTGCCCGCGATCGCCAACCCCTTCGCGGTCTTCCTGCTGCGCCAGTTCATCCGGGCCGTCCCGGTCGAACTGGAGGAGGCCGCCCGGATCGACGGCGCCGGCCGCTGGACGATCTTCTGGCGGATCGTCCTGCCCAACATCCGGCCCGGCCTGTGGACGCTCGGCATCATCGTCTTCCTGGCCAGCTGGAACAGCTACTTCTTCCCGCTGGTGTTCCTCAACTCCTCGGAGCTGTTCACCGTCCCGCTGCTGCTCGACTCCTTCAACTCCCAGCGCGGCGGCATCGACTACGGACTCACCGCGGCGCTCTCCGCGATGACCGTGGTGCCGATGCTGATCGCCTTCCTGATCGGGCAGCGCAAGATCCTCGACAGCATGGCCTCCTCGGGCCTGGGAGGGCGCTGATGTCCCCGTCACCCCGGGTCGAACTCGACCTCGTCGAACGGCCGTTCACCGAACGCGGCGCCCGCCTGCTGGTCACCGCCGAACCGGAGCGGGACGGCGGCCTGCGGGTCGCCCGGGCCGCGTACGAGACCCCGCTCGCCGCCACCACCGAACTCACCACTCTGCGCGTGCACGACGCCGCCGGGCGCCCGCTGCCCGTCGTCCGGGCCACGCCCGTCGAGGTCGCTCTTGCCGGCGGGGTGTCGCTGCTGTTCGCCGACCCCGCCACCCTGGTGCTCACCGGGCACGGCGCGCGGGCGTCCTGGCGGCTGCCGGACGGCACCGCGCGCACCCTCGCGCTCGACGGCTGCCACGTGCTGGCCGGCCCGCCGGGGCGGTGGTCCGCCCCTGCCGTTCGGGCCGCCGCCGAGGCCCGCTGGGCCGACTGGTTCGCCCGGATGCCGCCCGTGCGCCCCGACCTCGCCGAGCGCGCCCGGATGGCCTGGTGGACGCTGGCCGTCAACCTGCTGCCGATCGCCGGACGGGAGGGCCTCGTCCCGTCCAAGTACGGCTACGTCGGCGTCTGGAACTGGGACGCCCTGTTCCACGCCGTCGCGCTGCGCCACGGCGACCCGGCGCTCGCCCGCGACCAGATCCTGCTCGTCCTGGACCACCAGCTGCCCGACGGCCGGCTGCCCGACGTGGTGCACGACCACGGCGTGCTCGCCGACACCACCGACCTGCCGCGCGCCGACCACGCCCGCCTCGCGGAGCACGTCGGCAGCGCCAACGGCGCGCGCCCCGAGCGCGCGCCGGTCCCGGTCACCAAACCGCCCCTGGCCGCCTGGGCCGTCTGGAAGGTCCACGAGACCGCCCCGGACCTCCCCTTCCTCGCCGCCGCCTACCCGCGGCTGGTGCGCGCGCACACGTGGTGGTTCGCCGCCTCCGACCCGGACGGCGACGGCCTGCCCGAGTACCTGCACCCCTACTCCTCCGGCCTGGACGACAGCCCGGTCTGGGACCACGGGCCGCGCGCCGAGCCTCCCGACCTCAACTCCTACCTCGTCCTGGAGGCCGACCGGCTGGCCGACATCGCGGCCGCCCTCGGCCGCCGGGCCGAGGCCGCCCGCTGGCGCGAACGGGCCGCCGCCCACGCCCGGCTGCTGGTCGAACGGCGCTGGGACGGCGCCCGCTTCACCACCCTGGCGGGCGGATCGCCGGTGCCCGTGCGCACCGCGCTCGACCTGATGCCGCTGTTCAGCGGCCGGCTGCCGGCCGGGATCGCCGCCGCCCTGGAGCGGACCCTGCGCTCACCCTCCTACTGGGGCGGGCGGCCGGTGCCGACCGTGGCCTTCGACGACCCCGCCTTCGACCCGGAGGCGATGTGGCGCGGCCCGGTCTGGCTCAACGTCAACTACCTGCTGGCCGAGGGCCTGGAGCGCTCCGGCTTCCCGGGGACGGCCGCCGAGCTGCGCGAGCGCACCCTCGCCATGGTCCGGGACGGGGGTGGCCTCTACGAGTACTGGAACCCGCTGACCGGCGCCCGCGCGCGCCGTGCGACCTCCGGCTTCGGCTGGTCCGCGGCGCTCTTCCTGGACCTCGCCAGGATCGTCGGATAGTACGACTGTCCCTTTCTCCCTTCATCACCTGACGCACCCTCACTAACCTTCCCCCCGGACGGAGGCCCACCACCACAGAGATGGAGCACCGACCATGCGACCGACCATGCGACCGACCGCGCGACCGACCGCGCGAACCCTGTTCAGGACCACCCTCGTCGTCCTCCTGACCACCCTGCTCGCCGCCGCCGCGGCACTGACCGCCGCCGCCCCGGCCGGCGCCGTCGTCGGCGGCACGGCGGCGAGCGCCGGCCAGACCCCCTACCTCGTCTCCCTCGCGCGCGGCTCGCACTTCTGCGGCGGCGCCCTCCTCGACCCCGGCACGATCGTCACCGCCGCCCACTGCGTCAAAGGCGTGAGCGCCGACGCCCTGACCGTGCGCGCGGGCAGCCTCCAGCACGCCTCCGGCGGCGTCCGCGCCAAGGCCGCCTCCGTCCTGCTGCACCCCTCCTACGACCCGGCGACGCTCGACTACGACCTCGCCCTGGTGCGCCTCGCGGCCCCGCTCGGCGGCAGCGGCGTCGCCGCGGTCCCGCTGCCGGCCCGGGACAGCGACCCGGCGGCCGGCGGCGCCCAGGTCTCCGGCTGGGGCGCGACCGCCCAGGACGGCCCGCTGTCCGCGTCCGCGCGCATCGCCGCCGTCCCCCTCATCACCCGCGACAAGTGCCGCACCGAGTACGGGCCCGCCAACGTCACCGACCGGATGATCTGCGCCGGGGAGGACGCCGGCGGCAAGGACGCCTGCCAGGGCGACAGCGGCGGCCCGCTCGTCGCCGGCGGCGTCCTGGTCGGCGTGGTCTCCTGGGGCCTGGGCTGCGGCCGCCCCGGCTACGCCGGCGTCTACACCCGGATCGGCGCGCTGCGCTCCTGGATCGACTCCCACCGCGGCGGCTGACCCGCCCGGAAACCCGTTGCGCGGACGGCGGAGGGCCGGTGATGATCCGTGGCATGAGCGCCGACCCCGTCCTGCACCCCTACCCCAAGATCTCGGCGCGCGGCGGCGTCGCCGCCTCCGGCGCCCGCGGCTGGGTCGCGGCGGAGAAGGTGCACGGCGCGCACTTCGCCGTCGTCTGCGACCGGGAGGGCGTGCGGCCCGCGAAACGGCGCGAACTCCTCGGCGACGACGCGCTCGACGACTTCTTCGGTGTCAGCCGGATCTGGCCCGCGCTCGCCGTCGCGGCGGCCCGCCTCGCGGCGGCGGTGCGCGAGGGCTCCGGCCCCGCCGCCGTGGTGACCGTCTACGGCGAACTCGCCGGCGGCGGCTACCCGCACCCGGAGGTGCCCGCCGCCGACGGCGTCCAGCCGGTGCAGACCGGCGTCTGGTACGCGCCGGGGCTGCACTGGCTGCTCTTCGACGCCACCGTGGAGACCGCCGACGGCCGGTGCTGGCTCGCAGACCGCGCCCTGCGCGAGGCCGCGACCGCCGCCGGGCTGACCTGCGTCCCCGCCCTCGGCCACGGCGCCCTGACCGCGCTCCAGGAGCTGCCCGCCACCTTCCCCAGCCGTGTCCCCGCGCTGCTCGGCCTGCCCGGGCTGCCCGGCAACCTCGCCGAGGGCTACGTCCTCAAACCGGCCGGTCCCTGGCCGCCCGAGGCCGGTCCCCGGCCGCTGCTGAAGGTCAAGCAGCCGGCCTTCGCCGAGGACGAGCGCTTCGACGGCTCCCGCCCCTACCTGCCGCCACCGGACGGCGCGGCCGGCGTCCCCGCCTGGCTCCTCGTCCAGGCCGCCGCCCTGCTCACCCCCACCCGCGCGGCCGCCGCCGTCAGCAAGCTCGGCCCCCGCACCCCGCCGGACACCGTCGCCGCCGAGATCGCCCACGACATCGCCGCCGAACTCGCCGAAGCCCTCGGCGGCCTCCCCGCCCCCACCCGTCTCGCCCTCCGGCGCGCCCTCACCCCCGCCGCCACCGCCCTCGCCCACTTCGACGCGGAGGACCGCCGCACCGCCTGAGCGGCACCGCCTGCCCCGGCGGCCTCCCCACCACCCAGCACCTCCTCGCCGGCCCGGTGCCGAGGGCCGGCCCATCGCCGCGCGCGTCGAGCCTCGGCATCCGGGGCTCCACGGCGCGCGTGTGGCCCCGGCGTCGGAGGCCGGGCCGGGAGCACGGTCGAGGAGCCTGGCGGCGCTCGGGAGCAGGAAGTCGGCGGGGCCGGCTGCTGAATCCGCGCCCCGGTCCGCTTCGGCGGGGCGGACCGGGGCGACGGCGGCGGTTCGGGCCGGGCGGGCGCGTCAGGCCCGGGTGACCTCCGCGTCCTTCCGCTGCGGCGCCGCCGGGGGGCGGGTGGCCGTGAAGACCAGGCGGCCGGCGGGGAGGATGAGCGCGGCCGGGGCGGCCAGCAGGTAGAGGCCCGCGGCGGCCAGCAGGCCGGTCGCGGCGGAGCGGATCGGCGGGTGGCCGCCGTCCAGCAGACCGAAGTAGACGGTGCCGAGCAGCGCCACGCCGGAGGCGGCACCGATCTGGATGGCCGTGTTGACCAGTCCGGCCGCGGCGCCCACGTGGTGGCCCGGAGTCTTCGCCAGGACGGTGGCGATCAGCACCCCCGAGGTCATCGACATGCCGACGCCGCTGATCAGCAGACCGGGGATCAGCTGCCAGGAGTGCAGCCCGGTGCCGTAGCGGACCACCGCGAGGGCGGTGAGACCCAGGCCGAGGGCCAGCACCAGGCAGCCGAGCACCGCGAGCGGCCGGCCGAGCTGCCGGAGCCTGGTGGCGAAGGGGGAGAAGAGGCCGACGCCGACGGCGGCCGGCACCAGGGTGAGCGCGGTGTGCAGCGGGGAGAAGCCGACGGTGCTCTGCAGGTGGACCGTCACGATCACCGGGTACGCGGCGCCGGCGAAGAACAGGACGGCGACCGAGAGCCCGCCGAGGACGGCCCGCCTGCGCAGCAGGGCGGGATCGATCAGCGCGCCGTGGCCGCGTGCGACGACAGCGCCCTCGTAGCGGCCGAAGAGCCACAGCAGAGCCGGGCAGGCGGCCATGTCGGCGAAGGTCCACCAGGGCCAGTCCAGGGTCCGGCCCTCGACCAGCGGGTAGAGCAGGGCGAGTACGGCGGCGGTGGCGAGGACGAGGCCGCGGATGTCGGTGGTGGTGGCGTGCTCGGAGCGGGAGTCCCGGCAGAGCACTGCGGTCCCGATCAACGCGGCGATGCCGACCGGCAGGTTGACGAAGAAGATCGGCCGCCAGCCGAGGCCGAACAGGTCGGCGTCGAGCAGCAGGCCGCCGAGCAGCGGGGCGCCGACGCCGCCGATCGAGAAGGTCAGCCCGTAGACGGTGGCGGCGCGCTGCTGCTCGACGGGCGGGAACTCCACCCGGAGCATCGCGAGCACCTGCGGCACCATCAGGGCGGCGGAGGCGCCCTGGAGGATCCGGGCGGCGACCAGCATCTCCGGGTTGACGGCGGCTCCGGTGAGCAGCGAGGTGAGGGTGAAGGCGATCAGTCCGGCCTGGAAGACCTTGAGCCGGCCGTGGCGGTCGCCGAGGCGGGAAGCGGTGATCATGCCGGAGGCGAAGGCGAGGGTGTAGCCGGCCATCGCCCATTCGAGCTGGGTGGAGGAGGCGCCGAGCTCGCGGCGGAGCGTGGGTAACGCCACCTGGAGAACCGTTCCGTCGATCAGGTCCATCACGGTGGCCGCCATGGTGACCACCAGGGCGGCCCAGCGGCGGGGGTTGTACGGCGTGGTTGCGGGCCGGGGCACGGGCATGTGAGGCCCCTTCCGGTACTCGGCGGGAGCGGACAGGATGCTTTGCTTTGAAAGCAAAGCTATTGGGCCCGTGAAGAGGTGTCAACGGACGCCCCACCGGCCGGGCCGGGCGCCATACTGGGCGTTCGTGCGTTCATGGGCGCGTGTGTTCGTGCGCTCGGGTGTTCATGCGGCCGGACGGGCAGGGGAGGAGCGGCGGGTGGTGGAGCGGACGTTGCGGGGAGCGGTGGCACTCGCCGAGGCCGTCGTGGAGGTCGGCCACGCCCCGCTCGGGCTGGACGTGCCGGTGGCGGGGCTGGAGGTGTTCGACCGCGCCGAACCCGGGGCGGACCCGGGCACCCTGCTGGTGGCCGTCGGGCTCGACCCGCGCTCGGAGCGGGCCCTGACCCTGGTCCGCGCGGCGGGGCGCGACCGAGCCGCCGGGGTGGTCTTCCGCGAGGAGGGCGCCGGCCCGCCCAACGACGCGCTGCGCACCGCGGCCGACGAGGCCGGCACCGCCCTGCTGTTCCGCCGGACCTGGGCCGACTGGGCACAGCTGATCGGCACCCTACGGGCCGGCCTCGCCGTCGCCGAGGAAGCCGAGGTGGCCAACGTGCCGCTCGGCGACCTGGACGCGCTCGCCGAGGCGCTCGCCGCGCTGGTGGGCGGCGCGGTGACGATCGAGAGCCCCGACTCCCGGGTGCTCGCCTACTCCTCCAACAACCGGGACGTCGACGACATCCGCCGCTCCACCATCCTGGCCCGCCGGGTGCCGGCCGAACGCCGGGCGGCGATGCGCGAGGACGGCTTCTACGCGCTGCTGCGCCGCACCCCGGGCGCGCTGCACCGCCGGGCCGACGGCACCGCCCCCGAGCGCGCGGCCGTCGCGGTACGGGCCGGCGAGGAGGTGCTCGGCTCGCTGTGGGTCGCGCCGACCGGCCGCCCGCTGCCGCCGACCGTCGCCGAGGCGCTGCGGGCGGCGGCCCGCATCGCGGCGCCGCACCTGCTGCACGACCGGGCCCGCCGCACCGGGCAGCGCGAACTGGTGCTGGAAGCGGCGCGCGCCCTGCTGGCGGGGCGCGGATCGGCGGACGTCCTGGCCGCCCGCACCGGACTGCCGCCGGCCGAGCCGTGCGCGGTGCTGGCGCTCGCCCTCGCCCCCGGGCCGGATCCCCGGCCCTCCGGCGCCGCCCCGGTCAGCGGCGGGCGGCTGGCCCGCTCGGCGCACGCCGCCTGCGCCCGGCGCGGCCACGCCACGGTGGCGGTGGCCGCCGACGGCGGCGCCCGGGTGCTGCTCGGCGGCCTGGAGCACGATCCGCGGCAGGCCGCCGCCCGGCTCTCCCGGCTCGCGGGCGCGCTCGCGCCGGAGCTGTCGGCGGAGCTCGGCCGGCCGGTACGGATCGGCATCGGCGAGGTCCGGGCCGCCCTCGACCGGGCCGCGGACTCCTCCCGCACCGCCGAGCAGGCATTGCGCGCCCTGCGCCTCGGCCGCTCGCCGAACCCGCCGCCCGCCGCCGGCATCGGCGAACTCGCCGACACCGTCGCCCTGCTGACCGCCCTGGACGCGCTGCGGGCCCACCTGGCGCCGGCGCCGGAGAGCTCGGTGGCCCGATTGGTGGCCCACGCGGCGAAACCGGGGGAGGAGGTGCTGCTCGACACCCTGCGCGCCTATCTGGAGCACGCCGGGGACAGCGCCCGGGCCGCCGCCGCCCTGGGGGTGCCCGCCAGCACCTTCCGCTACCGCAAGCAGAAGGCGGAGAAGGTCTGCGGCATCGACCTGGACGACCCGGACGCCCGGCTGCTCGCCCAGCTCCACCTGCGCCTGCTCGCCCTGGACGCCGCCGAACGCGACTGACGTCGCCCGGCGAAACTCGCGTGACCCCACGGACGGTACCGGCCAGACTGACGCCATGACCGGAGCCGCACCGCCCCGACTGCTTCGACCGCGCGCCCTGAAGCCCGGAGACCTCGTGGTCATCGCCGCGCTGTCCGGACCGCTGCCGGCCGCGTACGAGCCCAACGTCGAGCGGACGGTGGCGGTGCTCGAACGGATGGGATTCCGGGTGCGCCGGGCCCCGCTGCTCGAAGCGGGCCGGTGCCGCTGGTGGAGCGCGGCCACACCGACGGAGATCGCCGGGGAGCTCAACGGCCTGCTGCGTGACCCCGAGGTGCGCGCGATCGTCGCGAGCGACGGCGGCCAGACGGCGCTCGGCTACCTCGACCTGATCGACGTCGAGGCGGTCGGGGCCGACCCCAAGCCGATCCTCGGCCACAGCGACATCTCCCTGCTGCACCTGGTGCTCCACGCGCGCACGGGCCTGGTCGGGTTCCATGCCGACATGGCCGTCCCCGGTTTCGGCGGCCACTGGCAGTCCGCACCCGCGGCGCGCCGAGCGGAACTGGAGAGGCTCTACACCGGGTTGCTGACCGGCACCGAGGCGATCGGCGCGCTGCCCGCGAGCCCGTCGTGGGAGTGCTGGCGCCCCGGCCGCGCCGAAGGCCGGCTGATCGGCGGGGTGATCAACCGCATCGTGCTCGCCCAGGCGACGCCCTTCGCGCTGCCGCTCGAACGGTTCGACGGCGCGGTGCTGTTCTGGGAGGAGATGGGCGGCCTGGCATCGTACGTGTGGAGCTATCTGCAGGTGCTGCGGCACTGCGGCATCCTCGACCGGATCGCCGGCATGGTCGTGGGCGTCCCGCACGAGATCGGCGGACTCGAACCCGGCGCCTCCCCGACCCTGCGCGAGATCGTCCTCGACGTCCTCGGCGACTGCGACATCCCGGTCCTGGGCAACGTCGAGTTCGGGCACGCGGGCCCGAACCTGCCGATGCCGGTCGGCCTCCGGGTCGGCCTCGACGCCCGACGGCGGACGCTGTCGCTGCTCGAACCGGCGGTGTCGCCGTCCCGCTGAACGTCCGCGCCCCGGATGCGCCCCGGACCGGGACCTTCGAGCTCGGTACGGACGTGGGAAGCGGTCCGCTGCCGCCGGTTGTCAGCCCGTGGTCGACTGCGGGTGGCGGAGCGTCATTCGGTGGGCCGATGCCGCCCACCCGCCCCGCGTGACAGCGTTCCGCGCATGGACACCACGCCGAAGGACATCGCGCCGATCGCAGGCAGTACCGGACCGACCCGCCGCCGTCTGCTGGGCGCCGCCCTCGCCTTGAACGTCATCGCGCCGCTGGGCCTCGCCCGCGCCGCCTCGGCCGCTCCCGCCTCCTCCGGTGCCGTCCGCTCCGGCGGCACCGGCTCCCCCGCGCGGCTCACCCTGCCCGCTCCCACCGGCCCCTTCCCGGTGGGCATGGTGCCGCTGCACCTGCGCGACGAGTCCCGGCTCGACCCGAACGCCAGGCCCGGAAGGTTCCGCGAGCTGATGGCCACCGTCTGGTACCCGGCCCGGGTCGCGAACGCCGACGCGTACCCGCTCGCCCCCTGGATGACCGAGGGCGCCCTGAAAGCCTTCCTCGACGACACCGGCTTCCCGCTCCCTCCCGAGCTCGTCCCGCTCACCGCCGGCCACCAGGGCGCGCCCGTCCACCGGACCGGCCGGCCGCTGCCCGTCGTCCTCTACTCGCACGGTGCGGGCGGCCACCGAGGCGACCACACCATCATGGTGCAGGAGTTGGCCAGCCACGGCTTCGCCGTCGTCACCGTCGACCACACCCACGACGGCATCACCGAGTTCCCGGACGGGACCGTCGTCACCCGGGACGGCGTCGCCCCCGGGCTGTACCCGAAGGACTACGCCGCCGATCTGCTCTTCCTGCTCGAACGTGTCGTCGACCTCGCCGACGGACGCAATCCCGATGTCGACGTCCGTGCCCTGCCGGCCGGCCTGCTCGGCGGCCTGGACGCCCGGAACATCGGTGTCTCCGGCTGGTCGAAGGGCGGCACCGCCGCCGCCCTCGCCATGGTCGCCGACCGGCGCATCCGCGCCGGTCTCACCCTGGACGGCCGGATGGAGTCGAACCCCGCCATCACCACCGACATCGACCGGCCGTTCATGATGATGACCGCCGTCTACGCCCGGGCCACCAGCCCGTACGTCGAGACCTTCTGGGGCCACCTGCGCGGCTGGCGCCTCGATGTCCAGGCCACCGGCGCCCTGCACGTCTCGTACGGCGACAACATGGCGCTGATCCCCCAGGCGGGCAGGCTGATCGGCATGACCGAGCAGCAGATCCAGTCCCAGGTCGGCACCCTCGACCCCGACCGCGGCGCCCTCATCCAACAGGCCTACCCGCGCGCCTTCTTCGACCTCCACCTGCGCAACCGGCACTGCGGCAACCTGCTCGACGGACCGTCGAAGGCCTTCCCTGAGGTCGTGTACCACCCGTAGGCCCGGTACGAGCGGTGGGCGGCAGCCCCGGGGAGAACCACCGCGACCGCGCCATGCCTAGTACTGCAACGGTGCTTACCGTGACGTCCGTTGGGTTCACTCGTTGGGCTGTTCGGACCTTCAGGGGCAGATCGGTGTCGGTCAGGCACTGGTGGAGGGCCTCCCAGTGGGAGCCGTCGTCGAGGGCGACGGGGTCGGGCCGGGGCCGGAGGAAGGACGGTGAGGTCGCGGCTATGGCCGCGGTGTCGCGCCCGCACAGGGTGCTCGCCTGCGGGTCCTCCGGCACGTCGGGGTCCGCCCCGGCGGCGTGCACGGCGACGACCGCGGGCTCGGCCCGGCCCGGGTCAGGCACCTCGCTGGGGTGCAGTTCGAAGAGGACGACGATCGAGGCCATGGTCCGAGGATCGGGCCCCGGGGCGGTTGCCACACCCGGGGTCGGCCTGTCGGCCCACGCCGACCACCAGCCCCTGCCCCGGGCTCGTCGGTGGCCGGCGAGCGCGTCCTCGCGCGTGGCGTGCGGCGTACGGTGGGGGTATGGGCCGCGCCGCTTCGTGCACCCGAGGTCCCGCCACCCGCATGCGAGGCCTTGTTGAGCGCACTGTGCAGGCCGCGCCTGCGCCGGTGCTCCGGCGAGAGCGGCAGGTCCGCCGGCGTCTTCACGGGGGGCGTCCGTGCACAGCAACGCGTCGGCCGATTCGAACAGCGTGTCCTGGCGTTCGTCCAGGCAGTCGTAGGGTTCACCCGGCAGAGTGGCGGTTCCGCGAACGCCTTCCGCTGGGCCTCGCTCTTCGTCACACTCGTTCATCGTGGCCTTCACGTCGATTCCCGTACCTGATAGCCGAGTTCAAGATCACATGAAGGCCGTTCCGGCGTCCGCCGAACCCCCGTGTGGGCGACAAGGCGGACCACCCAAAAGTTGGCATGCCCACGCCTAAATTCGTTGCCGTCCGGTATAGAACAGCAGGGACCATCGGGCCCTGCGAGCCGAAGGACATCCGGCACTTCGGCAACTCACTCCTGGAGTAGCCCGTGTTCCGCACCACACTTCTCGCCGCCGCACTGGTCATCGCGTCGGCCGGAGCCACCACGGCCCCCGCCATCGCCCAACCCGCCACTCTGAACGCTGTCCTGCACTTCAGCGGCAACAGGTGCCCCGACGACAGTCTCTGTCTCTACAAGGACGGCAATTTCACCGGCGGCGGGGTCGGCCTCCAGCGCGGGAACGAACTCCCGGCTCTCAACAACGTCCGAATGAACGACATGCTCTCGTCCTGGTCCAACGACTCCGGCGTCACGTGTTACTGGTACGAGCACGAGAACTTCAAGGGCGCCTCGCACGACATGAAGAACGGCTACCGCGTCAACCTCCCCGACAATGAGAACGACACGGCATCCTCGGTCCGCTGCGACAGGTAGCACCGCGAGGATCGACCTACAGCCGACGGCGGCACCGCGATTGGCTCTCGGGGGCGGGCCGTGCCCCGCCGGGGTGGCCGCCGCGAGGCGGTTCCCGGCGGGGAGGCCTCCGCGCACGTCGGCACGGACGTCTCCCCGAACGGCAGGAACGGGTCGATGTCAGCTGGACAGGGCGAGTTGGCGGATCTGCTCGATCTCGACCTTCGGGCCGGGCAGGCCGCGGGGGGCGTTGATGTAGGTTCTGAGCTGGGCCCCAAGTCCTAGTACTGCAACGGTGCTTACCGTGACGAGGCTTCAGCCGTCGGGCTGTGGCCTCGTCTCTTGTAGTGGCTGATCCGGGCCGGGTACTGCCGTCGGCGGCGCCAGCGGGACCAGTGCAGGACGTGGGCGATGCTGCGGCGGACCGGCTGGGCGAGGCGGGTGACCAGGCGGCGGATTTCGGGGACGGTCAGCGGTATAAGGTCTGGCGTTCGAGCGGGTCCAGCCCCTTTTCGAGCCGCTGGGCGCGCAGGACGGCGAGGTAGGCGTGGACGGCCATGGCGAGTGTGATGTGCCGGTACCAGCCCTGGTGGCGACGGACCTGGTAGTCGTCCAGGCCGCACTGGCCCTTGGCGCTCTGGAAGCACTCCTCGATCGCCCAGCGGGCACCCGCGACGGCGACCAACTCGTTCAGGGTGGTGTCGGCGGGCGCGTAGGCGATGTAGTAGGCGACCTTCGTCGGATCGGTGATGCTGCGGCGGGCGGGCACCCAGTGCCGCCGGTCCGGGCGATGCCCGGGACGGACCTCCACGCGTGCCCAGTCGTAGATCCGCAGGCCGTGGGCGCCTTCACCGCACGAGCGGCGCTTCCACTTCTGCCGGGACAGGCCCGCAACCAAGTCGTGAAGCCGGTGGTCCATCGCCCACCGAGTGACGACCGTGTCGTGGCGGGTGGTGGCCACGACGTGGAAGACGTCGGCCTGTTCGAGCTCGGTGCGCCAGCCCTTGCTGTTGCCGTAGCCGGCGTCCGCGGTCATCCACCGGAACGGGATCCCGTCGTCGATCGCCCGGCGGGCGATCTGGTGCTTGGTCGCGAACTCGACCTCGTCGCCGATCCCGGCGGCCCGGCAGCGCTCGCGGTCGTCGGTCCAGGACTTCGGCAGGTAGAGCGCCCGGTCGATCAGGGTCCGGCCAAGCCGTCTGGAGTAGGCGAGGAAGACGCCGACCTGGCAGTTCTCGGTGCGGCCGGCGGTGCCCGAGTACTGCCGCTGAACCCCGGCCGACCGTACGCCCTTCTTCAGGAACCCGGTGTCGTCCACGATCAGCACGCCGCCCGGGTCGGCCAGGTGCTCGACGACGTACTCGCGCACGTCGTCGAGCACCCCGTCCGCGTCCCAGTCGATCCGGTTCAGCAGTCGCTGGATCCGGTCCGGCCCGCCGTGACCGGCCTCCTCGGCCACCGTCCAGCCGTTCTTGCGTTCCAACGGCGCCAGCAGACCCCGCATGTACGCCAGCGCGGACTCCCGCGACTCACTCCGCGTGAACCGCTGCGCAAACCGCTCGTGCAGCCCAGCCAACCCATCCGACCAGAAACGAGCATCGACCTCGGATATGTCCCCACCCATGAACAGCCCAACGAGTGAACCCAACGGACGTCACGGTAAGCACCGTTGCAGTACTAGCAGGCGACAGGCGTTTTCCGGCGCCGTTCATTTCTGTCGGCGGGGTCGACAATTCCTAGCACTGCTCCAACTCTCCCGGTGTGACCGATTGGCCGCACGCGACGGTGCTCCGGCCCCGGGTTCGCCGTCGGGCACCAACCCGGCGGTTCCGGGGGCGGCGTCCGGGCGGGTGACGCGGGGCCGTGCCCGGAAATCCGCGCCGTGGGACGAAGACGCGGCAGCCGTCCGCCGGGCAGCCTGGTGCCACGCCCGGGCCACCCTGTCCCCGGTCCCGGGCGTCGGGCGGCCCGATCATCCGGCCGCCGCCCGGCCCCCGACCGCCCGACGAGCCCGTGGAGCGCGACACCATGACCCTTCCCCAGCCCGCCACCGGCCCGGGCGCCGCCGGCTCGCCCGCCACCGGCCCGGGCGCCGCCGCCCGCCGCGAACTCGTCCTGCGCGAGGCCGTCCGCCGCCGGCTGCTCGACCCGGAGGACGCGCTGCTCGCCGTCTTCGTCGACCTCGACGGCGTGGCCGCGAGCGTCGCCGAGCTGCACGCCGCCTTCCCGCCCGAGGTCGAGGCGCTGCACACCTTCGCGGCGAAGGCCAACTGCCTGGTCCCGCTGCTGGCTCGGCTGCGCGGGCTGGGCATGGGCTGCGAGGTGGCCAGTCCGGGAGAGTTCGCGCAGGCCCTGGCGGCCGGCTTCGACCCCGCGCGGATCGTCTTCGACTCGCCCGCCAAGACCCGCCGGGAGCTGGTCCGGGCGCTGGAGCTCGGCGCCGCCGTGAACGTCGACAACTGGCAGGAGCTCGACCGGGTCGACGACCTCCTGCGGGCCGGTGCCTCCGCCTCCCGGATCGGCGTGCGGGTCAATCCACAGATCGGCGGGGGCAGCATCGGGGCGATGAGCACCGCCACCCCCACCTCCAAGTTCGGCATCGCCCTGGCCGACGAGGGCAACGCCGAGCGGCTGGTGGAGGCGTTCCGCGCACGCCCCTGGCTCAGCTGGATCCATGTGCACGTCGGCTCGCAGGGCTGCCCGCTGGACCTGATGGCCGAGGGTGTCGCCCAGGCCGTCGCCTTCGCCGAGCGGGTCAACGCCGAGCTGGGTCGCCGCCAGGTGGAGGGCATCGACCTCGGCGGCGGACTGCCCGTCAACTTCGCCGACGACACCACCGCTCCCGGCTACGCCGACTACGTCGGGCGGTTGCGGGCGCACGCCCCGGCGCTGTTCGACGGCCGCTACCGGCTGGCGACCGAGTTCGGCCGCTCGCTGCTCGCCAAGAACGGCTTCACCGCCGCGTACGTCGAGTACACCAAGGAGTCCGGGGGCCGGCGGATCGCGGTCACCCACGCCGGCGCCCAGGTCGCCACCCGGACGGTGTTCATGCCGGACGCCTGGCCGCTGCGGATCACCGCGCACCACCCCTCGGGCGCCGCCAAGGACGGCGGCGACCCGGTGCCGCAGGACGTCGCCGGACCCTGCTGCTTCGCCGGCGACCTGCTCGCCAGGAACCGTCCGCTGCCGCCGCTGGAGCCGGGCGACCTGGTCGCGCTGCTCGACACCGGCGCGTACTACGCGACGACCCACTTCCAGTACAACAGCCTGCCCGAGCCGGCCGTGCACGGTTTCACGGTGGACGCCGGGGGAGCGGTGCACTTCGAGCCGCTGCGCCGGGCCCAGCCGATCGAGGAGCTGCTCCGGCCGGTCGACTGACCCGACTCCGGGTCACGGTGCGGTGACGGACGGTCAGAACGGCAGGCGGGAAGGGGTTCGCGGGCGGCGTGGCGCGGGTATCACCCTGCCGCGACCGCCGGCCCCGGCCGCGGTCCGACAGCCTCGGCTCGTTCAAGGAGGCCTCGTCATGACCGCCCGCATCCCCGCCGAAGCCCGACCCCCCGCCGATCCACAGGCCCAGGACGTGCGCACCGTGCGCCGGCTGCGCCTCGGGATCGGCCTCCTCGGCTTCCTCCTGCCGATCGTGCTGCCCGTCGGCAACAGCCTCACCTCCGCCCGGATCGCCCTGCTCGACTCGATGAGCGCCTCCTACTACACCCATATGCGCAACGTCTTCGTCGGCGGTCTGTGCGCCATCGGCGTCTTCCTCATCTGCTACCGCCACGACCGCCGCGAGGACCGGCTGAGTTCGGTGGCCGGGGTGCTGGCGATCGGGGTGGCGCTCTTCCCCACCGAGCCGCCGGCCTCCGTCACCGCGCACCCCAGCGGTGTCCAGACGGTCGTCGGCGTGCTCCATCTCGTCTTCGCCGCCGGGCTGTTCGGCGTGCTGGCGTACTTCTGCCTGCGGCTGTTCGCGGACTCGCCGGCCACCGGTGGCCGCCGCCCGGCGCGTGACCGGATCTACCTGGTCTGCGGCTGGGTGATCGTGGCGGGCATCGGGGCGGTCGCCGTGGCCGGGGTGCTCCACCTGGCCCGGGACTGGCCGCTGACCGTGCCCTACCTGGGCGAGGCGGTCTCGGTGTTCGCCTTCGGTGTCGCCTGGCTGGTGAAGGCGGAGGCCCTCACCGGCCTCGCGCCCCGTCCCGCCCCGGCCGCCGCCCCCGCCGGTCCCTGACGGCCACCCGACCCGCCTGCCGGGCCCGGCCGCCCGACCCGACCCAGCGGCGTGCCCGACCCGCCCCGGCGGCGCGCCCGGCCCGCCCCGGCCGCAAGCATCCCGCCGATGGCAGGATGCTTGCGGCCGGTGTCGGACCGGCCGGGGCGTGCCGCGGCGCCCATCGGCACCGCGGGGAAGTGGAGAGGGTCCGATGGGCCGCAGGAAGCACCAGGTGGCCGTGCTGGTCCTGGAGGGCGCGAAGCCGCTGGACGTGGGCATCCCCGCCCAGGTGTTCTCGAGTCGGCCGAGCATGCCCTACACGGTGCGGGTCTGCGGCCCGGCGCCCGGGCTGGTGGCCGGCGGTGACGGCCTCTCCTACCACGTGGCCGAGGGCCTGGAGGCGGTCGAGCACGCCGACACCGTCTTCGTGCCCGGGTACCGCGACCCGGCCACCACCGAACCCCCGGCCGCGGTCGTCGAGGCGCTGGTGGCCGCGCACGCCCGCGGTGCCCGGCTGGCCGCGATCTCCACCGGGGCGTTCGCACTGGCGGCCACCGGTCTGCTCGACGGCAAGCGGGCGACCACCCACTGGCACTACGCCAAGATCCTGGCGGAGCGCCATCCGCGGATCCGGGTCGACGAGAACGTGCTGTTCGTGGACGAGGGCGCGGTGCTCACCTCGGCCGGCGCGGCCTCCGGCATCGACCTCTGCCTGCACCTGGTGCGGCGCGACCACGGGGTGGGCCTGTCCAACCACGTGGCGCGGCGGCTGGTGGCCGCGCCCTACCGCAGCGGCGGCCAGGCCCAGTACGTGCCGCGCAGCGTGCCCGAGCCGCTGGGCGACCTCTTCGCCGACACCCGGGAGTGGGCCCTGGGGCACCTCGCCGAGTCGCTGACGCTGGAGGGGCTCGCCCGGCACGCCCGGGTCTCCGCGCGCACCTTCTCGCGGCGGTTCGTGGAGGACACCGGCTACACGCCCATGCAGTGGGTGCTGCGGGCCCGGGTGGACCTGGCGCGCGAACTGCTGGAGCGCACCGACCTGGGGGTGGAGCAGATCGCCGACCGGGTCGGGCTCGGCACGGGGGCGAACCTGCGGCTGCACTTCCACCGCGTCCTCGGCACCTCGCCCACCGAGTACCGCCACACCTTCGCGGCCCGCTCGGACGGGTGAGCACGCGGGTCCGGACGTCCGCGCCGCGTTCGGTGCCCGATCGGGCAGAGAAGGACCGGTCCCGTCCCGCGGGGGCCCCGGATCGTCGATCGTTGACCTCAAAAGTGGTCTAGTCCATCGCGGTCGGACGGGCCGGTAGGAGTCGCCGTCCGGGACACAGTCACGATCTCGACTCCGCGCCCTCACGCCGCATTTGACGATCAGACGGAGAAGCGCGCACCATGCAAAGAGTCTGCCTCGCCCTGCCCACCATGCGTCCCTGTCCCGGCACCATCGTGGACCTCGCCGAGGAGGCGGCCTACGCCGTCGCGAACTTCGGGGTCGAGGTGCACCTCCTCATCCTCGACACCACCGACGCCGCCGGGGTCGCGAAGAACGCGGCGGCCGTGGCCTCCCTGCCCCTCACGCCGGGCGTGTTCGTCCACCACCTCAGCGAGGCGCAGCAGCGGGAGTTCTTCCGCCGGGTGGCCGAGCGCTCCGGTGCCGCCGACCCCGAGCTGCTGCTCGACATGATGCTCCCGCCGGCCGTCGCGTACGGCTCCTGCGTCAACCGGATCTTCCTGGGCGCCGCCGCCCTGGGCTGCACCTCGGCGCACCTGCGCAACGACGACGCCGACTTCCAGGTCCTCGACGGCCGGAAGATCTTCCCGATCCACCACGAGCTGCTCTCGATCGGCCGCCCGGCGGGCGAGGCGGCGGCCGATGTGACCCGCTCCGAACTCGACCCGGCCGACGCGGACATGCCGGTGCTGCTGGTCAGCGGCTCCTTCATGGGCGAACTCAACGTGGACATCGGCGAGATCCGCGAGCTGGACCCGGCCGTCTACCGCGACGTCGTGCGCCTGTGGACCCCGCCGGTGTGGCCGGACGAGGACCGCGACGCGATGGTGGACGTCTCCTTCAAGGGCACCGGCACCGAGCCGTTCACCGCCGACGAATCCGTCCTCGGCGCGCCCGACATCTGGAACGTCTTCATGTGCAACGTCGCCCTGGACCACCGGGCCTACGAGGTGCTGCCGCTGCTGCCCTCGATCAAGACCCTCGGCTGCGACTACGCCCTGCTGCACGCCCTGGTCCACGCCCGGATGCCCGCCGTCATCCACAACCGGCACATCGTCAACTACTACACGCCCGAGCGCCGCACCGGCGCCGGCTTCGTTCCCTACCAGATGGGGTTCGTGAAGCTGCTGCTCTCGATGCTGTACCTGTACCCGGTCTACGGCGGGATGATCGACCTCGGCCGCGGGCTGCTGGACGAGCGGCACGGGCTGAAGGTCGAGCCGATCCTCGACCTGGTCCGGGGCAGCGTCGACTGGGACCGGGCCGGGAACGAGCACTGCCTGGACGTCCTGGACCGCTCCTACCGCAAGCTGGGCGGCAAGTACGCCGAGCTCGCGGACGTGGTCGCCGGGCAGCGCGAGCAGCTCCTGGACGAGGCGCAGGAGGACGCCCGGCGCTGGGCGGTGCTGATCGAGGCCTGGGCGCCGATGGTGGCCGCCTCCCGCGCGGAGGGGCTCGGCGCCGCTTCGGAGGTCCCGGCCCGGTGATCGAGGACCTCCGGATCCGGCGGCTGACCGACGAGGACTGGGACGCCGTGGTCGCGCTGGAGCACGACGCCTACGCGGCCGACGGCCTGTCGGAGGGCCGGGAGGCGCTGCAGTCCCGTGCCGTCGGCTCGCCGGAGACCTGCTTCGTGCTGGAGCAGGACGGCACGGTCCGCGGCTACCTGCTGAGCCTGCCGTACCCGCCGCTGCGCTGCCCGGACCTCGCCGGCCCGGAGAGCGCGGCGTTCGAGTCGAGCAACCTGCACGTGCACGACCTGGTGATCGCCGAGGACCTGCGCGGCCGGGAGGTCGCGCTGGAGTTCATGCGGTACTTCCGGGCGCGGGCGCAGGAGCTGGGCTTCGAGCGGATCTCGATGGTCGCGGTGCGCGGGGCGGACATCCTGCTGCGCCTGCTCGGCTACCGCGCGCACCGCGAGGTGGCCGTCCCCGCCTCCTACGGGCGGCGTGCGGTCTACATGTCGATGCCGGTCTAGGGCCTGCTGGTGGCGGCTGCACCCCGGGTGCAGCCGCCCGTGGCGGGATCCTTGCGCTCGATGGCAAGGTGTCTGGCGGGATCCTTGCGCACCATGTCGATCCGGCCCCTGTCCGGGCTGTTCCGATTTTCGGATGATTGAACCGTCATCAAACGGACGGACACCCGGACCACCCGGCACGACCCAGGGAGCCCTCATGACCCGCATCGCCATCAACGGCTTCGGCCGCATCGGCCGCAACACCCTGCGCGCCCTGGTGGAGCGCCGCAGCGAGCTGGAGGTGGTCGCGATCAACGACCTGACCTCCGTCGACGCGCTCGCCCACCTGCTCCGCTTCGACAGCTCGCTCGGCCGCTTCCGCCGCCCGGTCGCGGTCGAGGGGAGCGAGCTGGTCGTCGACGGCCGCCGGATCAAGGTGCTCGCCGAGCGCGACCCCGCCGACCTGCCGTGGGCCGAGCTCGGTGTGGACCTCGTGCTGGAGGCCACCGGCCGGTTCACCTCCGCCGAGGCCGCCCGCGCCCACCTCAAGGCCGGTGCCCGGAAGGTCCTGGTGAGCGCCCCGTCCGACGGCGCGGACGTCACCCTGGCCTACGGCGTGAACACCGACGAGTACGACCCGGCCGAGCACGTGATCGTCTCGAACGCCTCCTGCACCACCAACGCGCTGGCCCCGCTGGCCGCCGTGCTGGACGAACTGGCCGGCATCGAGCACGGCTTCATGACCACCGTGCACGCCTACACCCAGGAGCAGAACCTCCAGGACGGCCCGCACCGCGACCAGCGCCGCGCCCGCGCCGCCGGCGTCAACATCGTGCCGACCACCACCGGCGCCGCCAAGGCGATCGGCCTGGTGCTGCCGAACCTCGACGGCAAGCTCTCCGGTGACTCGATCCGGGTGCCGGTCCCGGTCGGCTCGATCGTCGAGCTGAACACTACGGTCGAGCGCGAGGTCACCCGCGACGAGGTGCTCGCCGCCTACCGCGCCGCCGCCGACGGCCGGCTGAAGGGCATCCTCGACTACGCCGACGAGCCGCTGGTCTCCAGCGACATCACCGGCGAGCCCGCCTCCTCGATCTTCGACGCCGCCCTCACCCGGGTCGACGGCAAGCACGTCAAGGTGGTCGCCTGGTACGACAACGAGTGGGGCTTCTCCAACCGCGTCATCGACACCCTGGAGCTGCTCGCCCGGGGCTGACCCGCCCCGGCCCGCCCCGGCCCGCCCCGGCCCGCTCCGAGGACGCCGCCGGAACCGCTGCGGGAACGTGACACGTGTGTTGCGCCCCGTGGCGATCCTCCGGCGGCCCTTGAGCGGCCCCGATCGGTGTGTGACGGTGGACGGCACGCCCGTCCCGTCACCCGCCGGGCGGGCAGAGCCGAAGAAAGAGGACACCGGTGCCGACCCACGACCAGCCCTTGCGGAAACTGGGATTCCTGACCATCGGGCTGTTCGACCCGGCCGACCCGGCCCGCGGCCACGAGTCCACGCTGCAGCTCATCGAACTCGGCGAGCAACTGGGCTTCGACAGCGCCTGGGTGCGCCACCGTCACCTGCAGCACGGCATCTCCTCCCCGGTCGCCGTGCTCGCGGCGGCCACCCAGCGCACCCGGCGCATCCAGCTGGGCACGGCGGTCATCCCGGTCGGCTGGGAGAACCCGCTGCGACTGGCCGAGGACCTCGCCACCACCGACCTGCTCTCCGGCGGACGGCTCAACCCGGGCGTGAGCGTCGGCCGGCCCGGCCACTGGGAGCAGGTGGCCGGGGCGCTCTACCCGGACACCGCCGAGGCCGAGGACTTCGGCTACCGGCGGGTGAGCCGGCTGCTGGGCTTCCTGCGCGGCGAGCAGGCCACCGACTTCAGCGGGGTCGAGGGCATCGAGGTGTACTCGGACAAGGTCCAGCCGGTCTCGCCCGGCCTGGCGGACCGGCTCTGGTACGGCGGCGGGAGCCTGCGCTCCGCCCGCTGGGCCGGTGAGCAGGGGCTCGGCCTGCTCACCAGCAACGTGGTGCGGGCGGAGGAGTCGGAGGACTTCGCCGAGATCCAGCGCTCGCAGATCGTCGCCTTCCGCGCGCACCACCCGCTGGGCGCGCGGGCCCGGGTCTCGCAGGGCCTGGTGGTGATCCCCACCGACAGCGCCACCGCCGGTCAGCGGGCGCGCTACCAGGAGTACGCCCGCAACCGCACCGCCCGCACCGCGACCCCGCAGGGCCCGTCCCGGGTGATGTTCGCCCGCGACCTCGTCGGCAGCTCCGCCGAGATCGCCGAGCAGCTGTACGCCCACGCCGGGTTCCGGGAGGTGGACGAGGCGGTCTTCGCGCTGCCGTTCACCTTCGGCCACGAGGACTACGTGCAGATCCTCACCGACATCGCCACCGTCCTCGCCCCCGCCCTCGGCTGGAAGCCGGCCACCGGCGCCTGAGCCACCGCGCCCGGGCCACCGCGCCCGGGCCACCGCGCCCGGGCCACCGTGTCCGGCCACCGCGCCCGGGCCGGCGGGCGGTCAGAGGCGCTCGGGCACCGGGTTGCCGACGGCCTCGATCGCCCGCCGCACGGGCACCTTCAGCAGCACGGCGAAGCCGATCACGAAGAACACCAGCAGCGAGATGATCGCCGACCGGTAGCTGCCGGTGACCTGGTAGGCGAGGCCGAACACCAGCGGCCCCATCCAGCTGGTGCCGCGGTCGCTGACCTTGTAGAGGCTGAAGTACTCGGCCTCCTTGCCCGGCGGGATCAGGTGCGAGAACAGCGAGCGCGACAGCGCCTGGCTGCCGCCGAGCACCAGGCCGATCATGCAGGCCAGCGCGTAGAACCAGGCCGGCTGATGGGCCGGCATGAAGTAGCCGAGGGCGAGGGTGACCACCCAGCCGACCAGGGAGCCCAGGATGGTCCGCTTGGCGCCGTAGCGGTGGGCGATCCGGCCGAGCAGCAGCGCGCCGGCGATCGCCACGACCTGTACCAGCAGCACGGCGGTGACCAGTGAGGTCTGGTCCATGCCCAGTTCCTCGCTGCCGAACAGGGAGGCCTGCGAGACGACGGTCTGGATGCCGTCGTTGTAGCAGAGGAAGGCGGCCAGGTAGAGCAGGGTGAGCGGGTGGCGCCGCATGCCGCGCAGAGTCCGGCCGAGCTCCCGCAGGCTGCCGGCGGCGGGCTCGGTCCCGGGCTCGGTCCCGGGCTCGGTCCCGGGCTTGGTCTCGGCCTCGGTAGCGGCCCCGGTCCCGGCCTCCACGGCCTTCGGCGCGTGTCCGGGGAGCACCCCGGCCCGGGACGGCAGCCGGAGCATCGGCACGATGGTGAACAGCGCCCACCACAGGCCCGCCGAGGCCAGGCAGATCCGCACCGCGGTGCCCTCGGAGAGCCCGAAGGCCTCGTGCCCCTGGAACAGCGCCAGGTTGGCGATCAGCAGCAGCCCGCCGCCCGCGTACCCGTACGCCCAGCCCTTGGAGGACACCGCGTCGCGCTCGTCGGGCGAGGCCAGGCCCGGCAGGTAGGCGTAGGAGAGCGCGACCGACACCGCGTAGGCGAGGTTGGCGACGACCAGCAGCGCGCCGCCGAGCAGGTAGCGGTCGCCGTCGAGGAAGAACATGCCCATCGTGGCGGCGGCGCCGAGGTACGCGAAGGCGCCCATCAGCTCCTTGTGCCGCCCGGTCCGGTCGGCGACCGTCCCGGCCAGCAGCATGGCGCCGACCGACAGCAGCACGGAGAAGGAGACCGTGTAGGGGAAGAAGGAGCCGGCCCGGATCGCCAGGCCGAAGGGGTGCACGTCGCCGTTGGCGTCGGCGGCCTCCTTGGCGACCGAGGTCAGGTACGGCCCGAGGAACACCGTCAGGACGGTGGCGGAGAAGGCCGCGTTGGCCCAGTCGTTGATGTACCAGCCGACCTGTATGCGGCGCAGTGCGCGGCCGTCGTCGGTGGCGGTCGCCGGGGGCTCCGGCCGGTGGGTCGTGGTGGTCATGGTGTTCCAATCCCCGTGCTGGAGCCGTCGCCGCCGGGGGTCCAGCGGCCGCGCTCGCGGAGGACGTCGCGCAGGACGTCGATGCGATCGGCCATGATGCCATCCACCCCCAGGTCGAGCAGAGAGCGGATGCGTGTGGCGTCGTCCACGGTCCAGACGTGAACCTGCAGGCCCAGGCGGTGCGCGGCGCGTACGAAGGCCCGGTCGACCACCCGCACGCCCCGGTGCCGCTCGGGCACCTGTGCGCAGACGCCGGCCCACGGCGCCCCGTCGCCGCGCAGCAGCGGCCCGGCCAGTGAGCGCAGCCGCAGCCGGGCGACCTCGCGCGGGCCGAGCGAGGTGGCCAGCCGGGGCCCGGCGGCGGCGCGGACGGCGGCGAGCCGGGCGTCGGAGAAGCCGCCGACGCAGACCCGGTCCCAGGCGGAGGTCCGGCGGACGGCCTCGACCAGCGGTCCGACGGCCGGCATCGCCTTGACGTCGATGTTGAAGCGGGCGTCGGGGAAGGCGTCGAGCAGGTCCTCCAGCAGCGGGACCGGCTCGGTGCCGCCGATCCGGGCCTGGCGGACGGTGTGCCAGGGCAGTTCGGCGACCGCCCCGGTGCGGTCGGTGACCCGGTCGAGCCGGTGGTCGTGGAAGGCCACCAGCACGCCGTCGGAGGTGGCGTGCACATCCGTCTCCAGGTACCGGTACCCGAGGGCGACGGCGGCCTCGAAGGCGGCGAGCGAGTTCTCCGGACGGCCGAGGTCGCCGCCCCGGTGGGCGAAGGCGAGCGGCCCCGGGTGGTCGAGGAAGGGATGCATGTGGTGCTCCGTGCGCTGTGCTGCCTGGTGCGTGACATTGTTACACCTACTGTCAAGCTGTAACGCCCGCCGGGGCCGCCGGGCCGCCTATCATGCCGGTGCGGCAGGGCCGGCCCGGCGCCTGCCGCGTCCGTCGCTCACGTACCGCCCGAGAGAGGAGCCCCTGAGTGGGTAGCACTGTCGAGACGCTGGAATTCCAGGCCGAGACGCGTCAGTTGCTCCGGTTGGTGATCCACTCGATCTACTCGAACAAGGACATCTTCCTGCGCGAGTTGATCTCCAACGCCTCCGACGCCTTGGACAAGCTGCGGCTGGAGTCACTGATCGATTCCGGCCTCGACGCCGACACCTCCGACCTCCACATCACCCTGGAGGTGGACCCGCAGGCCCGGACGCTGACCGTCCGCGACAACGGCATCGGCATGAGCCGCGACGACCTCGTGGAACTGATCGGCACGATCGCCAAGTCCGGCACGGCCGGCCTGCTGGAGAAGATCAAGGAGACCGACGACGCCGCCGCGGCGCAGAGCCTGATCGGCCAGTTCGGCGTCGGCTTCTACTCGGCGTTCATGGTCGCCGACCGGGTCACCCTGACCACCCGCCGTGCGGGCGGCGAGGCCGGCACCCGGTGGGAGTCCGACGGCGAGGGCACCTACGAGGTCCAGGCCGTCGACGGCCTGCCCGTGGGCACCTCGGTCACCCTGCACCTCAAGCCCGCCGACGGCGAGGACGGGCTGGCCGACTACCTGGCCGAGTGGAAGATCCGCCAGATCGTCAAGCAGTACTCCGACTTCATCCGCTGGCCGATCCGGATGGCGAGCGAGCACACCGACGCCGAGGGCGCCACCACCCGGCAGGTCGACACCCTCAACTCGATGAAGGCGCTCTGGGCCCGGCCGCGCAGTGAGGTCACCGAGGCCGAGTACACCGAGTTCTACCAGCAGATCAGCCACGACTGGCTCCCCCCGGCCGAGACCGTCCACATGCGCGCCGAGGGCACCTTCGAGTACGAGGCACTGCTGTTCATCCCCGCGCAGGCGCCGTTCGACCTGTTCTCCCGCGACGCCAAGCGCGGCGTGCAGCTGTACGTCAAGCGGGTGTTCATCATGGACGACTGCGAAGCGCTGATGCCCGACTACCTGCGCTTCGTCAAGGGCGTCGTGGACGCCCACGACCTGTCGCTGAACATCTCCCGCGAGATCCTCCAGCACGACCGCCAGATCCGCGGCGTGCGCCGGCGTCTGGTGAAGAAGGTGCTCGGCGCGCTGAAGGACGTCCAGGCCAAGGACGCCGAGCGCTACGCCAAGCTCTGGGAGCAGTTCGGCCGGGTGCTCAAGGAGGGCCTGATCGAGGACGCCGACAGCACCGAGGCCCTGCTGGAGCTGGTGTCGGCCACCTCCACCCACGACCCGGAGCGCTCCACCACCCTGCGCGAGTACGTCGGGCGGATGAAGGACGGCCAGGAGGCGATCTACTACCTGACCGGCGAGGACCGGGCCACGGTGGAGAACTCCCCGCACATGGAGGCCTTCGCCGCCAAGGGCTACGAGGTGCTGATCCTCACCGACCCGGTCGACGAGGTCTGGGTCGAGCGGGTGCCGGGCTTCGACGGCCACCGCCTGCAGTCCATCGCCAAGGGGCAGGTCGACCTCGACGAGCCGGCCGACGGCGACGAGCAGGCCGGGGCCGAGAAGGCCCGGCGCGAGCAGGAGTTCGCCGCCCTGCTGCCGTGGCTGACGGAGGCGCTGTCCGGCCAGGTGAAGGAGGTCCGGCTCTCCTCGCGGCTGACCACCTCGGCGGCCTGTGTCGTCGGCGACGCCCAGGACATGACGCCGACCCTGGAGAAGATGTACCGCGCGATGGGGCAGGAACTGCCCCCGGTCAAGCGGATCCTGGAGCTCAACCCCACCCACCCGCTGATCGTCGCGCTGCGTACGGCGCACGAGGCGAACCCCGGGGACCAGGCCCTGGCGGAGGTCGCCGAACTGGTCCACGGCGGCGCGCTGCTCGCCGAGGGCGGCGACCTGCCCGACCCGGCGCGCTTCACCCGGCTGCTCACCGACCGGCTGGCCCGCGGCCTCTGACCGCACCCGCCCTCACCCCTTTGGCCCGTCCGACGACCCGGCCGCACCCCGCGGCCGGGTCGTCGGACGGGCCGTCATCCCTCCTGCGTCACCTCGTCAATGGGTGACGAAAAGAAGGCCCTGCCGGGCCGGGGCGGTCGGACGCCGATCGATCCGGACGGGGCGGTCCTCGCCCGGTGCCCGGAGGGCTCGAGGGCGGGCTTCCGGGCGGCTTCGGTGCAGCCCGGCCGGAGCGGTCTTCTTCCGCGCGCGGTAGGCCGCGGCCTTGATCCTGTTGCCGCAGGACCGGCCCCGGGTACGACCCGGACGGCCCCTTCAGGTTCTGCAACCGCCTGACCGTCGACTTCGGTCTGTAGCGGCCGGCACGTCTCCGGTACCGCCCGCCGGTCCGCCCGCCGCCCGGGTGACCCGGCGGAGCGGCGCGGCCGGGTGCCCCGGGGGCCGGGGAGATGATCGCCGGGTTCACGGGTGCCCACGCCGCCGGAGGCGCACATGCGGATCCTGCTCGTCGCGAGCGCGTACAACAGCCTCACCCAGCGGGTCCACGCCGCGCTGCGGGACCTGCGCCACCCGGTGGAGGTCCACCTGGCCGGGGACGACGGGGCGCTGCGGGCGGTGGTGCGGCGCCACGCCCCGGACCTGGTGGTCGCGCCGATGCTCACGACGGCGCTGCCCCGCGACGTCTGGTCCGCCGTCACCTGCCTGATCGTGCACCCCGGCCCGCCCGGCGACCGGGGCCCGTCCGCCCTCGACTGGGCGATCCACGAGGGGGCCGCCGAGTGGGGCGTGACGGTGCTGCAGGCCGACGAGGTGATGGACGCCGGCCCGGTCTGGGCCTCGGAGCCCTGCCCGCTGCCGCCCGTCGCCAAGAGCGACCTGTACCGGGGCGAGGTGGCCGACGCCGCCGTCGAGGCGGTGCTGCGCGCCGTACGGCGGTTCGCCTCCGGCACCCACACCCCCCGCCCGCAGAGCGGCCCCGACTGGCGGGTGCCCGACCGCACCCGGCCCTACCTGCGCCAGGAGGTGCGGCGGATCGACTGGGCGCACGACACCACCGACACCGTGCTGCGCAAGCTCCGCGCCGCCGACTCCCGGCCCGGCGTGCTGGACGAACTGCTCGGCGCCGAGTGGTACCTGCACGGCGGCCACCCGGAGCGGGCGCTGCGCGGGCGCCCCGGCGAGCCGCTGGCCACCCGGGCCGGCGCGCTGTGCCGGGCGACCGCCGACGGCGCGGTGTGGATCCCCGAGCTGCGCCGGCGCCGCACCCCGGGCGGGCCCGCCACCTTCAAGCTGCCCGCCGTCACCGCCCTCGCCGCGGCCGGGCCCGGCCGGCCGGCCCTGCCCCGGCTGCCGGAGCTGCCCGCGCCGCTGATGCCCGCCGAGGACGACCCGGTCTGGTCCGACATCCGCTACACCGAGCGGGGACCGGTCGGCCTGCTGCGGTTCTCCTTCCCCGGCGGCGCGATGAGCACCGCGCACTGCCGCCGCCTGCTCGACGCCTACCGCTTCGCGCTCACCCGGCCGACCGCGGTGCTGGTGCTCGGCGGGGGCCGCGACTTCTTCTCCAACGGCATCCACCTGAACGTGATCGAGGCGGCCGCCGACCCCGCGGCCGAGTCCTGGGCCAACATCAACGCCATCGACGACCTGGTCGAGGCGGTCCTCACCACCACCGACCGCCTGGTGGTCGCCGCCCTCGGCGGGAACGCGGCGGCCGGCGGGGTGATGCTGGCACTGGCCGCCGACGAGGTGTGGTGCCGCCGGGGCGCCGTGCTCAACCCGCACTACCGGCTGATGGGCCTGCACGGCTCGGAGTACTGGACCTACACCCTGCCGCGCCGGGTGGGCGCGGCGCAGGCCCGCCGGCTCACCGAACGGGCGCAGCCGGTGACCAGCGCCGCCGCCCTGCGGATCGGGCTGGTCGACCGCGTCCTCGCCTGCACCCCGCAGGAGTTCGGGCCCGAGGCCGCCCGCCTGGCGCGGCTGACCGCCGCCTCGCCGACCGTGCACGGCCGGATCGCCGCCAAGAAGGCCGCCCGCGAGGCCGACGAGCGCATGCGGCCGCTCGCCGACCACCGTACGGCGGAACTGGCCGTGATGCACCGCCAGTTCTTCGACCCCGAGGCGCCGTACCACGCGCTGCGCGCCGCCTTCGTGCGGAAACTGCCCGCTCCCGCCGCCACGGCGTGACCCGGACGGCCCACCCGGATTGCGGCCGTCCGGCTGCTCCGCCCGGCTGCGTGGACCGGCGGGCCGGGCCGGGGGCTGTTATGACGGTTGTGAGCCACTTCGTCCGGCTCCCAGTTCCGAGGAGGCATCCTCATGGGTGCTGCAGCAACGAGCGCCACCGACACCGGCGTGGTGCACATTCTCTGGATCAACGCGGGCCTCAGCTGCGACGGCGACTCGGTCGCGCTGACCGCCGCCATGCAGCCGAGCATCGAGGAGATCGTCACCGGCGCCCTGCCGGGTCTGCCGAAGGTCGCCGTGCACTGGCCGCTGATCGACTTCGAGTGCGGCCCGGTGCAGGGCGCCGACAACTTCGTCGAGTGGTTCTTCAAGGCGGACCGCGGCGAGCTCGACCCGTTCGTCCTGGTCGTCGAGGGTTCCATCCCGAACGAGCAGATCAAGGAGGAGGGCTACTGGTGCGGTTTCGGCGACGATCCGGCCACCGGCCAGCCGATCACCACCAGTGAGTGGCTGGACCGGCTCGCCCCCAAGGCCACCGCCGTGGTCGCCATCGGCACCTGCGCCACCTACGGCGGCATCCACGCCATGGAGGGCAACCCGACCGGCGCCATGGGCGTGCCGGACTACCTCGGATGGGAGTGGAAGTCCAAGGCGGGCCTGCCGATCGTCTGCGTGCCCGGCTGTCCCATCCAGCCCGACAACTTCGCCGAGACCCTGACCTACCTGCTCTACCAGCTGGCCGGCTCCGCGCCGATGATCCCGCTGGACGACAAGCTGCGGCCCACCTGGCTGTTCGGCGCCACCGTGCACGAGGGCTGCGACCGCGGCGGCTACTACGAGCAGGGCCAGTTCGCCACCGAGTACGGCCGGCCGGAGTGCCTGGTGCGGCTCGGCTGCTGGGGGCCGGTCGTCAAGTGCAACGTCCCCAAGCGCGGCTGGATCAACGGCGTCGGCGGCTGCCCGAACGTCGGCGGCATCTGCATCGCCTGCACGATGCCCGGCTTCCCCGACAAGTTCATGCCGTTCATGGACCCGCCGCCCGGCTCGACGGTGTCCACCCGGGCCAGCCGGACCTACGGCTCGGTGATCCGCCGGTTGCGCGGGATCACCCTCGACACGCTCGACAAGGAACCCAGGTGGCGCCACAAGGGGCGCACCCTGACCACCGGCTACCGCCCGCCGCGGTGACCGGACGGGCCGCCGCGCCGTGTGCGCGGCGGCCCCGCCGTCCATCCCCTCCCGCCTCCAGAAGGGCACGACAGACACGATGACGACGACGAGCAGGGCGGCCGGGGACGGCAGCGGCCTGGTGGAGATGTCCTGGGACCCGATCACCCGGATCGTGGGCAGCCTGGGCATCCACACGAAGATCGACTTCAAGCAGAAGAGGGTCGCGGAGTGTTACAGCACCTCCTCGGTCTTCCGCGGCTACAGCGTCTTCATGCGGGGCAAGGACCCGCGCGACGCGCACTTCATCACCAGCCGGATCTGCGGCATCTGCGGCGACAACCACGCCACCTGTTCGGTCTACGCCCAGAACATGGCGTACGGCGTCAAGCCCCCGCACCTCGGTGAGTGGATCATCAACCTCGGCGAGGCCGCCGAGTACATGTTCGACCACAACATCTTCCAGGAGAACCTGGTCGGGGTCGACTACTGCGAGAAGATGGTCCGCGAGACCAACCCGGGCGTGCTGGAGCTCGCCGAGCGCACCGAGGCCCCGCACGCCGGCGACCACGGCTACCGCACCATCGCCGACAT
Source organism: Kitasatospora sp. NPDC058032 (assembly GCF_042885845.1). Lineage (NCBI taxonomy): Bacteria > Bacillati > Actinomycetota > Actinomycetes > Kitasatosporales > Streptomycetaceae > Kitasatospora > Kitasatospora sp. NPDC058032. The sequence goes on along the minus strand of NZ_JBHVRK010000007.1, from coordinate 146,993 downwards.
CATGCGCTCGCTCAACCCCATCGAGGGCGAGTTCTACCGCGAGGCGCTCCAGGTCAGCCGCTACACCCGGGAGATGTTCTGCCTGATGGAGGGCCGCCATGTGCACCCCTCCACGCTCTACCCGGGCGGCGTCGGCACGGTGGCCACCGTCCAGCTGTTCACCGACTACCTGACCCGGCTGATGCGCTACGTGGAGTTCATGAAGAAGGTCGTGCCGCTGCACGACGACCTCTTCGACTTCTTCTACGAGGCCCTGCCCGGCTACGAGGAGGTCGGCCGGCGGCGCGTCCTGCTCGGCTGCTGGGGCAGCCTCAACGACCCCGACCACTGCGACTTCACCTACCGCAACATGACCGACTGGGGCCGGCGGATGTTCGTCACCCCCGGTGTCGTGGTCGACGGCAAGCTGGTCACCAACGACCTCACCCGGATCAACCTCGGCATCCGCATCCTGCTCGGCAGCTCCTACTACCAGGACTGGCAGGGCGAGGAGCTCTTCGTCACCCACGACCCGCTCGGCAACCCGGTCGACCCCCGCCACCCCTGGAACCAGCACACCATCCCCGCCCCGCAGAAGCGCGACTTCGACGACAAGTACAGCTGGGTGATGTCCCCGCGCTGGTTCGACGGCACCGAGCACCTCGCCCTGGACACCGGCGGCGGCCCGATCGCCCGCCTGTGGTCCACCGCGCTCTCCGGGCTGGTCGACATCGGCTACGTCAAGGCCACCGGGCACAGCGTGAAGATCAACCTGCCGCGCTCGATGACCAAGCCGGAGACCACCTTCGAGTGGAAGATCCCGCAGTGGAGCAACGCCATCGAGCGCAACCGCGCCCGCACCTACTTCCAGGCCTACGCGGCCGCCTGCGCCCTGCACTTCGCGGAGAAGGCGCTGGACGAGGTCCGGGCCGGGCGCAGCCAGACCTGGGAGCGCTTCGAGGTGCCCGACGAGTCCATCGGCTGCGGCTTCACCGAGGCCGTGCGCGGCGTCCTGTCGCACCACCTGGTGATCCGTGACGGCAAGATCGCCAACTACCACCCGTACCCGCCCACCCCGTGGAACGCCAGCGTGCGCGACAGCTACGGCACGCCCGGGCCCTACGAGGACGCGGTGCAGAACACGCCGATCTTCGAGGAGAACCCGCCGGAGAACTTCAAGGGCATCGACATCATGCGGGCCGTCCGCAGCTTCGACCCCTGTCTGCCCTGCGGCGTGCACATGTACGTCGGCGGCGGCCGGACCGTGCAGCAGCTGCACGTGCCCACCGGCCTGAGCGGGCTCACCGCATGACGGCGGAACAGACCGGGCAACGCGTCCAGGAGGCCCTGGACCGGCTGGAGGGGCTCGACGGGGACGGCGCCGGCCGGCAGGCCGGCGAACAACTGGCGCGCGACCTCATGGACTTCTACCACGACGGCCTCGCCCGGATCGTCGCCGCACTGCCCGGGCCCGCCCTCGCCGCGCTGCTGGACGACCCGGCGGTCGCCGGACTGCTCGTCCTGCACGAACTGCACCCCGAGGACACCGGGGCCCGGATCGCCCGGGCGCTGGCCGCGCTGCCCGAACCCGTCGAGCTGGTCGGCTTCGACCCCGCCACCGGCACCGTCCGGCTGCGCCGCACCCGCGGCGGCTGCGGCTGCTCCGAGGAGGACGTCGAGGCCGTGCTCGCCTGCCACGCGCCCGAGGTGACCAGCACGGTGTTCGAACGCGCGCCGCAGCTCCTGCAGATCGGCACCCGCCCGGACACCTCGGCGGGGGCCGCCCGGTGAGCACCCGCCGACTCGCCCGCCCCGGCACCGCCCTGCTGCACCGGCTGCGCGAGCCCGCACCGCCGCAGGCCGAGCGCTGCGCCTTCTGCGGCCAGGGCGTCCCCCCGTCGCACCGGCACCTGGTGGACACCGAGGAACAGACCCTCACCTGCGTCTGCACCGCCTGCGGACTGCTGTTCCGCCGGCCCGGCGCGGCCGGCGGACGCTACCGGCACGTCCCCGACCGCCACCTCGCCGAGACCGGCCACCGGATCGACGAGCAGGCCTGGGCCTCCCTCGGCATCCCGGTCGGCACCGCCTTCCTGTTCCGCAACTCCCGCCAGGACCGGCTCGTCCTGCTCTACCCCGGCCCCGGCGGCGCCACCGAGAGCGAACCCGACGAGGCCGCCTGGCGGAGCGCCCTCGGCGGCAGCCGGCTCGCCGCCGCCCTGGAACCCGACGTGGAGGCGCTGCTGCTGCGCCGCACCGACACCGGGATCCACTGCCTGCTGGTGCCGATCGACACCTGCTACGAACTGGTCGGCCGGCTGCGGCGCTGCTGGAAGGGGTTCGACGGCGGGGCCGAGGCGAGGGCCGAGCTCGACGCCTTCTTCGCCCGGCTCGCGGGCCGGGCCCGGCCGCTGGGAGAGGACGGACCCCGATGACCCCGCTCGCCTTCTCCTGCACCGCCGTCCGGGCCGCCGAGCACGCCGCCGGGCCGACCCTGCTCTTCCGGCTGCGGATCACCGCCCCGCCCGAGACCCGGGTGCACGCCCTGGCCCTCCGTTGCCAGCTGCGCATCGAACCCGCCCGGCGCGGCTACGACGAGGCGCAGGCCGGGCGGCTCACCGACCTGTTCGGCGAACGCGCGCGCTGGGGCACCACCCTCAACCCGGTCGAGTTCGCCCAGGTGCCGCTGATGGTCCCCGGCTTCACCGGCTGGACCGAACTCGACCTGCCCGTCCCCTGCAGCTACGACCAGGACGTCGCCGCCGCCCGCTACCTGCGGGCCCTGGGCGACGGCGAGGTCCCGCTGCTGCTGCTGTTCTCCGGCACCGCCTTCGCCGGACCCGGCGGATTCCAGGTCTCCCCGGTGCCCTGGGACCGGGAGGCCACCGTGCGGATGCCGGTTCGGGTGTGGCGCGAGGCGATCGACCGGCACTTCCCGGGTTGCGGCTGGCTGCGGCTGCCCGAGGACGTGATGGACGCGCTGCTCGCCTACCGCTCGCGCCGCGCCCTGCCGACCTGGGAGGCCACCGTGCGTGAACTGCTGGCCGGCGCCGAGGTCGGGGAGGCGGCCCGGTGACCGCCCCCGCCACCGCCTTCACCCCCGAGGTCGAGGCCAGGTTCGCCCAGGCCCGGCAGATCGCCGACGCCGTCCTGTTCGAGGGCTACGTGCTCTACCCCTACCGGGCCTCGGCGGCCAAGAACCGGCTGCGCTGGCAGTTCGGCGTCCTCGTCCCGCCGGGCTACGGAGCGGACCGCGGCGAGCACTTCCACCAGCGCACCGAATGCCTCATGGAACCGCGCCCCGGCGACCGGCTGGCCGTCGAACTGCGCTTCCTGCGGGCGCGGCGGCGCACCGTCGAGCGGGCCACCCGCGGCGGCTACGAGGAGGTCGAGGAGCTGGAGCTCGCCGACCGGGTCCTGGTGCCGTGGGACGAGGGCGTCGAGGACCGCGTCGAACTCGTCGTCGGGGTGGAGGAGTTGGCCGGCGAGGTGGTCCGGCCCTTCCATCTCCCGGCCGGCCGGGAAGTGGAACGGCTGCGCGCGGACGGCGCCACCGTCGGCCGGCTGCTGCGCCGCTGGGAGCGGACCGACGGCCTGCTGCGGCTGACCGCCCGGGACGTCCCCGGACCGTACGGGGTGCGACTGCTGACCGCCGTGGTGGAGAACACCACCGACTGGGCGCCGCGGCCCGAGGACGGGCGGGACGCGGCACTGGCACGCTCGCTGGTCTCGGCGCACCTGCTGCTGGGGCTCGACCACGGCTCCTTCCTGTCGCCGACCGACCCGCCCGAATGGGCCCGGGCGGCCGTGGCGTCGTGCCGCAACGAGCACACCTGGCCGGTGCTGGCCGGCCCGCCCGGCCGCGACCGGGTGGTGCTCTCCTCGCCGATCATCCTGGAGGACCACCCGGCCATCGCCCCCGAGAGCCCCGGCGCCCTCTACGACGCCACCGAGATCGACGAGATCCTCGCGCTGCGCACCGCCGCCCTGACGGACCGCGAGAAGCGGGAGGCCCGGGGCACCGACGACCGGGCCGGCGCGGTGATCGACCTCGCCGACTCGATGCCGCCCGAGGTGCTGGAGCGGCTGCACGGCGCCGTGCGCGGCCTGCGCGCGATCACCGGCAACGCTCCCGACCGGCCCTGGTGGGACCCGGGCGACGACCCCGAGGTGGACCCGGACCGGGACAAGGTCCTGGTCGACGGCCGCGAGGTCGGCGCCGGCAGCCGCGTCCTGCTGCGGCCCGGACGGCGGCGCACCGACGCCCAGGACCTCTTCCTGGACGGCCGGACCGCCCTGGTGGAGGCCGTGCTGCACGACGTCGACGGCTCGGTGCACCTGGCGGTCACCCTGGAGGACGACCCCGGCGCCGACCTGTGGCGGGCCCAGGGCCGCTTCCGCTACTTCCAGCCCGACGAGATCACCCCGCTGGAGGCGCCGTGACGGAGGGAAGGGCGGAGGGAAAGGCGGCAGGGGGAAAGGTGCTGGTCGCCGGGGTCGGCAACATCTTCCTCGGCGACGACGGCTTCGGCGTGGAGACCGTGCGGCGGCTGCGCGAGCACCCGCTGCCGCCCGACGTCGAACTGCTCGACGTCGGCGTGCGCGGGGTCCACCTGGCCTACCAGCTCCTGGACGGCTACCGGATGCTGGTGCTCGTCGACGCCACCGCCCGCGGCGGCGAGCCGGGCACGGTCTACCTCATCGAGGCGGACGCCGGACCGGTGGAGGCGCCCGTGCTGGACGGGCACCGGATGGGCCCGGACGCCGTGCTCGCGCTGCTCGGCACGCTGGCCGCCGGGACGGGCGGCTCCCCGCCCGCCCGGGTCCTCGTGGTGGGGTGCGAGCCGCGGTCGCTGGAGGAGGGGATCGGACTGAGCGCACCGGTGGCCGCCGCCGTCGAGGAGGCGGTCCGGCTGGTCCTGCGGACCGTCGGTGCCCGGGAACTGGCCAAGAGAGAGGTTTCACCGTCATGAGGAAGCTGCTGTGCCTGGCCGTACTGGCCGCCGTCGTGGCGCTGGTCGTGCAGAACCTGGACGACCTGAAGCGCTATCTGCGCATCCGCCGGATGTGAGCGGGGTGTTGGTGCGTCCGGTGTAGTCCCGGGCGCGGCGGCGGCGCGGCTTCGGGCCGCTGCCGCCGCCGCGGCCTGTAATGAGGCCTGTTGCCTCCCACGGCGGGAACGGGGCCCCATGCACGAGATGTCGATCGCGACGGCCGTCGTCGAGCAGGTGGACGCCGCGGCGCGCGCGCACGGCGCGGACGCGGTCGCGCGGGTGCGCCTGCAGGTCGGCGAGCTGGCCGGGGTGGTGCCCGCGGCCCTCGACTTCTGCTTCGAACTGGCCTGCGCCGGAACGCTGGTGGAGGGCGCGGTGCTGGAGACCGAGGCGGTTCCCGCGCGGGCCAGGTGTCTGCCGTGCGCGGGCGAGTGGGCCGTCGGCATGCCGCCCGACCTCGGCTGCCCGCACTGCGCCGCCGGCGGCCGGGTCGAGCTGCTGGCGGGCCGCGAACTGCAGATCCTCGGCGTCGAGTGGGCCGCACGCCCGCCGGGCGCCGGGGCCGGTGCCGGACAGGAAGGCTGAAACCCATGTGTCGCTCGGTGGAACTCCGGCAGGCGGTCCTCGCCCGGAACGACGAGGGGGCCCGTGAGCTGCGCGCCCGGCTGCTCGCCCGGGGCACCGTCGTGGTGAACCTGCTCTCCAGCCCGGGCAGCGGGAAGACGGCGCTGCTGGAGGCCGAACTCGGGCTGGCCCGGGAGCGCGGGATCGCCGTCGCGGCGCTCACCGCCGACCTCGCGACGGAGAACGACGCGGTGCGCCTCGCCCGTTCGGGCGTGCCGGTGAAGCAGGTGCTCACCGACGGGCTGTGCCACCTGGAGACCGGGATGCTCACCGGGCAGTTGGCCGGCTGGCTCCCCGAGGGCACCAGGCTGCTGTTCGTGGAGAACGTCGGCAACCTGGTCTGCCCGGCCTCCTACGACCTGGGCGAGTCGCTGCGGGTGGTGCTCGCCTCGGTCACCGAGGGGGAGGACAAGCCGCTCAAGTACCCGACGGCGTTCGGGCTGGCCAACCTGGTGCTGGTGACCAAGGCGGATCTGGCGGCGGCGGTGGAGTTCGACGAGGCCGCGTTCCTGGCCGCCGTCGCGCGGGTCAACCCCGGCGTGGAGGTGGTCCACACCTCGGCCCGTACCGGGCAGGGGGTGGGGGAACTGCTGGAGCGGGCCCTCGCGGTGCTGGACGGCGTGCCGGTCCACCGGCCGGTGATGGCGGGTGCGCCGCAGCACGGGCACACGCACGGGGACGGGCACGGACACACCCACCCGCACGCGCATCCGCACGAGGACGAGCACGACCACGAGCACGCGGTCGCGGAGACGTCGTGACGCCGGCTGCGGCACCGGCGGGCCGGGAGCGGCGCCGGGTGGCCGTCAGCGGGCTCGTCCAGGGCGTCGGCTTCCGGCCTTTCGTCTTCGCGCTCGCCACCGAGCTGGGACTCGCCGGCACCGTCACCAACACCGGCGAGGGCGTCCTGGCCGAGGTCGAGGGCGAACGCGCGGCGGTCGAGGCGTTCTGCCGCCGCGTCGCGGGCGACGCGCCGCCGCTCGCCCTGGTCGCCGCCGTCGAGCACACGCCCCTGCCCGCCACCGGCGACCGCGGCTTCGCCATCACCCCGTCCCGAGGCGACGGCCCGCGCCGGACCCTGGTACCGCCGGACACCGCCACCTGCGCCGACTGCCTCGCCGAACTCGCCGACCCGGGCGACCGCCGCCACCGCCACCCGTTCATCAGCTGCACCAACTGCGGCCCGCGCCACACCATCGTCACCGGCCTGCCCTACGACCGGGCCAACACCACCATGGCCGGCTTCCCGCTCTGCCCCGACTGCACCCGGGAGTACACCGACCCCGCCGACCGGCGCTTCCACGCCCAGCCGGTCTGCTGCCACGCCTGCGGGCCCCGGCTCGTCCTCACCGTCCCCGGCCGGCCGGACGTCGAGCGCGAGGCCGCCCTCGACGGGGCCCGCCGGCTGCTGCGCGAGGGGGCGGTCCTCGCCGTCAAGGGCCTCGGCGGCTACCACCTGGCCTGCGACGCGCGGAACGAGGAGAGCGTCACCCGGCTGCGCCTGCGCAAGCGGCGCGGCGCCAAGCCCTTCGCGCTGATGGCCCGGGACCTCGCGGAGATCGCCGCCCTGGTCCGGCCGGGCCCGGTCGAGGAGGAACTGCTCACCGGCGCGGCCCGGCCGATCGTGCTGCTGCGCCGTTCTGGGCGGGCGCTGGACGCCGTGGCGCCCGGCAGCCCCGACCTCGGCGTCATGCTGCCCTACACCCCGCTGCACCACCTGCTGCTCGCCCCGCCCGGGCCCGGGCTGCTGGTGATGACCAGCGCCAACCTGTCCGGTGAGCCCATCGTGACCGACGACCGGGAGGCCCTCACCCGGCTCGCCCCGCTGGTCGACGCCTGGCTGACCCACGACCGGACCATCCACGTCCCCTGCGAGGACTCGGTGGTGCGGGTGGTCGACGGGGAACAACTGCCGCTGCGGCGCTCGCGCGGCTACGCGCCGCTGCCGCTGCCGCTCCCCGTGCCGGTCCGGCCCGCGCTGGCCGCCGGCGGCGACCTGAAGAACACCTTCGCGCTGGCCGAGGGCGGCTACGCCTGGCTGTCCGGCCACATCGGGGACATGGACGACCTCGCCACGCTGGGCGCCTTCGACCGCGCGGCGGCGCAGCTGGGGGCCGTCACCGCCGTGCGTCCGGAGGTGCTGGCGGTGGACCGCCACCCCGGCTACCGCTCCGCCCGGCACGCCCGGCGCACCCACCCGGCGGCGCAGGTGCGGACGGTGCAGCACCACCACGCGCACGTCGCCTCGGCCATGGCCGAGCACGGACTGGACGGCCGCCGCCCGGTCATCGGCGTCGCGTTCGACGGCACCGGCTACGGCGACGACGGCGCGGTGTGGGGCGGCGAGGTGCTGCTCGCCGACTACGACGGCTTCCGCCGGTTCGGCCGGCTGGCGTACGTACCGCTGCCGGGCGGCGACGCGGCGGTGCGCCGCCCGTACCGGATGGCGCTCGCCCACCTGTGGGCCGCGGGTCTGCCGTGGACGGCCGACCTGCCCGCCGTCCGGGACTGTCCGGGTGATGAACTGGCCGTTCTTGAGCGTCAGTTGGAGCGTTCGCTGAACTGCGTGCCGACCTCCAGCATGGGGCGGCTGTTCGACGCGGTGTCCGCGCTGGCCGGGGTCTGCCGGCTGGCCGGGTACGAGGCGCAGGCGGCGGTCGAGCTGGAGGCGGCGGCGCTGGAGCACGGACCGGCCGACGGGTACGCCTTCGCGCTGCGCCACGAGCACGGCGTGCTGGTCGGGGACCCCGGGCCGGTGCTGGCGGCGGCGGTCGCCGACCTCGCCGCCGGGGCGTCCGCCGGCCTGGTCGCCGCCCGCTTCCACGCCGCGGTGGCCGACCTGGTCCGCGCCATGTGCCGGGCCGCCCGGGAGGAGGGCGGACCGGAGACGGTCGCGCTGACCGGCGGGGTCTTCGCCAACGCGCTGCTCTCCGCCGACTGCGGCCGGGGCCTGCGGGCCGACGGGTTCACCGTGCTGCGCCACCGCCGGGTGCCGCCCAACGACGGCGGGCTGGCGCTCGGCCAGCTGATGGTGGCGGCCCGGGCCGACGGGCCGTACGTCGCTTGAGAGTTGCGAGTCGAGAGCCGAGTCGAGAGCCGAGTCGAGAGTCGAGAGTCGAGAGTCGATGGGAGAGAGCGCATGTGCCTGGCGGTGCCCGGCAGGGTGATGGAGATCGCGGAGCGGGACGGCACGCGGATGGCGGTCGTCGACTTCGGCGGCGTCGTCAAGGACGTCTGCCTGGAGTACCTGCCCGATCTGGCGGTGGGTGAGTACGCCATCGTGCACGTGGGGTTCGCGCTGCAGCGGCTGGACGAGGAGTCGGCCCGGCGGACCCTCGACCTCTTCGCCGAACTCGGCCTGCTGCAGGAGGAGTTCGGAGACCCGTGGGAGGCGGCGGCCGGGCCGGCCGGAACGGAGGAGCGGAATTGAGGTACCTGGAGGAGTTCCAGAACCCGGAGCTGGCGGGCGGACTGCTCGCCGACATCCGGGCGGCGGTGACCCGGCCGTGGGCGCTGATGGAGGTGTGCGGCGGGCAGACGCACAGCATCATCCGGCACGGGATCGACCAACTGCTGCCCGAAGAGGTGGAACTGATCCACGGGCCGGGCTGCCCGGTGTGCGTGACCCCGCTGGAGGTGATCGACCGGGCGCTGGCCATCGCCTCCCGGCCCGGGGTGATCTTCTGCTCCTTCGGCGACATGCTGCGGGTGCCGGGCACCGACCGCGACCTGTTCCGGGTCCGCGGCGAGGGCGGGGACGTGCGGGTGGTCTACTCGCCGTTGGACGCGCTGCGGATCGCCAGGGAGAACCCGGACCGCGAGGTGGTGTTCTTCGGCATCGGCTTCGAGACCACCGCCCCGCCGAACGCCATGGCCGTCCACCAGGCGAGGAAGCAGGGCGTGCGCAACTTCAGCATGCTGGTCTCGCACGTACGGGTGCCCCCGGCGGTCGAGGCCATCATGAACGCGCCGGAGTGCCGGGTGCAGGCCTTCCTCGCCGCCGGGCACGTGTGCAGCGTGATGGGCATCGAGGAGTACCCGGCGCTGGCCGAGCGCCACCGGGTGCCGATCGTGGTCACCGGCTTCGAACCGCTGGACATCCTGGAGGGGATCCGCCGCACCGTGCGGCAGTTGGAGCGCGGTGAGCACACCGTCGAGAACGCCTACCCGCGGGCCGTCCGTCCGGAGGGGAACCCGGCGGCCCGGGCCATGCTGGCGGACGTCTTCGAGGTGGCCGACCGGGCCTGGCGGGGGATCGGCGTCATTCCGGACAGCGGGTGGCGGCTCTCGCCGCGCTACCGCGACCACGACGCCGAGTACCGCTTCGACGTCACCGGGATCACCACCCGCGAGCCCGAGCAGTGCCGCAGCGGCGAGGTGCTGCAGGGGCTGCTCAAGCCGGACCGGTGCGAGGCGTTCGGCACCGTCTGCACCCCGCGCAACCCGCTCGGCGCGACCATGGTGTCCAGCGAGGGGGCCTGCGCCGCCTACTACCTCTACCGGCGGCTGGGCGCGCCGGGCGTTTCCCGGGAGGCGAGCCCCGTTGGCTGACACCGAGACCCTGACGGAGAACCCGGCGGGGACCCCGGCCGAGCCGTCCGTCGCGGCCGACTTCTCCGGGTGGAGCTGTCCGCTGCCGCTGCGCGACCACCCCCGGGTGGTGATGGGGCACGGCGGCGGCGGGGCGCTCTCCGCCGAACTGGTGGCGGGCGTGTTCGCCCCCGCCTACGGCGGCCGGACGCTGGCCGGCCTCGCCGACTCCGCCGTGCTCGAACTCGGCGGCGCCCGGCTCGCGTTCTCCACCGACTCCTACGTCGTGCGGCCGCTGTTCTTCCCCGGCGGCAGCATCGGCGACCTGGCCGTCAACGGAACGGTCAACGACCTCGCCATGAGCGGGGCGCGGCCCGCCTACCTGTCCTGCGGGTTCATCCTGGAGGAGGGGGTGGAGATGGCGGTGGTGGACCGGGTGGCCCGCGCCCTCGGCGCCGCCGCGCGGGCGGCCGGGGTGGAGGTCGTCACCGGGGACACCAAGGTGGTCGAGGCCGGCCGCGGTGACGGCGTCTACCTGAACACCGCCGGGATCGGGCTCGTCCCGGCGGGCGTGGACATCCGGCCGCAGCGGGCGGTGCCGGGCGACGTGGTGATCGTCAGCGGGGCCATCGGGCTGCACGGCGTGGCGATCATGAGCGTGCGCGAGGGCCTGGAGTTCGGGGTCGCGATCGAGAGCGACTGCGCGGCTCTCGGCGGCCTGGTCGAGGCGATGCTGGCCGTCACGCCCGACCTGCACGTGCTGCGCGACCCCACCCGGGGCGGGCTGGGCGCGGCGCTCAACGAGATCGCGGCGGCGGCTGGCGTGGGCGTGGTGGTGAACGAGCGCGCCGTCCCCGTGCCGCCCGAGGTGGCCAACGCCTGCGCCGTGCTGGGCCTGGACCCGATGTACGTCGCCAACGAGGGCAAGCTGGTGGCCTTCGTACCGCGCGCGGAGGCGGACGCGGTGCTCGCGGCGGTGCGGGCGCACCCGCTGGGCGCGGGCGCGGCGGTGATCGGCGAGTGCGTGGCCGAGCACCCCGGCACGGTCGTCGCCCGGACGGCGTTCGGCGGCACCCGGGTGGTCGACCTGCCGATGGGGGAGCAGCTGCCGAGGATCTGCTAGCCGGCAGGGCGGGGCGGGCCCCGGTGGACGGCGCACCCGTCCGCCGGGGCCCCGCGCTGTCCGGTCGCCCACGAACGGCGGTCGGGGTAGCGTCACTCCTGGTCACACGGTCGTCGCGGACCGCATGCCCGGGACGGGGTGCGGGTGGGGGCCGGCGTGGCCCCGCCGTCCCACCCGTCGACCCGACAGGAGTGTTCCACCGTGGCCGTACCCACCGCCTTCGACCAGCAAGCCACCGGATTCAGCCTTCCGCTCGCCTACAACCTGGCCGAGGCCGCCGAACTGGCCTACAAGGACGAGGCCACCATCGAGGCGCAGGCCCGCGAGTGGGGCTTCGACACGGTGCGTCACCATCAGACCCGCTTCACCCCGCCGTTCCCGCTCCAGGACACCCAGGCCTACACGATGGCCGGCGACCACATGATCGTCACCGCCTTCCGCGGCACCGAGCCCGCCCAGATCCGCGACTGGCTCACCGACGGGACCACCCCGCCCTGGCCCGGACCCGCCCGCACCGGCTACGTCCACTACGGCTTCGCCGAGGCCCTCGAATCCGTGTACCCCGACGTCGCCAAGGCCATCGCCGACCTGCGCACCGACGGGCAGAGCGTCTGGTTCACCGGCCACAGCCTCGGCGGGGCCCTCGCCATGCTCAGCGCCGCCCGGCTGAGCCTGGAGGACCCCCGGCTCCAGGCCGACGGCGTCTACACCTTCGGCCAGCCCCGCACCTGCGACCGGCTGCTCGCCGCCGCCTACGACAAGGGCCTCCAGGGCCGCACCCACCGCTTCGTGCACGACAACGACATCGTGCCCGAGCTGCCCCCGGAGCCCGCGTTCACCCATGTGGAGACGCTGCACCGGATCGACTCCGAAGGCCACGTCCGGGGCAGGAACGGGCTGGTCGGCGCGGTGGGCGACCGGGCGAAGGGCCTGGGTGCCGCCGCCTTCTCCCCGGACGGCGAGGGCATCCGCGACCACCTGATGCGCAACTACCTGGCCGCCCTGGAGAAGGCGCTCGCCTGACGGCGCGGGCGGCGCCGGAGGCCGGCCGGGACTTGACACGCCCCGCGTGCGGTTTCGAGGCTGGGCGGCATGTCGCCGAACCGCCGGCTGGGCCAGGCCCCAGCGATGACCTCCGTGGACGCCGCAGCGCACACCGGGCCGACCGCTCCGATGGGGCCGACCGGGCCGACCGGGCCGGAGCACCTCGACGTCCTGATCGTCGGAGCCGGGCTGTCCGGCATCGGCGCCGCCTGTCACCTGCGGCGCGAGCACCCCGGGCGGTCCGTCGCGATCCTGGAGGCGCGGGACGCGATCGGCGGCACCTGGGACCTCTTCCGCTACCCCGGCGTGCGATCCGACACCGACATGTTCACCCTCGGTTACGCCTTCGCGCCCTGGACCGGCGCGAAGGCGATCGCGGACGGCGCCTCCGTCCGCGAGTACATCCGGCGCACGGCGGGCGAGTACGGCGTGGACCGCCTGGTCCGCTACCGGCACCGGGTGGTGCGCGCCGAGTGGTCCAGCGCCGAGGCCCGCTGGACGGTGACCGCCGAACTCGGCGACCCGGGTGGCCCCGGTGGCGGCGGCGGGACGGTGACGCTCACCTGCCGGTTCCTCTACGCCTGCAGCGGCTACTACCGCTACGACCGGGGCCACACACCCGACTTCCCCGGCGTCGAGGACTTCGCGGGCCGGCTCGTCCACCCGCAGCTGTGGCCCGAGGACCTCGACCACACCGGCAAGCGCGTCGTCGTCATCGGCAGCGGCGCCACCGCGGTCACCCTGGTCCCGTCGCTCGCCGCGCGGGCCGCCAAGGTGACGATGCTGCAGCGTTCCCCCACCTACCTGGTCAGCCTCCCGGCCCGGGACGTCCTCGCCGACACGCTGCGCCGGGCGCTGCCACCGCGCACCGCCAACCGGATCGTGCGCTGGAAGAACATCCGGGTGGGCCTGGCCACCTACCGACTCGCGCGCCGGGCACCCCGGTTGGCCCGCCGGCTGCTGATCGCCGGCGTCCGCCGCAGCCTGCCGGCCGGCTACGACGTGGCGACGCACTTCACCCCGCGCTACGCCCCCTGGGACGAGCGGCTGTGCGCCGTACCGGACGCCGACCTCTTCCGGGCGATCCGCTCGGGCCGCGCCGAGGTCGTCACCGACCGGATCGGGCGCTTCACCCCGGACGGCCTGCGCCTGGAGTCCGGTGCCGAGCTGCCGGCCGACATCGTCGTCACCGCCACCGGGCTCAGCCTGCTCGCCCTCGGCGGGATGCGGCTGGCCGTCGACGGCCGGGAGATCGAGCTCGGCCGGCACGTCGCGTACCGGGCGATGATGCTCTCCGACGTCCCCAACTTCGCCTTCACCATCGGCTACACCAATGCCGCCTGGACCCTCAAGGCCGACCTGGTCGCCCGCTACGTCTGCCGCCTGCTGGCCCACCTGGACGGGACCGGGCAGCAGGTGGTCACCCCGGTCGCGCCCGCGACCCTGGAGCGCGAGCCCCTGATCGGCCTGAGCTCCGGGTACGTCCGGCGCGCGCTGGAGGACTTCCCCAGCCAGGGCACGACCGCCCCGTGGCGGGTGCACCAGAACTACCCGCGCGACCGCCGGACCCTGGCCGAGGGCCCGGCGGCCGACGGCGCCCTGCGCTTCTCCTCGCCCGCCGCGGCCGGGCCGGCGGGGGGCGACGGCCCGCGAACGGTCACGGTGGACGGGCGGCGCGTGCGCTACCGCGACACCGGGACGGGCCGGCCGGTCCTGCTGATCCACGGCCTCGCCCGATCCCTGGAGGACTGGAGCGAGCAGCACCGGCTCCTCGGCGAGGGACACCGCGTCATCAGCCTCGATCTGCCGGGCTTCGGCGGCTCCGAACGGCTGCCCGGTCCGACGACCCTGCCCGCCCTGGCCGCCGCGGTGCGCGCCTTCCTCGACGAAGTCGGCGTGCGCGAGCCGGTCCGGGTGGCGGGCAACTCGCTCGGCGGCGCCGTCGCCATGCGGCTCGCCGTCGACGCGCCCGACCGGGTGCACAGCCTGCTGCTGGCCGGCAGCGCGGGCTTCGGCCGCGAAGTCACCGCCGCCCTGCGGATCCTGGCGGTCCGCCCGCTGGGCCGGATGCTGCTGAGCCGCCCCGGCCGCTCCGCCGTCGCCCGGGCCGAGCGGGCGATCTTCCACGATCCGTCGTTCGCCACGACCGCCCGGATCGAGCACGCGCTGCGCCTGGCCGACCGGCCCGGCGCGGCGGACGCGATGCTGGAGGTCCTGGCGGACCTCGGCTCGCCGCGCGGCGCCCACGAGGCCTGGCGCCGCACCCTGCTCGCCGGGGTCGGCGCCCTGGGCCTGCCGGTGTTCGTCGTCTGGGGCGACCGCGACCGCGTGCTGCCCGCCCGGCACCTGGCCGCGGCCCGCGTGGCCCTGCCGAAGGCCCGCACCCGCCTGTTCCGGGCCACCGGCCACATGCCGCAGATCGAACGCGCGGAGGACTTCGCCGAGTTGGCGCTGGACTTCTGGGCCTGACCGGGCGGCGCGGGCCGGCCCCGGGTCGGGCCGCGGCGGGCAGTCGTCGTGGGGGGTGTCCCGGTGCGCGTCGGGTGCGCACCGGGACACCCTTCGGCCGACCGGCCTCAGCGCCGCACGGTCAGTTGGCGACGACCCGGGCCGTGGTGGTGACGCGGTTGAGTTCGAGGTCCGCGATGTACAGCGAAAGGTCGACCGAGGACCTGCTCCACGCCTGGTCGGCCGAGGCGGTGGTCACCGGGACGGTCACCTTGCCCGGCACGCCGACGCAGGGGACGTGGATCGAGCCCCTGCCGGACACGCCGGACTGGGTGCCCTGCACGGTGATGGCGGCCGACTGGAACTCCGGGAGGCACTGGTAGGTCACGGAGACGTTCAGCGTACGGCCGGAGTCCGCCACCGTGGCACCGTCGGCGGCGATCGAGATGGAGCGGGCGTAGGCGGGCGCGGTCGCGAGGACCACGCCGGCCGCGGCGACGGCGGGGACGGCCAGGAACCGGGTGAACTTCGTACGGGCGGACGAGCGCATGGTGATCTGCTCCAGTGGTGAGATGACGGCGGGGAATTCCCGCGCCCCATCGTGCTGTCGGCAATCGCCGGGATCGGCCGGAGAATCGGCGGGCGTCCGAAATGGCACGGCGAAATGGCGTGGAGTCGTCCGCCGGAAATCGCGTGTACGGCGTGTGTACGGAACGTAGACCGCATTTTCCTAGGGTTGGAATTTTCCGGGCCCGCGAATTCGGGACGACGGTCGAAATCGAAGTCCGGGGAGAACCGGTCTCACCCGCCGAAAAGGCGGGCGTGCTGCCGGAGGTATTCGCCGACGCCGGTGGCGGGGCGTCCGGTGACCTGCCGGACGCCGTCGGCCCGGCGGTCGTAGCGGTTCTCGGCGTGCAGGCGGGCCATGGTGGAGATGTGCTGGAAGGTGTGCTCCGACAGCGCCAGGGGTTTGAGGTCGCGGTCGATCCACTCGTCCAACGGGACGTCGGCGTAGCGGACCGGCCGGCCGAGGGCGTCGGAGGCCTCGGCGGCGAGGGCGGGGCCGTCCAGGGAACGCGGGCCGGTCAGTTCGAGGACGCGGCCGAGGTACGGGGCCGGTTCGGCCAGGACCTCCGTGACGACGGCGGCGACGTCGGCGGCGGCCACGGGGGAGGTGCGGGCCCGGCCGAGCGGCAGTCGGACGGTGCCGTCCACGGCGATCGAGGACAGGCCGGCCCGGAACAGCGGGTTCTCCAGGAACACGGTGGGCCTGATCTCGACCACGGGCAGTCCGGACCAGGTGAGGGCCTGTTCCACCAGCCACTGCTGACGGTGCTGGTGCGACTCGCCCGCGTCCCTCGGGCCCAGCTCGGAGACGGTCAGCTGCGACATGTTGACGAACACCTCCGGCCGCTGCCGCGCGCGGGCCACGGCCGCCGTCGTCAGGGCGGCTTCCAGGTACCCGGCGGAGACGCCCATGCCGAAGTACACGCGCGGGCAGCCGGCCATGGCCGCCGCCACGTCGTCGATGCGGGTCAGGTCCCCGACGACGACCTCGGCGCCGGTCGCGCGAAGGGCGTCGGCGCGTTCGTCCGCACGGCGTACCAGGGCGCGGACCGGGAGGCCGCGTCGGCGCAGGTTCTCGACCACGGATCGTCCGACGGCGCCCACGCGGCCGGCGGCGCCGGTCACCAGAATCGGTTGCACGGTGTCCCTCCAGGGTGTGGGTACGGCACACCAAGGGTGACCGCTCGCCCGCCCGGCCGCCGAGCGGGAGGGCGGGCGGGAGGGCGTCAGTGGGTGCGGTAGGCGTCGACGACGGTCTGGTCGAGAGTGTTGCCCTCGGTGTCGGTCAGCTCCGCGCGCAGCGAGACGGCGGTGTCCGCCGCCGCCGGGTTCGGGACCGTGACGGCGCCGGCGTCGACCGGGAGCCGGGTCCAGGAGGCGCCGCCGTCCGCGGACATCGAGACCGTCAGCGAGCGGACCCGGCCGTTCGCGGCGGCGCCCTGCACGGTGACGGGCACCCGGATCGGGCTGCCGGCCGCGGCGGTGCCGTCCGGGTTCAGCTCGGGCGAGAACCGCACGACGCTCACCGGCAGCGGGGTCGGCCCGGTCGTCGCGGCCGAGGGGAAGGTCCACGAGGCGTTCACCCGGGTGGTCGCGCCGGTCGCGGCCCTGCGGGTGACGGTGGCGGCCAGGCGGTACGAGGCCGGGGCCGCGGGCACCGTGAACGCGGCGCGCCCGGCCGCGGCGTCCGCCCCTGAGCGGGTGCCGATCAGTGCGCCGTCGCGGTGGAGCGCGGTGTAGGCCGTGTCGAAGGACGGCGCCGAGGGCACGTGGCCGTCGCCGTCGGCGAGCAGCGGGAGGTTCGCGGTGATGGTGTCGCCGTCGCGTTCGACGCCGGCCCGGTCGGTCAGCGCCGGGCCGAGGACCGGGCCCTCGAAGGTCTGGGTCGTGGTCGTCCCGGCCCGCAGGGCGAGGCCGTTGGCGAAGTAGCGGTTCGTCCGGGCGCCGTCGCCGCCGGGCGGCGCGAAGCTGAGGTCCCAGGTGCCGCGGTGGGGCGTGACGTGGACGGTGGCGGTGCCGGGGAACGGCATGCCCTGCGAGAGCCCGATGGTCGGTCCGGCGGCCGGTCCGGGGGTCGGCCCCAGATCGAAGGTCGCCGTCCCCGCGCCGCCCGGCCGGGCCGCGCCGCGGATCCGCAGGGTGGCCAGCTCCTGGGCGGTGTAGTGATGGGTGAGCCCGGTCAGCGCGCGGGTGCCGGAGAAGGTCCGGCCGAGCGCGTAGGTGTCCGTGTCGCTCGCCCAGTACGTGTCGTACCACTGCCTCACCGAGCCGGGTTCGCTATCGGGACCGAGGTGGGCCACCCGCAGCGGGTTCGGCGTCAGCTTGACCATGCTGGCCATCCTGGTGGCGCCCTCGTGGGTGACGTCCAGGAACATCCCGGCCTGCAGGAAGCGCGCGGAGCCGTCGGCGGGCCGGACGTCGACGGGGGCGGTGGTCCGCGCGTCGACGGTGACGGTGGTGTCCTGGTCGAGGTCGAGCCGGGGCTGGACGATCCAGTCGGTGCCGTCGGCCGGCCGCTCGGTGAACAGCGTGCTCTCCAGCAGGTACCGGCCCTTGGGCAGCCGCAGGGTGGTGACGCCGGAGGCGTCGTAGGGCTGCTCCGTGCGGTCGGCGCCGGCGCCGGAGATGCCGAAGACGGAGGTGACGTACCTCGCGGGCGCCTGGCCGGCGCGGTCCAGGTGGCGGATCGTGAGGGTGTACGTCGGCGGCTCCGCGGCGACGGCCGCGCCGCTCCAGGCGGGCGTCAGGCCGCCGACCAGCGTGACGGCGACGGCCAGGACACGGAGGACGGTCCGGCGGGGTGTGGAAGTTGTGCTCATGCCCTGACCTGGCCGCAGGGGCCCCGGAGTTCCTGTGATCCGGGCCACGTGCGCGGGCCTGCCGTCCCGGCGGGCTCGCCGGCCCCACGGTTTCCGGGTGCGCCGGGCGGCCGGGATCGGCGATGTGCGGGTCTTGCCGCCGTGCCGTTGCCACGGCCGCCGTGAGCTGCGGATCACGCTCCGGGCGGACGAGGGGACCGCCGTGATCGACGTGCCGGTCGAACCGGTGCGCCGCCGGCTCCACGATCGGGCCTTCGCCCTGGTGCCCCGCGGTGGGGGGCCGAACTGGTCGACTGGGACCTCGAGTCGGGCCGCTTGGCCGGGGGCGGTCCGGGACGCTGCTGTCCGCCCGTACCGGGTCTCCGGGTACGGGCGGACAGCGGGCGTTCGGCGGGCGCGCTCAGCGGGTGCCGCGGCGGCGGGCGACGCGGGTGAGCACCGCGCCGGAGAGGATCGCGGTGGCGGAGGCTGCGCCGATGGCGGCGAGGGCCTGGGCGGGCGAGCCGGTGGCCGCGAGCTCGGCCGGGGCCGTGCTGTCGCGCCCATCGCGTCCGTCGCGTCCGTCGCGTCCGTCGCGTCCGTCGCGTCCGTCGCTTCCGTCGCGGCTCGTGCTCGCGGCCTCGCGGATCTGGCGGGTGACGACGTCGGGGTGGGACATCATCGACACGTGCGAGGAGTCGACCTCGACGGTGCGCGACCTGCCGCGTTGGGCCTCGAAGCGTTCGAGGTCGGGGGCGATGGCCTTGTCCTGTCCGGAGACGACGAACCAGGACGGGATGTCGTGCCAGGCGGCGGCGGTGAGCTTCTCGCCGAACCCGGCCTCGGAGACCGGACGCTGCTCGGCGGCCATCCGGCGGGCCCGGGGCTCGGGCAGGTCGGCGGCGAAGACGTCGTGGAACCTGTCGTTCCTGATGTACAGGTCGGTGCCGCTGCCGCCGCGGTCCTTGAAGGGCACGGGGTTGAGCGAGGTGCCGAGCTCGCTGCCGGTGAACTTGGCGGACAGCTCGGCCGGGGACTCGCCGACGTCGGGCATGAACGCCGACACGTAGACCAGGGCCTGCACGTTCGGGTTCCCGGCGGCGGCCTGGGTGATGACGGCGCCGCCGTAGGAGTGGCCGGCCAGCACGATCGGGCCGATGATGCTCTTCAGCAACTCGGCGACGGAGGCGGCGTCGTTGGCCACGCCGCGCAGTTCGTTGGGCGGGGCCAGGACGGGGAAGCCGTCGGCGAGCAGGCGTTCGACGACGGCGTCCCAGCCCGAGGCGTCGGCGAACGCGCCGTGCACCAGGACCACCGTCGGCTTCCCCCCGCCACCCGGTCGACCGCCACCACTCGGCCCGCCCCCGGCCTGGGCGGCGAGGGCGGGGGCGGCGGTGGCGGCGACCGCACAGGTGGCGAGTGCCACCGTGGCGGCGGTGAGGAGCGGGGAACGGGGCAGTGATATGCCCATGATTCCAACCTTTCGAATGGGGTGGGGCTGCAACCACCCTGTGCACACCCGAGCGCCGGCAGCACCTCGCGCTGCGCACGGGGAGTGAACCCGCACGGCCGTTCGGGTTCCGTGGCGGTCGGCGGGGGCCGACCGGCGCGCGACCGGGAAACGACCTGGCGCGCGGGGTCGCGGGCGGGGCCGGCGGCCCTAGCATCGAGGCGGCGGGGGGAACTTGTCGCGATGCTGTTCCGCGCTCGATCATTGCCGTATGACGGCTGGTACTCCGCAGTTTGACGTTGCGTCGATTCTCCGCGAGGTGAAATTGGTCCGCTCCGAGGGGCTGGTCCGGATCCGTGACCTGGACCTTCCGTTGCTTCGTGGGATGGCCGTCTGGGCGCCCGGGGCCGTCGTGGAGGCCTGGCCGGTCGAGGTGGAGAAGCTGCTGCGCGAGGCGGTCTCCCGGCTGGGCGGCGGGGACCTCCAGGAGGCCGCCGAGCTGACGCTCGGGCTCGCGCCGGGCATGCGGGACAGCGTGGCGGCGGAGCGGCGCAAGCGCGCCGCGCGGGTCTACAGCCTGAGTACCGAGCGCTTCCGCAAGAGTCAGGAGGGGACGGTCCTGGCGCAGGTGGTCGAGCAGCTGTGCTGGATCGCGGGGGCGGGCGCGCGCGACGTTCCGGGGGCGGGCGGAACGGTGCCCGCGCCTTACCGCCAGCACCGCGAGTTGCGGATCGATCGCCAGGGGCGCGCACGGCGGGTTCTGCTGCACATTCACCCGGTCGAGTGGCTGCGCTGCGTGGACGTGGTCGTCTCGCCCAGCAACACCCACTTCGAGCTGCCCCCGGTCTACAAGTCCTCGGTGGCCGCCTCGCTGCGGCGGGCCGCGGCCGGGCGCGACGCGACCGGCGAGGTGGTCGCCGACCACCTCGCCGACGCCCTGGCGGCGGCGCGGCACGAGCGCGGGCTGCCGGCCGGGCCGGTGCCGCCGGGGGCCGTGCTGGCGACCGCCCCGGGGGCACTCGCCCGACGCGGCGTGCGGCGGATCTACCACGCCGCCGTGACGGCGCCGAGGCCCGGCACCAACGACTACGACACCACACCGCAGGGCGTCGCCGACGCGGCCGCCCGGGTGCTGGAGCTGATGTCCCGGGAGGGCGCCGCCTGCACGCCCCCGCTGCGCTCGGTCTGCTTCCCGCTGCTGGGCGCCGGCCGCGGCGGCCTGCCGGTCGAGGCCAGCGTCGGGGCCATGTGGCCCGTGCTCGACGCGGACGGCGGTCCCGACCGGGAGGTGCACCTCATCGTCCGCCGCCCGGACACGGCGGACCAGTTGGCGAGGTTCCTCGGCGCCGAGCAGCTGCCCCCCGACGGCGCGGCCGCGTGCTCCGGCGGACCGGCGGAAGGAGAACGGCCGTGGTGAACGCCGTGGCGTTGCTGGCCGGGTTCGCCGCGAGCTGGTCGCGGCTGTCGCCCCTGCTCGACCCCGGCGCGCGCCGGGCCCTGGTACCGATCCTGGCCGAGTTCAGGACGGTGGCGGGCGCCGACGAGGCCGACGCCCGCACGCTCGCCGCCCGTGCCGTCGCGACGGTGCTGGACGGACTCCCGGCCGACGAGGCCGAGCGGCTGCGGGCCGACGCGCAGGGCGCGCGGTTCTCCGACGCCTCACCGGACCCGCGCCACGACGGCTACAGCGCCGCCGACCTCTGTCTGCTCGTCGTCGACCGCAACCCCATGGTCGGGCCGCTGCTCGGACCGATCCGCGAACGGCTCCTCGCCGCGCCGGCCGTCGTCCGGCCGGTCTGGGAGGAGATCGACCCCAGGCTCGTCGTCCTGACCGGTCCGGACGGCCGACGACGGCTGCCCGCCTTCCAGTTCGAAGCCGCCCTGATGCCCTGGGCCGTCGTCCTGGACGTCAACGCCGCCCTACGGGCCGACGCCGACCCCTGGGGCGCCGCCGACTGGTGGCTCTCCGGCCACAGCCTGTTCGGGGCCGCGCCCGCCGAACTGCTGGGACGCGGCCGGGACGCCGAACTGCTCGGCGCTGCCAGGGCGTTGGCCGGCCTGGACGGGGAGGGGTAGTCGTGCCGAGGTACCCCTGCCCCGACAGCCTGCCGGGCGAGCCGATCCGCGCCGTCCTGGCCGCCGGAACGACCCTCTACCGCGTGCACTCCACCCACCGCTCCCCGGTCGCGTTCAACTCCGTCCCCGCGAAGGCGCTCTACGACGGCGGCCGGTTCGACGGCACGCCGAACGACGAGTACGGCTTCCTCTATGCCGGGTTCGGCCCCGGCGCCGCGCTCTGCGAGGTCCTGCTGCGCTCCATCCCGTTCGACGCGAGCGGAGGCCCGCGACTGCTCCAGCGGGCCGCCTTCGAGCGGCGCAGCCTGTCCGTGCTGCGACTGCGCGAGTCCGTCCAGGCGGTCTCCCTGATGTCCGGTACGGAACTGGCCGCCGTGGGACAGGACTCCTGGCTGATCCACGCCGAGGGCCTGGAGTACCCGCAGACCCGCGACTGGGGCCACTGGATCAGGGAGCGGACCAAGACCTGGTCCCAGGGCTTCGTCTGGCCGTCGAAGCGCGAGCCGGCCGACCGGGTCGTCGTGCTGTTCGAGGACCGCTGCGGCGACGCGCCGCTCGAACCGACCGGCCACACCGTCGACTTCGGCACCGAGGAGGGCGAGGAATGGCTGAACGCGGCGCTCTCCCCGTACCTCACCCGGACCTCCCCGAAGCAGCCCGGAAGGTGGCTCTGACATGGCGGCGGACTACGACCTCCACGTGCTGTTGTACGAGATCCAGGAGGCGTCCCGGGGCGGTCTCCTCCTCGCCCAGGACATGAACCGGATCACCGGTACGGTCCTGGACCACCTCGGCTGCGCCACCGGCGACGAGGCCTTCGAACTGCTCTACCGCGACTGGAAGGCGCTGCCGGCCGGCACACTGCTGTCCGGGATGCGCGCCGGCCAGATCATCTCCGTCCTGCCGCTGCTCCAGCTCGACCGCAACGCGCCGCTGCACGGCCGGGACGCCGAACTGCTGGCCGCCGCCAGGTCGCACGGGCCGACCGGGAAGCCCTGGCAGACGGACATCGGCGCGCTGGCCGCCGGGCTGCAGGCGCGGGGCGACCTGACGTCCCCGGCCGAGCTGGAGCGGACCCTCGCCGAGGTGGACCGCCTGCTCGCGGACGTGCCGCAGGACGGCGATGCCCACGGCGCGCTCACGTTCATGCGCGCCTCCCTGCTGTTCAACCTCGCCCAGATCGCGGGCGGTCAGGACGACTTCGACGAGGCGGTCGACGAACTCGTCCGCCTGGCGGACCGACCGGTCTTCGCCGCCCCCGGGATGCGCCAGGTCTTCCCGGCGCAGCTGGCGATGTTCCGATCCAGCCAGGCCACCCGCCGCGAGGACGAGCCCGCGCTCGCGCAGGCGATCCGGGAGATGGAAGCGGCGCTGGCCGAACTGCCGCCCGACTTCATGGACCGCGCGAGCTTCATGACGGTGATCGACACCGCCAAGTACAACCTCCGCGCGCTGCGGGCCCGACGCGGCGGCGAGGGGGACTGGAAGCTCACCCCCGACGCCCTGACCGCCCCGGCCCCGATCGAGGAGATCCGCCGGCACTGCGCGCTGCTCCCGCCCGGCCCCAGGGCCGACGCGCTCACGGATGCCGCGATCGGCCGCAGTGCGCACGCGCT
This sequence comes from Kitasatospora sp. NPDC058032, assembly GCF_042885845.1. Lineage (NCBI taxonomy): Bacteria > Bacillati > Actinomycetota > Actinomycetes > Kitasatosporales > Streptomycetaceae > Kitasatospora > Kitasatospora sp. NPDC058032. The sequence goes on along the minus strand of NZ_JBHVRK010000007.1, from coordinate 123,744 downwards.
GGCCGCCGGGGACGGGGTCCTGCTGGCCGAGGCGATGGCCCTCGTGGAGGACGCGCTGGAACTGACCGACCCGGACAGCGACAACTGGACCCGCCAGACCCACCTCCTGGGCGTCGCCCACTGCGCGGCACCGGAGCTGGGCCCTATGCCTCCCGGTCTCCGCCGGCACCACCTGGACCAGGGCATCGCCCTGCTGAGACACTCCGCGCGGGCGGCCAGGGGACCGGAGCACACCCTCTGGGGCGCCACGACCATGAGTCTGTCCCAGGCCTTTCGCCGACGGGGCCGGACGCGTCAGGTCCGCGCCGGGTCCGCGGGCGGCGACCACGCGGAGTCCCGGCGCCTCGGCCTCGACGCCTTGCGGGCCCCGGCCTGGAGCGTCCTGCTGCAGTCGGGTACCGCCCACGCGGCCGAGGTCGCCCGCCTCGCCGGTGCGCAGGCCCGCGAGGTGGCCCGCTGGAGCCTCGCGGACGGCGCGTACGAGGACGCCGTCCGCGCGCTGGACGCCGGCCGGGGGCTCGCCCTGCACGCGGCCACCGTGAGCGCCACCGTGCCCGACCTGCTGGTCTCGCTGGACCGGGCGGACCTGGCCCGGGAGTGGCGGGCCGCCGGAGCCGAACCGGTCGTCGACCACGGCGCGGCACTGTCCGCGCCCGGTTCGCCCGCGGGGCCGTCGAGCCGCTTGCGGCGCCGGGTGCTGGAGACGCTCGCGGCCTCGCCGGTGCGCGGGCGGGTGCTGGAGACCCCGGAGCCCGGTGAGATCGGGGCGGCGCTGCGCGCGCTCGGGGCGACGGCGCTGGTGTACCTGCTGGCGGGCGACGACATGGGCCAGGGCGCCGCGCTGCTGGTCCACGCGAACGGCCGGGTCGAGGCGATCGTGCTGGACGGGCTCAGGACGGACGCCCCGCCGCTGACGCGCTACCGGGCCGCCGGGACCCCGGGACGGGTGGCCGGTGCGCCGCCCGGCGGGCCCGCGCCCGCCGGGCCCGCCGCCGGGACGGCCGCCGACCGGGCGGACGCCCTCGCGGAGCTCTGCGACTGGGCGGGGCGGGCGGTGATGGGCCCGCTGCTCGACCGGGTCGGCCGCAGCCCGGGCCGGGCGCCCACCCTGGTGCTCGTCCCGATGGCGGAACTCGCCCTGGTGCCCTGGCACGCGGCGCGCGTCACCGGGCGTCGCGGTCGGCGGAGCCGGGCCTGCCAGGAGGCCACCGTCTCCTACATCCCCTCCGCCCGGCTGCTGTGCGAGGTGGCCGCGCGGCCCGCGTCGGCGGCCCGTGAGGTGCTCGTGGTGGGCAACCCCACCGGCGACCTGCACCACGCCGGGGCGGAGGCCGCCGCCGTCCACCGCGACTTCCACCCGGACGGCGCCCTGCTCGACGCCCGCACCGCGACCCCGGCGGCCGTCCGGGACTGGCTGCGGCGCCAGCGCGGCGGCGTGCTGCACCTCGCCTGCCACGGGACGGTCCGCGAGGGCGAGCGGCACAGCGCCTACCTCGCGCTGTCGGGCGGCACCCTGGCCGCCGAGGAGCTGACCGAGGACCTCACCGGCCGCCGTGCGCTGGAGCTGGTGGTGCTCGCCGCCTGCCGTACCAACGTCTCCGGGCGCGGCTACGACGAGGCCTACAGCCTGTCCACCGCGTTCCTGGTCAGCGGCGCGCGCTCGGTGCTGGGCTCGCTCTGGCCGGTGCCCGACGAGGCGACCTCGCTGCTGATGTACCTGACCCATCACTACCTGAGCCGGGAGGGCCTGTCGCCGGGGCAGGCCCTGCGCCGCGCCCAGGCGTGGTACCTGGACGACCGCCGGCAGGCGCCGCCCGGGATGGCTCCGGAACTGGCCGCCCAGGTGCCGGGCGTCCGGGCCGACGATCTGGTGAGCTGGGCGGGGTTCACGCACCTCGGCTGGTGAACCCCGCCCGGGCCGGCCCGGGCACCTCGGCTCCTCGGCTCCTCGGCTCAGGGAACCTCGGTCCGTACCACCAGCGCGGCCGTCCCCCACCGTCCGTGGCCGCCCGGCGCCGCCCCGGCGACCCGGTCGCCGCTCGGCGGACCCAGGTGGACCAGCGGTCCGTTGTCGGCCGGGTCGGCCGAGCGGGCCGACCATCCGGTCCACGCGTCGAGCTGGAACGGCACGGTGTTCAGCACGTTCTCGGCCGCGATCACCTTGAGCACGTCGACGGTGGACGCCCCGCTGCGCGGCGGCTGTGTGTGGGGCAACTGGAAGCACACCGGCTCGTTCGCGCGGGCGACGCCCCGGTACCGACCGACGACGAAGTCGCCCGGGTAGTTGTCCGTCGTGGCGGCGTAGTCGGTGCTGAGGGAGACCAGGGTGCACCACAGGGTGCGGTCGGAGTCGTTGTGGATCAGGACCCTCAGCTGCGGGGGCCGGCCGTCCCGGGTGTACGAGCAGACGATCTCGCCGGTGCCGGTGCGCCGGCAGGTGCCGACCGAGGGGGAGTCGACGGTCACCCGGAGCAGGGTGGAGAGCCACGGGTCCGGGTTGGCGAGGTCCCTGATCCGGTGCCAGCGCGTGACGTGCGTCAGGAAGTCGGCCAGCCGGGTCGCGTCCGCCGCGGAGCGCAGCGGCAGGAACGGGGCGTCGCCACCGGCGCCCAGGACCTCGGCCGCGCCGTCGCGCAGCACCACGCGCAGCGGCAGGCCGTCGCCGCCGCGGGCGAGCAGCGGCGCGGCGGCCACCGCCCGCTCGACCAGCCGGACCGCGGCCCGGTCGTCCCCGGAGACGGTGACGGCCGCGGGCGGGAACGCCAGCGAGGACGGGGTCACCGGGTAGGCCGCGCCCGTGTCCTCCCGCCGGGCCCACGAGCCGACCGGGTCGACCAGCGCCGACTCCGGCCGCAGTTCGCGCACCACGACCTTCCGGCCGGCTCGTGAGGCGTCGGTGCCGGCGTCCGGGAGCAGGGTGAACTCGGCGCCGATGCGCCGGAGTCCGTGCGCCAGACCGCAGTTGACCTCGAAGCCGGCCGAGGTGGAACGGAGTACGAACGGGGCGGAGGTGAGCTCGTCGCCGTGCAGGAAGCGGCGGTTCTCGGCGCCCCGCAGCTCGGGGTGCTGGGGGCCGGAGGTGCGCCGACGGACCTGTTCCTCGGCGAGCGCGTGCAGTTGGCCGTAGGTGGTGTGCGGCCCGAGCCGCTCCAGGGCGTCGAGCAGGGCGTGGCTGAAGTGGCCGCGGTGGGTGCCGTCGATCAGCCCCTCGTGGGCCTTCTCCTGCGGCCGGCAGGCGGCGAGCAGGACGTGCCGGGGCGGCTCCGGGCCGGTGCCGCCCGCGCCCCGGGCGCCGGTCGGCGTGTCGGCGGACGGCCCGGTGGGCGGCTGCGTCGAGGGACCGGCGGCCGGCTCGGCGTCCCACCAGGGCATCCACTCCACGCCGCGGGTGGTGAGGCCCGGGTCGTCGTCGCGGCTCGCTCCGCCGGCGTGGCAACAGTCCAGGACGGCGACCACGTGCGTGCCGCCCCGGGCGAGTCCGTCCAGCAGCGGGCCGAGGGTGGTGTCCTGGAGCAGGGCCCGCCCGCCCTCGGTGAGGCTGTCGTGGCAGACCAGCGCCTGGTACCGGCCGGTCGCCTCGCGCGGGTCGCCGGTGGGGCGGGAGGCGCCGTGGCCGCTGAACCACAGCAGCGCGGTGTCGCCCGGCCCGCACCGGCCCAGGTGGTTCCGGATGCCCTGGCGCACCGCGGCGGTGCCGGCCTGTTCGTTGAGCAGCGTCCGGATCCGCGTCGGCGGTCCGGGTCGGCGGGTCAGCCAGGCCTCCACCGCGCGGATGTCGTTCTCACATCCCTTGAGCGGTTCGGTCGGGTAGCGGTCGATGCCCACGAGGAGGGCGTAGACGGTGCGCATGCGGTGATCCTTCCAGCCCGGGCCGGTCGGGCGCGGGTCGTTCGTCGGGCGGGTGGTGGGCGGGGTGCGGGCGGGCGGCAGTAGGGTGCGGCGCTGCAGGGTTGACTGGGTGTCGGCAAACGGGCAGCGCGCGCGTGAGGAACTTGGTGTGACGTACGGAAATCAGAACTCCTTTCCCCGGCGGGACGTTTCGCTGCGGCAGCGGTTCCGGGGTGAGGAGTGGCCGACCCTGCGGGAGCTGGTGGCGCCGGTGTGGCGGGCGGTCAGCGGGTGGGTCCTGGTGCCGGTGCTGTTCTGTCTGTGGCCGTTCCTGATGTTCCTGGGGCTCTACCCGATGGCCCGGTCGGCCCGGCGGCTGGCGCGGCGGGTGTTCACGGTGGCCGGGCCGCAGGGGATGACCGACCTGGCGGTGCTGCGGGTGCAGAAGGTGCGGGCGCGGCTGGCCCTCGCGGCAGGGTTCGTGGTGCTGGTCGTGTACGGGACGCCGGAGGACTGGGGAGGGATCGGCGATCAGGTGCAGCTGCGGCTGCTGATCACGCCGTGGCTGGTGCTGGTGAGCGCGCCGGTGGTGGTCGGGGTGCTGTTCCGGCTCGCCGGACCGGACGCGCGGCCCGCCATGCGGGCCCGGGTGCGGCCGGCGGTGCGGATGGCGCTGCAGTACGTGGGCGCCTGTTCGGCGGTGCCGGTGCTGCTGTGGCTCGCCGACCGGGTGCAGGGGTCGGTCCACACCCTGCTGCTCGGGCAGGTCTTCGACCTGCTGGTCCTGGCGGTGCCGATCTGGGTGCTGATGTTCGTGGCCTTCGCCTCGCCGACGGTGGTCCGCACCGCCTTCACCCTGGACCGGGCCCACGCGGCGCTCCCGCCGGTGCTGACCGGTGTGCTGGTCTGGGAACTCGCCCTGACCGGCCTGCTGTTCGGCGGTCCGCCGCCCGGCCCGCTGCCCGTCCAGCTGTGCGCCGTCCTCGGCGGACCGGCCGGCGTGACCGCCGTGGCCTGGTGGGAGGTGCGGCGACTGCGCACCCGCTTCGGGGTCTCCCTGCGCGGTACGGCCGCGGCGGTGAGCGCCGCCGGGTAGCGTCTACGGGGCCATGGTCAGGCCCGCTGAGGCGGCGCCGCGGCTGAGGACCACGGAGCGGATGTGGTCCAGGGCGCGGGCGTAGTCGGTGCGGCCGGGGGCGCGGTGGGTGGCTTCGCGCAGGTCGAGGACGCGGTAGGGCGGGCCGAGGTCGGTCAGCTGGGGGATGAACTCGGCCTTGGCGACCGTCCACCGCAGGCCGGGGGCGCTCGGCGGGGTGAAGGTGAAGCGGGCGATCGAGCTCCAGTTGCCGCGCGGGTCCTCGGCGCCGTCGTAGGTGAACATGTGGCCGGCGAGCTGGTCGCCGAGGCCGTACACGGCCCAGGTGTCGTTGATCTTCTCGTACGCCTGGGGGATGTGGGCGTGGGTGCCGAGGATCAGGTCGATGTCCGGTCGGCCCTCGCCCTGTCCGGTGGCCAGCTCGCGGGCCAGGGTGAGCTGTTGCTCGTTCGGGGTGTCCTGCCACTCGGTGCCCCAGTGGACGCTCACCGCGACGACGTCGGCGCCGTTCGCCCGGGCGGCGCGGGCGTCGGCGAGGATCCGGTCCCGGTCGATCAGGTTGACCGACCAGGGGCGGTCGGCCGGCAGCGGGATGCCGTTGGTGCCGTAGGTGTAGGCGAGGTGGGCCACGGTGGCGCCGCCGGCCCGGAGCAGTGCGGGTCCGCCCGCCTCGGCCTCGTCGCGGGCCGAGCCGGTGTGCGCCAGGCCGACGGCGTCCATGGCGTCGAGGGTGCGCCGGATTCCGGCGGGGCCGTCGTCGAGGGTGTGGTTGGAGGCGGTGTCGCAGGAGGTGTACCCGGCGTCCTTGAGGGCGCGGGCGACCTGCGGCGGCGACTTGAAGGTCGGGTAGCCGGTGAACGGCCCGCCGTCGGCGCCGTAGACGGTCTCCATGTGGCAGATGGCCAGGTCCGCGCCGCTGATCAGCGGTGTGACGCCGGCGAACATCCGGGTGAAGTCGTAGCCGGTGCCGCCGGCGTCCTCCTGGGCCTGCCGGATGATCTCGGTGTGCGGCAGGACGTCGCCGGTGGCGACGAGCGTGAACGCCCGCGGCCCGGTGGCGGTGGTGGCGACGGCGGGGGTGGCGGGGGTGCGGTCGTCGACCGGGGGAGGGGTGGCCGGGGAGCCGCAGCCCGCGGCGGTGAGGAGCAGCGGGACGGCCAGCGCGGTGGCGGGTCGGCGGGGCAGGCGCATGGTCGACTCATCTCATGATCGGAAGGTGTCGCCGGCACTCCGACTATGCGACGCCCCGGCGCCTCCTCCGCGCCCCCACGCCCCGGGGTCACCCGGGGACGAAACCCGGTGACAGGTGCCCTGCGGGCAGGTTGACTGGCTCCCGAGGACGGAGATGACGGATGCGGACGGGTGAGGGACGGGGGCGGCAGGGTGGCACTGGCCAGGAAGGGGTCCCGCCGGATCGTCGTGGACGGTGTCGAGTACCGCTGGCGGGTGGGCAGGCGGCACCTGTGCTGCGACTACGAGGGCAGCACCTTGGGCTATGTGGCGGAAGCCGCGGTCGGCCCGGGATCGACGCTGGTCGTGGAGACCGGCCGTCCGGCCCTCGTCGGCCCGCGCCCGCTACCGGAGGAGGTCGTCCTGCCGCGGGAGGTCGCCGCCGGCATCCGGGCCGCCCGGGCGAGGGGCTGGACGCCCGGTGCCGACGGCTCGCCGTTCAGGCTGTCCTTCTCGCCGGGAGCCGATGACGGCTCCGGTGCGCGGGCGGACTACGGTCGGGGTCGAGAGGTGTCGGAGGAATGAACCGGAGGGCGGACGGATGCGGATCACGGTGCTGACGGTGGCGGGCTGCCCCAACGCCCGGCCTGCGGTGGAGCTGGTCGAGGCCGCTCTGGAGGGGCGGGAGGCGGAGGTGGAGCTGGTCGAGGTGCGGGACGAGGCCGAGGCCGTCGAGCGGGGCATGTACGGGTCGCCGACCGTTCTGGTCGACGGTACCGACCCGTTCGCCCCGCCCGGGGCCGTGCCGAGCCTGTCGTGCCGGCTGTACCGGGGCGCCGACGGCACCGTGTCCGGCGTGCCGGGGGAGGCCGCCCTGCGCCGCGTGCTGGCCGGGGCCCGCTGAGCACCCGCGGTCAGCGCTCGGCGGTGGTGGGGGAGGCGCTCAGCAGGTCGAGCCGGGCATCGGCGGGGAAGCCCGCCGCGGGGCCGCCGGCGAGGCGGGTGAACTCCGCGATGCCGAGCAGCTGCCGCGGGCCCAGGCCGTAGTCGAGCGCGCGGGTGAAGTAGTGGCGCAGGGCCGCGGCGTCGAACGGCTCCCAGCGGGCCGCCCGTCCGCACAGCCGGTCCACCTCGCGCAGCCCGAGGTCCCGGGCGGCCAGCAGCTGGGCGTGGACCTCGCGCACGGTCGCCGGATCCCGCCGCACGAGGTCGCGGCGGGCGGCGAAGAGCGCGAAGACGAAGGGCAGCCCGGTCCACTCCCGCCAGAGCCGGCCCAGGTCGTGCACCTCCAGGCCGGCGGGCGCGGGGTGGCGCAGGGCGGCCCGCAGCGCAGGGTCGCCGATCAGCACGGCGGCGTCCGCGTCGGCGAGCATCACCGGAAGGTCCGGCGGCCGGACCCGGTAGCGGGGTTCGACGCCGAACCGCTCGCGCAGCAGCAGCCGGGCGAGCCGCACCGAGGTCCGGCTGGTCGAGCAGAGCGAGACCGTCCGGCCGTCGAGCCGGGACAGCGGCACCCTGCTGACGATCAGGCAGGACATCACCGGTCCGTCACTGCCGACGGCGATGTCGGGCAGGGCGACCAGCCGGTCGGTGTTGCCCAGGTAGTCCGCCAGGCTGATCGGGCCGATGTCCAGCTCGCCGGCCACCAGGGCGGCTCCGAGCCGGCCGGGGTGGCCGGTGGTCAGGTCGAGGTCGAGCAGGCTGCCGGTCCTGGCCAGCCCCCAGAGCAGGGGCAGGCAGTTGAGGAACGCGATGTGGCCGACCCGGGGCCGTCGGCGGGAGGGGGCGGTCGTCATGGCGCCTCAGCGGGCCCGGTCGGCGGCGTCGCGGGCGACCGTCCAGGAGGGGTGGGAGTTCACCTGCGCGACGGTGGCCAGGGCGAGTTCCTTGTAGCCCCGCGCGATGGCCTCGGCCCGGTCGACGGGCAGCGGACCGCCGTGCTCCGCGGCCCGGGCGATGATCTCCTCCGGTCCCAGCTCCCGGTTGCCCAGCACGATGGCGTTGACGGTCGGGCGGCGCAGCTCGTCGTACTGGCGCAGGGCGGCCACCGGGTCGTGCTCCCGGGCCAGGCACCAGGCCAGCACCCGGGCGTCGACGACGGACTGCGAGCCGCCGTTCATCCCCATCGGGAACATCGGGTGCGCGGCGTCGCCCAGCAGGGTGACCCGGCCGAAGCTCCAGCGGGGCAGCGGGTCGCGGTCGAGCATCGGGTACTCGAAGATCGCCGAGGAGCTCCCGACCAGGGTGGGCAGGTCGATCCAGGGCAGGCTCCAGCCCGCCAGGCCGGCGAGCGCCTCGGCCGGCGCGATGCGGCGGTTGGAGCGGTCCAGCGGTGCGGCGGACGGGTCGTGCCGCACCTCCAGCACCCAGTTCATCAGGGCGTCGCCGCCCTCGGTGGCGGGGTCCTCGATGGGGTAGGCGACGAACTTGGCGCCGGGGCTGCCTCCGGCCACGGCGATCGACCGGCCGCCGAGGACGTGCGGGTACGGCGCGACGCCGCGCCACATGTGCACGCCGTTCCAGTGGGAGGGGCCCTCGTGCGGGTGGAGCTGGGCGCGGACGGCGGAGTCGATGCCGTCGGAGCCGACCAGCAGGTCGGACTCCTCGACGACCGGGGCGCCGCTCGCCCGGTCCAGGAAGTGGGCCCGGACGCCGTCCGCGCTCTGCTCGAAGCGCCGGAACCGCTGGCCGGTGCGGAAGGCGTCCGGCCCCAGGCGCTCGCGCGCGGCGGCGAGCAGCAGCAGGTGCAGCCGGCCGCGGTGGACCGAGTACTGCGGCCAGCGGTAGCCGGCGTCGACGCCGAGCGTCTCCTCCCACACCGGCGAGCCGGCCCGGTCGTAGTAGTTCAGCCGGCGCGGGCGCAGCGCGACGGCGTCCAGTTCGTCGGCCAGGCCGAGTTCGGAGAGCTCCCGGGCGGCGTGCGGCAGCAGGTTGATCCCCACGCCGACCGCCTCGATGCTCCGCGCCGCCTCGCACACCAGCGGCTCGAAGCCGGCGGCGTGCAGGCTCAGCGCGGTGGTCAGCCCGGCGATGCCGCCGCCCACGATGGTGATCCTCATCCGTGCGAGCCTGCCTTTCGTCGGCGCACCACGACGGGGACTCCCCGGCGGGGGCGCATGGCCATGATGCTGACCGGGGTCACCGGGCCGGCCGGCGTTAGTTCGGTCCGCCGGAGCAGCTCCACGAGGACGGTCTTGAGTTCGGCGGTCGCGAACGGCGCGCCGATGCAGCGGTGGCGCCCGCCCCCGAACGGCAGGAAGCCGGCCGGGGTGACCTCCCGGTGCAGGGGGTGGCCGCGCTGCCACCGCTCGGGGACGAAGCGGGAGGGCTCGGGCCAGACCCGGGACATCCGGTGCGTCACGTAGGGGCTGATCGCCAGCCGGGTGCCGGCCGGCAGCCGCCGGCCGGCGAACTCGACCTCCCGGGCCGTGACCCGGGGCAGGACGACCACCGGCGGGTGGAGGCGCAGCGCCTCCTGCACCACGCCGTCCAGGTAGTCGAGCTTCTCCAGCGCCTCCACCGTCACCGGTTCGTCGCCGAGCAGCGCGGTGACGGACTCCCGGGCCCGCTCCCACGTCCCGGGGGTGCTCAGCGCGGCGTGCACCACCCAGGCCATGGCGGCGCTGGTCGTCTCGTAGCCGGCCACGATCAGGCTGATCACCTGGTCCTGGATCTCGCCGTCGTCGAGCGGGCAGCCCTCGCCGTCCGTGGCCGCGAGCAGCGCGCCGAGGCCGTCGCCGTCCGGTTCGGGGTGGCGGCGCCGGTGCTCGATCTCGGCCTGGACCCGCTCGGCGACCCAGCGGCGGGCCCGTTCGGCCCGGGCGGTGACCGGGTTGGGGACGCGGGTGAGGAAGAGCTGCAGCCCGAGGGGCAGGTCGGTGGCGTCGAGGGCGATCTGCAGCCGGGCGCCGATGGCGTCGTTCTGGGCGGCCAGCCGGGAGCCGTAGAGCGACTCGACGGTGTTGCGGCGGATCAGCGCGCGCAGCTCGCGGTAGAGGTCGACGCGCCGGCCGGTGTCCCAACGGTCGACCGTCGCCGCGGTGTTGCGGGCCATCAGACGGACGTAGTCCTCGATGCGGCGGCGGTGGAAGGCGGGCAGCACCAGGTGGCGGCGCCTGCGGTGGCTCTCGCCGTCGCTCACCAGCAGGGCGCTCTCGCCGAGCACCGGCAGCATCACCTCGAAGGAGTCGCGCCAGGAGAACAGCTGGGGGTTGGCGAAGACGAAGGAGTTGGCCTCCGGCCCGAAGAGGAAGGTCGAGCGCTGGCGGCCGTACCCGACCTCCACCACGTCGCCGTGGACGCGCTGGGCGCGCAGCATGCCGGTGAACGGGTCGGCGGCGAACCGCAGCACCTCGGCGGGCGTGAGCCTGGGAACCGCCGCGGTGCTCATCCCGCCGCCTTCGCGGAGCGGGCCGTCCCGGGTGGGGCGTCGAGCAGCTGCGCCACCTCGGGCAGGAGGCCGGCCAGCATCCGGCGCAGCGCCGGTACGCCGTGCGGCCGGGGCAGGTCGGCGGCCTCCAGGCAGTCGAAGGCCGTCCGCAGCCGGGCGCCCGCGGTGTCGGCGGCCCGTTGCAGGGCGCCGCAGTCGCGCAGCACGGCGAGCACCTCGGTGACCGTTCGGTCGTGGTCGCGGTCGTGGTTCTGGTCAGGAGTGGACAGCAGTGGGCGCAGCCGGTCGCCGGCCGTCTCCAGCCCGAAGAGGACGGGCAGGGTGTAGACGGCGTTGCCGAGGTCACGGCCGGCGCCCTCGCCGGGCGCGGTGAGGTCGCCGAGGTCGTTCCAGATCTGGAAGGCCACGCCGAGGTGGTGGCCGAAGGCGGCCAGGGCCCGCCGGCGGCTTTCGTCGGCGCCGGCCGCGATGGCGCCCAACAGCGCGCTGAAGGAGAGGAGTTCGGCGGTCTTGCCGGAGACGGCGGCGAGGTAGCCGGGGACGGTGCGGTCCGGGTCGCCGGTCGCGCGGAGTTCGACGAGCTGTCCGACGCAGATCCGCCGGGCGCAGTGCGCCGCGGCGGCGGCGGCCTCCGGGCCCAGGGTGGCGGCGAGGCCGAGGGCGGTGGCGAGCAGGTAGTCGCCGAGCACCAGGGCGGCGCTGTCGCCGTAGCGCGCGTTGACGGTGGGTACGCCGCGGCGGACCCCGGCGCGGTCGCACAGGTCGTCGTGGCAGAGGGTGGCGAGGTGGAGCAGTTCGACCGCCGCGCCCGCGGTGACCACCTGCTCACTGGCCGGGGTGTCGGCGCCGAGCAGGTCGGCGGCGCCGAGCACCAGGGCGGGGCGCAGGAACTTCCCGGGGTGGCGGACCAGGTGCTGCAGGGCGTCCTCGATCGCCGGGTCGTCCAGCGTCAGCTCCTTGACGACGCGGTCGCGGACGCGCGACAGGTCGCCGGCGAGCCGGGGGAGATCCGGGCCCTGCGGGGTGGGGCCGGTTCCAGCGGGCGGCATCTCAGATCCACGCTCCGATCGCGAAGAGGACGAAGTCGGCGATCATCAGGTAGTACAGCCAGGCCCAGGAGATCATCGACGGGCCGATCCGGGACCGGGCGACCGAGACGGCCAGCGCGGCGGCCCAGGGCAGGGTGAGCAGCGGCAGCAGCACGCCCGCCGCGTGCAGCCGCCCGGCCACGGCGGCGTCGACCAGGTAGAAGCCGGCCAGGCAGCCGCCGTACAGCAGCTTGGTCACCGCCGGGCTGACCACGTGCGGCAGGGTCGTCTTGCCGACCGCGGCGTCCTTCTCGGTGTCGCGGGCGTTGTTGTGCAGCATCAGCGCGGCGAACAGGAACCCCGGGCCCAGGGCGGCGAGCAGCAGGGTGGTGTCGACGCGGCCCGCGTTCAGCCAGGCCAGGATCAGGGTGACGCCGAAGCCGGTCACCACGAAGTCCAGCAGCTCGCCCAGCGCCCGGTGGCCCAGCGGCCGGGGGCCGCCCGCGTAGCCGAAGTAGGCGAGGTAGCAGAGCGCGATCAGGGGCGGCAGCCACCAGGAGGTGGCGGCGGCGAGCACGGCGAGGCCGATCCAGGCGACGGCGAAGCAGCCGAGCCCGGCCAGCCGCAGCCGGCGCATGTCCAGGCCCTGCGCGAGGGCGCTCTCGGGGCGGACCCGGTCCGTCCTGTCGAGGCCGCGCACGTAGTCCTCGTAGTCGTTGACGTAGCGCCGGCCGACGCAGTCCGGGACCAGCACGAACAGGGTCAGCGCCACCCGCCAGGGCTCCAGCGGATGGACCTGGCGGGCGACGGCCACCGCGTACAGGCCCTGCAGCACGATGACCAGGACCAGCGGCGGTCCGGCGGCCACCAGCCAGGCCCGCGCGCCCGGGCGGGTCCGGGCGGACGCCGCCGTCGCGGACTCCACCGTCACCGCGCGCCGCCCGAGGCCGGCAGGCGCTTGGTGCCGATCGCCTGGAACATCACGTTGGTGGAGCGGGTGGGGAACATCGGGACCGTCGACCGGAGCTTGAAGAACCAGGGGATGAGTGCCCGGGCCTGCGGCCAGAGCCCGTACAGCCGCAGTTCGACCCCGCCGAGCGCGGCGGTCTGGGCCAGGCGCAGGCGGTTGACGAAGAGCCGGTGGTCGTGGCAGCCCTTGGGGGCCATCCCGGGCAGCGGGAGGTTCTCGGTCAGCGTGACGATGAGGATCCGGGCCAGGAAGGTGTCGGCGATGGTGTCGAGCAGCAGGGTGCCGCCCGGGCGCAGGATCCGGCAGCACTCGGCGACCACGGCGTACGGGTCCGGGACGTGCTCCAGGCACTGGCCGGCGACCACGACGTCCACGCTGTCGTCCTCGAACGGCAGCTTGGCGACGTCGGCCAGGACCGTCTCGTCGACCCCGTGGGCGGCGGCCACCTCCAGCGAGCGCTCGGACTGGTCCACGCCGATGTGCCGGTAGCCCTTGCTGGCCAGGTACGGGTGGAGCAGACCGCCGCCGCAGGCGACGTCGACCAGGCGGGCGCCGGGCCGGTCGGCGGGCGGGATGAGCTCGCCGCGCTTGGCCGCGATCCAGCCGAGCGCGGCGAAGGGGCCGCGCGGGTCCCACCACTGGTCGGCGAGGTCGTCGTACTGGGTGAGGTCGTTGGCCTTGACCCTGGGCTTCTTCACGGAACTCCGTTCGTGGTGGTCGTCGGTGGTTGCCGATGGTTCGGGGCGGCTCCGGTCCGGGGGGGGCTGTGCCGGTGGTCCGGGGAAGCGCAGGCCGAGGGCGGCGCCGGTGGTCCGGGGGGGCGCCGGTGTTCTTCGGGGTGGCGCGGGTCAGCGCTGGTAGCGCCCGAGCGCCATGACGGGGAAGAGGTGGCGGTACATCGGGTAGCTCATGTAGAACTGCCGCGGCAGGACGGTGCCGGTGAACGGCTCCTCGTCCCAGCCGCCGTCCTCCCGCTGCGCGGCGACCAGCCAGGACAGCCCCCGGTCGACCCGCTCGTCGTCGGCCGGCAGGCCGGCCGCGTGCAGGGCGAGCAGCGCCCAGGAGGTCTGGCTGGGGGTGGAGGGGCCGCGGCCGCGCCAGGCCGGGTCGTCGTACGAGCGCAGGCTCTCGCCCCAGCCGCCGTCGGTGTTCTGATGGTTCGTCAGCCAGTCGACCGCGCGCCGCACCGGCCGGCTGTGCGGCGGGACGCCGGCGCTCAGCAGCGCGGTGACCACCGCCCCCGTGCCGTACAGGTGGTTGGCGCCCCAGCGGCCGAACCAGGAGCCGTCCGCGTCCTGGTGGCGCGCCAGCCAGCGTGCGGCGGCCCGGATCCTCGGGTCGGCCGCCAGGCCCTGGCGGGCCAGGCTCTCCAGGGCGTGCGCGGTGATGTCCGGACAGGGCCGGTCGGTGAGTTCGGTGAAGTCGAGGGTGCTCAGGCGGGAGACGGCCCACGAGGTGTTGTCCGCGTCGTAGGCGGCCCAGCCGCCGTCCGAGGACTGCATGGCGAGCAGCCAGGAGGTGCCGCGGACGGCGGCGCCGCGCAGCCGGGCGGCCTCGGCGGGGTCGGGGGCCGTCACCCGGGAGAGCGCGTCGACGACCACCGCGGTGTCGTCGCAGTCGGGGAAGGCCTGCTCGACGAAGCCGACCGACCAGCCGCCGGCGGCCCGTCCGGGCCTGGCGACGGCCCAGTCGCCGTGCGAGGTGACCTCCTGTCCGGCGAGCCAGCGGGCGGCGCGCAGCAGGGCGGGATGGTCGGTGTCCAGGCCGGCGTCGGTGAGCGCGGTCACGCACAGGGCGGTGTCCCAGACCGGGGTGGGCATGCAGTTCATCCGGCGGACCGGGCCGTCCGGGCCCTCCTCGTGGACCGCGAAGCCGTCCAGCCCGCGCAGTCCGGCGCGGATCGCGGGGTGCTCGGCGCCCAGGCCCGCGGCGTGCAGGCCGAGCAGGCAGAACACCGAGGCCACGTTGCAGGCCAGCCAGGCGCCGTCGGCCTCCTGGCGGTCGGTGATCCAGCGGACGGCGCGCTCGACGGCCCGGCCGCGCGGCAGGCCGAGCGCGTGCTCGTTGTACCAGCCGACCGCGCGGTCCACGGCCCGCAGGGCCGGCGGCAGTGCGGGTGGGACGGGCTGGCCGGTGCGCAGTTCGTCGGTCCGGAAGCCGGGGTCGTGGCGGGGCCGGGAGCGGTGCACCAGGCCGAGCGGCACCATCGTCAGCCGGGCCCAGGTGGACATCCGGTAGAGCGAGAGCGGAGCGCGCGGCGGCAGCAGCACCGCCTCGGTGAGCACGGTGGGCACGGCCCGCCAGTCCTCCTGGCCGAACAGGGCCAGCCACAGGTGGGCTTCGAGGCGGCAGCGTTCGGCGCCCCCCTGGGCGCGGACGAAACGGGCCGCGGCGGCCATGTGCGGTTCCTCGGGGGTGTCGCCGGCCAGCCGCAGCGCGAGGTAGGCCTCCACGGTGGTGGACAGGTCGCCGGGGCCTCCCGGGTACAGGCCCCAGCCGGCGTCGGGGAGTTGGCGGGAGCGGATCCAGCGGGCGGTGGCCGCGAGGACGTCCTCGTCGCGCACCCCCAGCAGCTCGCGGATGAAGAGGTCGACCGCGTCGACCATCACATTCGCGTCCGGACAGCGGGACCACCAGCCGTCCGGTTCCTGGATCGACAGCAGGTGGTCCACCCCACGGGAGACGGCCACTTTCAGATCAGTGCGCACGATAGTAACCCTCGGTATCTGGACTAGTGGCCAGTAGCGGGTGGGACGTGACACTCGGGAGCTCTCGGTCGTACTATAAAAGCATTGGGGCCGCACTGCTCCCACCCGTCGATGTATTCACAACTGGGGGATCATCTTCCATGCGGTTACTGATAGTTGGTGCAGGAATCGGCGGCCTGGCACTCGCCCGGGGACTGCTCGCGACCGGGCACCAGGTGACCGTACTGGAGCAGGCGCCGAGCCCCCGGACCACCGGCTCGGCGATCACTGTCTGGAGCGGCGGAGTCGGCATCCTCCGCGCGCTCGGGGTCTCCGGCGAGGGGCTGGGCGCACGGATCGACCGGCTGGAGAACCGGACCGACGCGGGGGAGCACCTCTACTCCATCGACGTCGGGCACGCGACCCGGCGGCTGGGCCACCCCAGCATCACCGCGCCGCGCCGCGACCTGCTCGCCCGCCTCGCCGACGGCCTGCCGGAGGGCACCGTCGAGTACGGGCGCCGGTTCGTGCGGGCCAAGGAGGGCGGCTCCGGCGTGCAGGCCGTCTTCGCCGACGGTGGCACCGTCGAGGGCGACCTGCTGATCGGGGCCGACGGCCACCACTCCGCGGTACGGCGGCACCTGTGGGGCCATGACCCGACCGAGCCGGCCGGCTGGGCGACCTGGCAGGGCCTCACCGGCCTCCGCTCCCGGATCACCGGTCCGCACCACGGGCTCATGATCAACGGGCGGGCCGGCTTCTGCGGACTGCTGCCCGCGGGGCCGGACACCCTGCAGTGGTGGTTCAGTTTCCCGTGGCGCCCCGGCGCACCCGGCGCACCCGGCGTGTCCGGAGCACCCGAGGCATCCGGTGCACCCGACGCACCCGACGCACCCGACGCACCCGCCCTGCCGCTGCTGCGCGAGCGCTTCGCCCACTGGGCCGCGCCGGTGCCGGCGCTACTGGAGGGACTGCGGGAGGCGGAGATCGAGATGTTCCCGCACCACACCCACCGGGTCCGCCGGGTCTGGGGCGGCGAGCGCTCGACCCTGCTCGGCGACGCCGCCCACACGATGCCGCCCATCGTCGCCCAGGGCGCCAACCAGGCGCTGGAGGACGCCTGGGTGCTCGCCCGGCTGCTCGCCCACCGGCCGGGGAACCTCACCGCGGCGCTGCGCCGCTACGAACACCTCCGCTCCCGGCGGGTCTCCCCGATCGCCCGGCTGGCCGCCACCGAGTACACCTACCGCTACCACCCGCCGCGCTGGGACCGCCTGGTGCCCAGCCCGCTGGTGACCCGGGCGTACGGGCGCTGGCTGTACGCCACCAGCGACTACCTGCGGGGCCGCCGACGCTGGTGGTAGGGGTGGCCGCCGCTCTTGGCCGGGGTCGGGGAGCTATGTACGTTAGAACATAGATCCGGGCGAGAGGCCCAGTCCGATACGAAGAGGACCCGCGCATGACCGACCCCACCGCGCCCGCCCGCTGCTGCATGCCGTCCGGAGGCGGCGCGGTGACGCCGCTCCCGCCGACGGTCCCGGCGCCGTCGCCGCGCCGGGCGCCCGCCACCGACGGGACGGTGCTGCTGCCCGGCGGCGGGTTCCTGATGGGAACCGAGGACGCGGAGGGCTTCCCCGCCGACGGGGAGGGCCCCGTGCGCCCGGTGCGGCTGAGGCCCTTCCGGATCGACACCCACGCCGTCAGCAACGACCGCTTCGCCGCGTTCGTCGCCGACACCGGGTACCGCACCGAGGCCGAGCGCATCGGCTGGTCCTACGTCTTCGCGGCCTTCCTGCCCGCCGAGCTGCGCCGCGGCGCCCCGCGCCCCGAGCGCACCCCCTGGTGGTGCGGGGTGCCCGGCGCCGCGTGGAACCGGCCCGAGGGCCCGGGCAGCGGCGTCGAGGACCGCGGCGACCACCCGGTGGTGCACGTGTCCTGGAACGACGCCGCGGCGTACGCGGCCTGGGCGGGCAAGCGGCTGCCCACCGAGGCCGAGTGGGAGTACGCGGCGCGCGGCGGCCTGGAGCAGGCGCGCTACCCGTGGGGCGACGAACTGGACCCGGCGGGGGAGTACCGCTGCAACATCTGGCGCGGCACCTTCCCGGTGCGCAACACCGCCGCCGACGGCTTCCGCGGCACCGCCCCCGTCGACGCCTTCGAGCCCAACGGCTTCGGGCTGTACAACGTGTCCGGCAACGTCTGGGAGTGGTGCGCCGACTGGTGGGCCACCGACCACCCGGCCGGCCGTCCGGCGGTCGACCCCACCGGCCCCGCCGGCGGAACGGACAAGGTCATCCGCGGCGGGTCCCACATGTGCCACCGCTCCTACTGCAACCGCTACCGGGTGGCGGCCCGCACCGCCAACAGCCCGGACAGCTCCAGCGGGCACGCGGGCTTCCGCTGCGCGGCGGACGCCTGAGGAGTCCGCGCCGGAAGTCCGCACCGGAACCTTGACATCCGGCTACCGGCGGGTAAGTCTGTCGGTCATAAGTTCCTCAGAACATAGGTGCCGCCGATGCAGCTCGACTATGTGATCCTCGGGGTGCTGACCCTGCGCCGGCTGTCCGGCTACGACCTGCGTCGCTGGATGGAGGGGCCGGGCCGGTTCATCGGGTACGGCGTCCAACTCCCGCACATCTACCGCCGGCTGGCCAAGCTCCTGGAGCGCGGCTGGGTGGACTTCGAGGTCGATCCGCGCGAGGGCCGGCCGGACGCCAAGGTGTACCGGCTGACGGAGGAGGGCCGCGCGGCGCTCCTGGAGTGGGCGCGGTCCCCCTTCGTCCCGTCCCCGCGCGCCAAGGACCCCGACTTCACCCTGCGCTTCTTCTTCGCCGGCCAGCTCGACCCCGCGATCGCCCTGGACGTGGTCACCACCGAGCTGGAGTACCGGATCGAGCAGCACGCGGCGTCGGGCGCCATGCCGCTGCCTGACGCCTACGACCCGCAGATCCCCGAACTCGACGCCGCCTGGGCCCGCGAGGTCCACACCGCGGCCCACGAGCACGGCTACGCCTTCGCCGCCTCCCACATCGCCTGGCTCCAGCTCACCAAGGCCCGCCTGGAGGCGCGGCTCGGCCGCTGACCGCGGCCCATCGCGCCCACCGCGCGGTCACCCCGGCCGTCACACCCCCGCGCGGCCACCCCCCCCCCGCCAGCCGCCGTACCCCCGCGCGCGGCCACCCCCCCCACCCCCACCCCCACCGGTCGTCCGACGTCCCCCGTCGGCCGCACCGGCGCGGGCCCCTGCCCCCGCTCCCCCCGGAGTCCCCCCATGCGCATCATCTACGTCGACGTGGACACCCTCCGCGCCGACCACACCACCCCCTACGGCTACCACCGCCCCACCACCCCCCACCTCCAGGCCCTCGCCGAGAAGTCGGTCACCTTCGAGCGCTACTACTGCTCCGACTCGCCTTGTCTGCCGTCCCGGACGGCGCTGACGAGCGGTCAGTTCGGCATCACCAACGGCGTGATCGGCCATTTCGGCGAGGCCGCCCGGTTCCGGCTCGACCCCGGGCACGGCCCCGAACCCGACCGCCCCCTGCTCGGCCAGGTCCTCGGCTTCGGCGGCCACTACACCGCCGCCGTCTCGGTGTTCGCCGAGCGCCACCGCGCCTACTTCTTCCACGCCAACTTCCGCGAGTCCGTCCGCGCCACCGCCCGCCTCGGCGACGAGGAGGCCCAGGACGTCAACCGCGCGGCCACCGACTGGATCCGCCGGCACGCCGCCGACGAGAACTGGTACCTGCACCTCACCTACTGGGACCCGCACACCGACTACACCCAACCCGCCGAGTGGACCGAGAAGATGGCCGCCTCCGGACCCGTCCAGGAGTGGCCCGACGAGGAGACCATCGCCTCCCACGCCGAGGTCTACGGCCCGCGCAGCGCCCTCGACCTGCACTACTCGCTGACGGGCGACGGCACCTCCCCGGTCCCGCACAACATGCCCGACGCCGTCCGCTCCCGCGCCGACTTCGAGCACCTGATCAACGGATACGACGGCGCGGTCCACCACTGGGACCACCACTTCGGCCAACTCATGGCCACCCTGGAGGAGTTGGGCATAGCCGACGAGACCGCCGTGATCGTCAGCGCCGACCACGGCGAGTCCTTCGGCGAGCAGGGCTCGTACGCGGAGCACGGCCTGGCCAACGAACCGACCCACCGGCTGCCGCTGGTCGTGTACTGGCCCGGCGTCACCGACCGGCTGCCCGCCGAGGCGCGGCGCAACGACGCGCTCCTCTACAACATCGACCTCGCGCCCACCCTCTGCGACCTCCTCGGCCTGCCCGTACCGGCTGGCTGGCAGGGCACCTCCTTCGCCCCCGCGGTGCGCGGCGCGAGCATCGAGTCCCGCCCGTACCTGGTCCTCGGCCACGGCGCCCACACCTACCAGCGCGCGGTGCGCACCCGCGACCACCTCTACATCCGCACCTACCACCCCGGGGCCTTCCGCGCCGAGTGGGAACAGCTCTTCCACGTCACCGAGGACCCCCACCTCACCCGCGACCTGCTCGCCGATGAGCCCGAACTCGCCGCCGTCATGCGCTCCCACCTCGCCGAGTGGTGGCACGAGCACGCCGGCCGCCCCGGCTGCCTGCCCGACCCGATGCAGGCGACCCTCCAGACCGGGCCCACCTACTACAACGACCCCGCGCGGTACGCCCGGCACCTGCGCGACACCGGCCGCGAGCACCTCGCCGAGGACCTCGAAGCCCGCCTCGCCTCCCTGAACGTGCCGGTCTCCTGGCACGCCCCCGACCGCCCGCGCACCGCCGAACTCGCGGCCCGCTGGGCGGCCCTGCTGCAGACCCGTGACCAGCGGTCCGTGCGGCCCAACTGACGCGCGCCACGCCAAGGGAGTTCCACATGACCGCCAATTCCCCGCCGCCCGCCGCGGTGGCCTCCCCGCCCGCCACCTCCGCGGACCGGGGCAGCCCGGGCCGCTGGCGCCAACTGGGCCTGCTCAGCGCCGCCATGGCCACCGACAACGGCGAACAGGGCGCCGTCTCGGTGCTGTTCCCCGCGATGCGGTCCGCCCTGAACCTGCCGCTGTCGGCCCTCAGCATGCTCGTCGCCCTGGGCAAGGTCGTCGGGGTGGTCTTCGGACCGCTCTGGGTGAGCCTCGCCCAGCGCTTCCCGCGCAAGTACGTGCTCGCCGTCAGCTCCGGCCTGTGGGGCGTGTGGACGATCGCCACCGGATTCGCCCAGAGCTACCTTCAGCTCGTGGTGCTCTTCGGGATCGCCGCCGTCGGCGTCGTCGGCAGCGGCCCCCTCATCAACGGCATCCTCGCCGACCTCTTCGACGACCGGACCCGCGGCCGGGCGGCGGGTGTCCTGTTCGGCAGCGTCGCCCTGGTCACCGCGGTCCTCGGCCCGCTGCTCGGTCAGCTGTCCCGGGTCGACGGCGGATGGCGGTACGGGTTCTTCGCCGTCGGCGCCCTGCAACTGCTGGCGGGGCTCGGCATCCTGCTGTTCTTCCGGGACCCGGGCGTCGGCGGGGCCGAGCACCAGCTCGCCGCGGTGAGGACCGGATCCGCCGCGCCGCGCGGCCGCTCCTTCGACCGGGCGAGCCTGCGCCGGCTGGCCGGCATCCGCAGCTTCCCGCTGATGTGTCTGCAACGCGTGCTCAGCGCCCAGTTCGTGATGGTCGCCTTCGGCGTGGTGTTCCTGGTCGACGACCGCGGCTTCAGCAACGCGCAGGCCTCACTGGTGGTCTTCCCCACCTCGCTGTCGTACCTGATCGGCACCCTCGCCGGCGGGCTGGCCGCGGACCGCGTGCAGCGCCGCTTCCCCGGCTCGGGCCGCATCGCCGTCCTGCAGACCGCGTTCCTCGGGTACGGTGCCGTCGCCTACACCGCCACCCAGATCGCCTGGACCCACCTCGGGATCTACGCCGTCCTCTTCTCGCTGCTGGGCCTGCTGCAGGGCCTCCAGCCGTCGGTCAACCGGCCGGTCGTCATGGCCATCACGCCGCCGGAACTGCGCGGAGCGGCCTTCGCGGTCTTCCTCGGCCTGGAGGGGATCGGATGGGCCGTGATCACCCTGCTGGTCGGCTTCCTCGGGGACGCCGTCGGGCTGCAGGCCACCTTCCTGTGGATGGTGGTCGTCGTCGTCCTCGCGAACGGCCTCCTCGCCACGCCGCTGTACCGCACCTACGGCCGCGACGTCGCCGCCGTCCAGGCCGAGCTGGACCGTCGGGCCACCGACAGCCGGCCGCTTCCGAACGAAACGCAGAGCTAGGAAACGCACATGACCCGCCGTCCCAACTTCGTGATCCTCATGCCCGACCAGCTGCGGGCCGACGCCGTCGGCGCGTTCGGCAACCCGTACGTCCGCACCCCGCACCTGGACGCCCTCGCCGCCCGCGGCACCACCTTCAACCAGGCGTACGTCCAGCACCCGGTCTGCTCGCCCAGCCGGGCGTCCGTCCTCACCGGCTGGTACCCGCACACGGCCGGCCACCGGACCCTCACCCACCTGCTCAAGGAGCACGAGCCGAACCTGCTGCGCATCCTCAAGGACGCCGGCTACCACGTCACCTGGGCGGGCGCCCGCGGCGACACCTTCGCCCCGGGCGTCACCGAGGCGAGCGTCCACGAGTACGGCTTCTCGGTCATGCCCACCGTCGGCTACGGAGGGGAGTACCCCGACGGCGTCTGGTCCCGCCTGTTCTACCGGGGCGCGGTCCCCGACGACGGGCGGATCGACCCCGACGAAGCCGCGATCCGCTCCGCCGAACGGTGGCTGGCGGACCCGCCCGAGCAGCCCTGGGTGCTGTTCGTCCCGCTGGTGGCGCCGCACTGCCCGTTCCAGGTCGAGGAGCCCTGGTTCTCCCAGGTCGACCGGGACGCCCTCCCCGACCCCGTCGCCCCCGGTGACCCGTCCGGCGAACCGCGGTACATGGCGGCGATCCGCGAACGCTACGGCATCGGCGAGGTCACCCCGGAGCAGTGGCGCGAGGTGGTGGCCACCTACTACGGGATGATCGCCCGCCTGGACGACCAGCTCGGGCGGGTGATGGGCGCGGTCGCGGACGCCGGTGCCGCGGACGACACCGTGACCCTGTTCTTCGCCGACCACGGCGAGTACCTCGGAGACTTCGGGCTGATCGAGAAGTGGCCGTCGGCGATGCACGACTGCATCACCCGCGACCCGCTGATCATCAGCGGCGGAGGCTTCGCCGGGGGACAGGCCAGCGACGCCATGGTGGAGATGGTCGACGTCCTGCCCACCGTGCTGGAGCTGGCCGGCGTCGAGGCCCCGCACCGCCACTTCGGACGCAGCCTGGTGCCGCTGCTGCGCGACCCGGCTGCCCCGCACCGCGAGTACGCCTTCACCGAGGGCGGCTTCACCGTCGAGGAGGAGCCCCGGATGGAGCGCCCGGGCTTCCCGTACGACCTCAAGGGCGCCCTCCAGCACGAGGACCCCGCGCTGGTGGGCAAGGCGGTCGCCGTCCGGGACCGCGAGTGGACGTACGTCTGGCGGCTCTACGAGCCGGCGGAGCTGTACCACCGCGCGAGCGACCCGCAGGAGCGCAGCAACCTGGCGGGCCGCGCCGAGCACGCCGCGGTCGAGCAGCGCCTGCGTGACGCGGTGCTGCGGTGGATGGTCGAGACCGCCGACGTCATCCCGCCCACGCCGGACCCCCGGCTCCCGCAGGTGGCCCTGCCCGCCCCCGGCGGCCCGGTCGCCGGGTAGCCCGGTCCGCCCCGTGGGGAGCCCACCGCAACCACCATGTCCAGCGCGTCCACCACGTCCAGCGCGTCCGGCGCGTCCACCACGTCCGGCGCGTCCTGCACCGGCCGCGCGACACCGCGGTAGCCGTCCCTGAACGGGCCGCGGGCGCGGGGTGGTCAGGCCAACGGGGCGAAGGTCTGCCGGAGGTCGACCACCGTGGCCGGCCCGGTCACCCAGGCGAGCGGGGCGTGGTGGACCCGCACGCCGGCCGGGGGCCGCAGCAGCGCCTCGCCGGCGGCGTTCTGCGGCCACTCCACCGAACCGGTGGCGGTCCGGGCCGGAACGAGCCAGTAGTCGCCCCGGGTGTACTCGCCGCACGGCCGGAAGTACACCTGGACGCCGTCCTCCAGGTCGAGCCAGGTCCCCTCCTGGACCCGCAGCGCACCGCCGGCCGGCGGCAGGGCGTCCCGGCCGCGCGGCGCCCGGTGGTCCCAGCGGCGCAGGAAGGGGTGACGCCCGGCCAGCCGCCCGACCTCCGGCACCGGTTCGGCGGACAGCCGCACCCGGCGCCCCGGCAGGTCGGTCTCCGCCACCTGCAGCAGGTCCGCCGGCTCCTCCCGGCTGACGTAGGCGCTGTCCGCGACCTCGACCCAGTCGCCGACCGAGAGGCCGAGCCGGTCGTCGTCGCCCAGCGTGGTGAGATCGACCCAGACGCCCTCGATCGAGACGACCGGCAGGACGACCGAGCCGTTCTCCCGGGACCACTTGAACGTGGCCCCGCCCCCGGCCGAGCCGCCGCGGTGGACCTCCACCCGGTACAGCTGGTTCTCCGGGCCCCGGTAGCCGGCTTCCGGGTGGGCCAGGCACGGGTCCTCGCTCGCCCGCTCCGGCCGCCGGGCGCGCGCGGCCAGCCGGGTGGCGGGCCGCTCCCGCGCCTCGGCCCAGGCGTCGAAGGCCTCCCGCACCCGGGACTCCCCGCCGTCCGGCGCTCCCAACTCCGAGGCCGGCAGGGCGAGTACCTGCCAGACGACCTTGGCCCGGGCCGCCGTGTCGGGCATCGCCGCACCGAGCGCGACCTCGCGGATCTCCGGGTCCTCGACGGCCGTGACACTGCGCTCCCAGACCTTCAGGTAGACCAGGAACGGGAATTCGCCGGGCAGCCGGTCGCCGGGCCGCTCCTGGTCCCGGTAGGCGTCCGGCTGGTCCCAGTACGTCCAGCCGGCGGGCTCCTGCCGGACGTCCGCCTCACCGCCGCCCGGATCACCCTCGTCGGGCACGGCGGGGTCGGGCCCGGGCCGGTCGGCCTCGCACAGGATGCCGTCCACGTAGTAGCGGCCGCCGCCGATGCCGAGGTCGTCCAGGTCGTGGTTGCCCGGCAGGTGGACGATCGCGAACCCGGCCGCCGCGGCCGGTCCGCCGTGGCGGCCGATCAGGTCGGCGGCGAGCGTGCGCAGCTGGTAGCGCTCGATCGCGGCCTGCTCGTTGGCGTCGGCGTCCAGCTGGACCCGGCCCTGCTGGGTCAGCACCGCGGAGTAGTGCCTGCCGGGCCGGAAGGTCAGGCGCGAGAAGTCTGCGTGCACGGTTTCCCTCTCACAGTCGGGGGTCGGGAGCGGGTCAGGAGGCGAAGAAGATCCCGGCGTCGGTGCCGGCCGGCGTGTACTCGGCCAGCCGCGCCCGCAGGTTGTCCTCGCGCTGGGGCTGGAACAGGTCGTGGAAGGCGCCCAGTTCGGAGCGGTCCTCGGCGCCCCGGGTGATCTCCGGCGCGCACCCGGCGGCCGGCCGGCCGTAGTCGGGCGTGCCGTAGCGCAGGGAGGCGAACAGCGGGCGGACCCGCTCGGCCTCCACCTCGCGCAGCCGGGCGGCCTGCGCCGGGGACAGCTCGCCGCGCTCGGCCAGCTCGGTCACCGCCGCGCGCACCAGGTCCGGCTGGCACGCGTACCGGCGCGGGGAACGCGAGCCCGGGGGGACGTAGCAGAACCGCAGGCAGCCGGGTGAGCGGCGGGCCACCCGCAGCCGCCCGGTGAAGACGCAGTCCTCGGCGATCGGCACCGCGTGGGTGTGCACCTCGCCGAGCACGGTGGAGCGGTGCGCGTGCAGCAGCGCGTGGGCGTGCTCGCAGTCGGGTCCGGAGAGCGCCGGCCGGTCGGGCCCGGTGGCGTCCAGGATGCTGTCCGCGAGGTGGATCTCCAGCGGGTCGGTGTCCACCTCGTCGCCGATGACCTGGATCGCGCCCAGGACGCACCGCTCGATCCGGACGCAGGCCGTCGTGCGGTCCAGCACCAGGCTGGGCTCGTGCGGCGCGTGCGGTGCGCAGTGCGGCTCCAGCGACCAGCCCGGCACCAGGGTGCAGTGCCGCAGGGTGACGGAGGCCAGCGGTCCGGTGACGTTGACGCCGCGACCGGTGATCAGCAGGCCGTCCAGGACCAGCCGCCCGCCCGGGCACGCGCCGCGGACGTTGAGCGCGTCCGGCCGGTTGCTGTACCAGTCGAGCAGCCGGATCACCGGGCGGGTGCCCTCGGCGGCGCGCAGTTCGAGGCGGTCGTCGGCCGCCAGGTCGAAGTCCAGCTGCTCCTGGTAGGCGCCGCTGTGGGTGATCTCGATGACGGCGGCGCCGCCCGCGGTACCGGCCTGCTGATCGGCCCGCCACCGCTCGTACGCCTCGTTGATCCGCTCGTACGACTGGCCGGGCCCGACCCGGTAGACCGGCCGGTGCCGGGCCTCCGGGCGGTCGCGCGGGTACTCGCCGCCGCCGGTGTCGTCGGCGAACGCGTAGTGGTGGTCGACCAGGACGCCGCGGCGCGGGGCGCAGCGGGCGCCGAAGGCGATCCGGCCGAGCACCGGGTCGACGGCGACCTGGCCGCGGGCGGGCCGGTAGGTCCAGCCGGTCAGGTCGGCCACCGTGATCTCGGCGGGCGGGATCGGCTCCTGGGCGCCGTCGCGCCAGATCGCGAAGCTCTTGCCGGGCCCGTAGTAGTCGGCCAGGCGCTCGGCGAGCTGCCGGCGCCGGATCGGTGCCGGCACGTTGTCGATCGCCGCGAGGTGGGAGGCCGACGGCTCCGGCTCGGGCCGGGTGAACAGCGGGGTGTCGTTGCCGAGGACCGAGAAGGTGAAGAGGTTCCTGGCCCGGTCGACGCAGTAGGCGGGCGCCCGGGTGACGGAGTACGGCCTCAACCGCCAGACGTACAGGGCGACCCCGGCCGGCGTGCGGCCGCCCCGGCGGCGGGCGGAGGCGGCCCGGCGGACGTCGGCGGTGTGCGCCTGGCCGTCGAACGGCCCGTCGAGCAGGTCCAGCGCCGCGCCGTCCCGGACGTCGACCAGCCGGCCGCGGCCCAGCCGCAGCCGGTCGGCGCTCTCCTCGTCGGGGCGCAGCAGCCGCACCGGCTGGGTGCCGCCGAGCAGCCGGGAGAGCTCCACGGCCCGGGCCGGCCAGTCGGCGACCGAGGCGGACAGCTCCTCCAGCAGGGCGAGCGTGCCCTTGCGCCGCCGGTTGGCGACGGTGTTCGCGACGTCCTGGCGCGGCGCCAGCCGGGCGGCGAGCCGGTCGCGGGCCGCCGCCCGCTCGGGGGAGGCCTCGCCGTGCAGACCGGTGGCGAGCACCTCCTCGTAGCCGGGCAGGATCCGGTAGCCGACCAGGTCACCGAGGTAGGCGACGGCCCAGTCGGCGGCGGTCTCCACGAACCAGTCCCGGTAGCCCTGGTCGATGCCCTCGCGCACGAGGTCCACCTGCTCGGCGACGACGGCCAGCAGGGCGCGCAGCGGCTCACCCGCCTCGGCGTCCCGCAGCCGGTGCCACTGCGGCAGCAGCTCCAGCAGCCCGTCCGGGTCCCGCTCGCTCGGGCCGGTCATGTGCGGACCTCCTTGAGGATCAGCGTGTCGGGCAGATCCGCCGACAGCAGGGCGAGTTGGGCCGGGCGGATGCCGCGGAAGACCGTCAGCACCCGGCCGGCCGACAGCGGCCGGGTGTCGGTGATGCCGGGGTTGAGCCGCAGCAGCTCCGCGAGCGGGATGCCGTGGCGGGCGGCGATGTCGGTGAGGCTCTCCCCGGCGGGGTCGCGCACCCGGTACCGCTGCTCCTCGAAGCGGGCGAGCCGGGCCGGGACGGTCGGCCACGGCCGGGCGAGCTGCTCGGGCAGCCGCTCCAGGCCCTCGGGGGTGAGGCTGCCGGGTACGCCGGTGAAGGCGTCGACGTCCGCGCGGTCCACGCCGGGGACGGCCTGGGCGGTGGCGAGCACCTCGGACAGGTGGGCGCTCTGGCCGAGTTGGCGACCGGCGTAGCCGAGGCGGTCGAGCAGGGCGCGGCGCAGTGCCGGTTCGACCACGTCCCAGGAGTGGTCCGGGTCGAGCTCGACGCTCAGGGCGACGACCAGCAGGACGAGTTCGCGCGGCGCGACCTCGACCGGCAGCCTCGGGTCGCCGCAGGCGGTGAGCGCGGAGCGCAGGGTGCGGACCGGGTCGGAGCCGTCGGTGAGCGGGATGTCGTCCACCCCGGCCACCGTGACGTGCACGAGTTCGCGCCGGCCGTCCGAGAGCCGGGTGGCGGCGGCGCGCCCGATGCCGGCCCGGGAGCGGGTGAAGTCCTCGTAGTCCGGGACCGAGACCAGCCGGTCCAGGGCGGTGACGGCGAGCGGGACGGTGCGCCGGGCGAGGCCCGGGCCGTCGGGGTCGGCGCCGCCGGTGGCGGGCAGCGGGTTGACGACGGCGGAGACGCCGAGCGGACGGGTGGTGAGCTGGGTGATCCGGCCGGCGCCGACGTTGCCCGGCGCGCCGATGCCGATCCGGTAGCGGGCGCGGACGTTCTCCCGGCCGGTGGGCAGGCGCGAACCGTGCACGCCGTCGCCGAAGGTGACGGTGGTGCGGCCGTCGGACGCGGTCGCGGTGACGTAGACCCGTTCGTCCGGGCCGCGCCCGGCGAGGCTGTCGACCTCGTGCCAGCGCACCCCGTCGACCCGGACCTCCAGGGTGCTGCGGGCGCCGCCGGGGGTGTCGGCGGCCAGCCAGGTGAGCGGGGACTGCCAGAGGGCGAAGCGCTGGCCGGGGACGCCGGCGTCGCCGCTGCCGATGGCCTCGTCGCGGGTGGCGCCCTGGGTGGCGCGGACCACGTTGCCGAGGATCCGGACGGTGTCGCGCCGGTAGCGGTGGGCGAGGTCGGCGCTGAGCGTGATCGTGGTGCGGACGGTGTCCCCGGGCAGTCGCGGGTCGACGCCCTGCTCGACACCGGCGATCATGGCGAGTTCGCTCGCCCGGACCCCGGTGGTGTGCGGGATGTCGGTCCGCTCGCCGTCGACCACGATCCACCGGCCGGGCGTCAGCCCGTCGTGGAGCCGGGCGAGTTCGATCCGGTCGCCGTGCACGTCCTCGGTGACGGGCTCGTCGGCGAGCCGCAGGGACTCGCCGCGGGCGTAGACGGTGGCGTCGCGGATGTGCGAGAGCTGGGTGTCCTGGTCGTCCAGCCACTGCTGCTGGAGCGACAGTTCGGTCACCTTGCCGGTGATGCCGAAGTCGGCGCGGGAGATCACCCGCACGTCGGTCACCCGGGTGATGACCTCGGCGAGGTCGCGGCTGCCCGGGATGCCGCCGTCGAGCCCCTTGCGCGGGCGCTGGATGACCACCCAACTGCCGGGCGCGATCTGGTCGTACACGGCGTCGAGGGTGAGGACCGTGCCGGAGACCGGTTGCAGCTTGGTGGTGAACACCACCTCGACGGCGGGCGGTGACTGCTCGGTGGCGGGGTAGCGGTGCACCCGGACGTTCAGCTCGCCGGACTCGCCGGTCTTCTCCTGGCCCGGGTCGAGCCGGTAGTCGAGCGTGGGGCCGGGGCCGCCGTCGATCGTCACATGGACGCGGTCGTCGGCCTGCGGGCGGGACACCGAGACCCTGCGTTCGGGCAGCCCGGGCAGGAACCGGGCGCTGACGCCGGGTTCCGGGTCGGAGGAGGGCACGGCGGAGGCGTGCGGGCCCGGCGCTTTGGGCGCGTTCGGAGGATTGGGTGGGTTCGGCGGGTTCGGTGGAGGCGTCGGCGGCTCGGTGGTGACCACCTCGACCTGGCCGGGCCCGAACGGGAAGGTGTGGTCCCACGGCAGCGAGAAGCCGCTGTGCAGCAGGCTGCCGGCCTCGACATAGGTGAAGTCGGCGGTCCTGGGGACGGCGCCGGCGGCGTCGAAGGTGACCCGGACGCCGATCAGGGTGCTGCCGGAGAGCGGCCAGTCCACGTAGCGGTCGATCCGGCCGTCGGCGCCGTAGACGGGCTTGAGCGGCGCGGTGGCGCCGAACGGGGTGGCCACCACCCGCATCGCCTGGATCTCGTGCACGGCGGGCGGCACCGTCAGGTCGACCCGGCGCCAGGCGGGGTAGAGGCCGTCGCGCAGCCGGGGGTCGAGGGCGGCGAGCAGCTGCGCGCCGAGGTCCGAGCCCGGGGCGAACAGGCGCTTCGGGTCGCGGGCGAGGTCCCGGGCGCCGAGCGGGGGCCGGGCGGCGGTGGTGCGCAGCGCGGCCAGCAGCGGGCCGAGTCCGCGGACGGCCGGGTCGCCGGCCGGGGGGCCGCCCGGCTGCGGTCCGGTCCCCTCGGGGACCTGCGGCGGCTCCAGCTGGTGGGCGCGGTCGCGCAGGGCGGACAGTTCGTCACCGAGGCGGCCGAACCAGTCGGCCACCGGCTTGCGGGGGCGGGCCAGTTCGGCGGCCTCGGCGGTCCGGACGAGCACCGGGGCGAGCCGGTCGGCGTAGCCGGCCGGGGTGCTCAGCGGGCCGGAGGGCCGGTCGAGGTCGGCGCGCAGCGGGGCCAGCACCTGCGCGTCGAAGTCCCGGACGATCCGGCTCGGGCCGGGCCGGGGGTTCGGGGCGGTCTCGGACTCGGTGATCCAGTCCGCCAGCTCGGCGCGCAGGTCCTTGAGGGTGCGCAGGTCCCGGGGGAGTCCGATCACCGTGACGTCGTTCTCGCGGTCGAGCCGCACCTCGGGCACCAGCCGCAGCACCCGGTGGACCGGGTCGGCGGCCTTGTCGGCGCTGAAGACGAACAGCAGCCGGTCGCCGGGCCTGATGTTGTTGGCGGTGCCGGCGGCGAACAGCTCGGCCCGACCGCCGGGGTTCAGCCGGCCGGGCGTCAGCTGGTACGGGCGGCGGCGCAGGACGGCCAGTTCGTTCCAGGCCGCGCGGGCGGGGAGGTCCTCGGCGGTCTCGAAGGACTGCGGGTCCTCGCCGGGGCCGGGGACGCTCTGGCTGCGGGCGCCGCGCGGCACGATCACGACCGGGTCCTCGGCGGCCCGCGGGTCCTGGTCGAGCGTGTAGGCGAGGTGGGTGCCGGCGGCCACGCCGGGCCGGGGCCGGTGTCCGACCAGCCGGCCGAGCAGGGTGAGCGAGCCCTCGTCGGTGGCGGTGCGCAGATAGCCCTCGTTGGCGATCCGCTCCGAGTGGAAGGTGAGCAGGTCGGCGAGCACGGCCCAGGAGTCCAGCAGCGCGATCGCCGGGTCGTCCGGGGTGCGGACCGTCAGGTCGCGCAGCGCGGGGTAGGCGGGGCCGGACAGCCGGGCGAGCAGGCTGTCGAGGAACTGCCCGTAGCGGCCGACCCGGTAGCCGATGGCGTCCAGTCCGGGCGGGTTGAACAGCGGGGCCGGGGTCGCGGTCGCGGTGCCCGCGCAGCCGCAGGTGCACTGGCCGTTCACCGGCCACCTCCGATCACGAGCGAGAGCCGGCCGTTCTCCGGCCGGTCGGGGTCGTTGTCGCAGCAGGCGATCTCCAGCGCGCCGATCCGCAGCAGCCCGTCGGCCGGCTCGCCGTCGTCCCGCCCGAACTGCCGCCGCAGCCGCGTGACCTGGGCGCTGACCACGCCCGGCACGGCGGCCGCCGCGGCCACCAGCCGCGAGACCCGCACCGGCTCGCCGAAGTCCAGCGCGTCGGGGTGGAAGAAGCCGAGCCGGCCGTCCGGCAGCGCGCGGCTGCCCAGCACCCGCCGCAACTCGGCCAGCAGATGGCCGCGTTGGTGCCCGGGGGCGGCGCAGATCCGCAGTTCGAGGTCGAGCGGCACCAGCAGGGCGGGGCGGACGACCAGGTCGTGGCCGATCCGGCGGTACACCTCCAGGCCCTGTCCGACCGCCTCCAGCAGGGCGGGGTCCGCCGTCGCCTGCCCGTACGGCTCGACGGCGACGTGGACCTCCTGGACGCTGCCGGTCCAGCGGAGCTCGGCGGCGGCCCGCCGCACCCCCGGCCGGGCGGCGGCCAGCTCCGCGTAGTCGGCGGCCGTGACGGCGCGCAGCCGAGTGCGGCTCAGCGCGAGCGGGGCCGACTGGCGCACCTGGTCGAGCGGTTCGGGGCCGACGCCGCCGGTCGCGGGCAGCGGGTTGCGGACCAGGCGCACCGCGTCCTGCGGCCGGGTGGCGGGGCCGCCGTCCTGCGGTCGGTGGCAGACCACCAGATGGTTGACGGCCTCCGCGCCGACGTTCCCGGCCGTGCCGTTGCCGATCCGGTAGCCGACCCGCACCTGCGCGCCGGGCCGCGGCGGCAGGCCGTGCCGGCCGTCGCCGAAGCGCAGCGCGAGGCGGCCGTCCTCCTCCGGCTCGCCCACGAAGTGCCGGTCGCGCCGGCCGTCGGCGAGCAGGTCCTGGCGGGGTGTCCACTCCTGGCCGTCGGCGGTGGCCCGGACCGCGGGCAGGGCGGAACGCGGGTCCTGGACGGCGAGCGCGCTCGCCGGGCCGGCCAGCGCGGGGGAGTCGGGGTCGAGCCCGGCGGCGTACCGGGCGCCCCAGCTCCGGGCCACCTCCCAGACGCCGGAGCGCCGCAGCACCCCGCCGGCGCGGGCCCGCGCGGTGAGCAGGTCGAGACGGCGCTGCTTGGCCGCGAGCAGCCGGGTACGGCGGGCCAGTAACTCGCGCAGGGCGGCGGCGGGCCGGTCGGCGAGGTGCAGCCCGGCGACCACCCGGGCGCCGAACAGGACGGTCAGTTCGGCGAGTTCGGCGCGGGACGGGGCGTGGCCGCGGTGCGCCCGGTGCCACAGCTCCTCCAGCCGTGCGCGGACCCGTTCGGGAATGCCGGCGAGCAGCGCGGCCTGCCCGGCGCAGACGTGCGCCCGGTCCGGGTAGCCGGCCGCCCGGGTGACCGGCGCGTAGCGCAGCACGGGGCGGAAGGGCGGCGGCAGGACGGGGTAGCGGGTCTGGTCGAGCAGCGTCTCCAGCGCCGCCGCCTGGGCGTCGGCGGTGGGCGGCTCGACCACGGCGCCGCCGTCCTCGCCCTCGGCGCCCGCGCCGGGCGCGAGGCGTACGCTCAGCCCGGCCCGCCGCACCGCCGCCTCGCCGACCAGCGCGGACAGCGCGTGGAGCTGCTCCGGGTCGAGCCGGCGGCCACTCCGGGTCCGCGTGAGCAGCTCGTGGACGGCCTCCGCCGCGGGGCTGCCCCCGGTGCGGTCCGCGCAGCCGGACCCGTCCGGTCCGCAGGGCGCCACCCGGACCGGCTCCGGCGGTACCGCGAAGGTCTCCGGGGCTCCGTCGCAGAAGGTGAGGGAGCGGCCGTGGTCGACCGGGACGACGTTGCCGCGGGCGACGCTCACATCGGCGATCGGGGCGCAGTCGCTCCCGCCGTGCGACGACAGGCAGACCGGGAAGGCGAGCGCGTCCTCGGGCGCCCAGGTGACCTCGACCACGGGCTGTCCGTACAGCTCGTCGACCAGCGGGGTGACGGAGGTGAGCCGCACGGCCTGGCGGTGCGCGGGGTCGGCGTCGGCGGCGGCGCCGGTGCGCGGGCCGAGCACCTCCTCGATGATCAGCAGGTCGCCGGGGTGCAGCGCCAGCTGCCGGGCATGGCCCTGCGGCCGGCCGGTTTCGTGCGGGCCGGCTTCGTCCGGGCCGGTTTCCTGCGGGCCGGTGTCCTGCACACGGGCTTCCGGCACGCCGGTCGCCTGCGGTCCGGTCGCGGTCCGGCCGTCGCGCAGGGTCGCGGAGGTCGCGCCCCGGGGCAGCACGCAGTCCTGGTCGCCCCAGGTCCAGAACCGGATGGTGTTGTGCGCCGGGTGCAGCACCACGTCCGCCCCGTCGAGCGGCTCGAACACCTCGACGGTGGCGGACCCGGCGAGCGCGTCCAGTTGCTCGTCCGGGATCACCGTGGACAGCTCGGGGCGGTCCTGCGGGCCGAGCCGGCCGGCGTCGACGGCGGCGAAGCGGAAGGTGCCGTGCCGCAGGGTGAGCGGTCGGTCGGCCGTCAGCGCGACCAGCGCCCGGGCGTTGCAGCCCTCGTGCACGGCGTAGTCGACCAGCCGGGCGTGCCGGCGCACCGACACCCGGCGGCGGGCGGTGTCGAGGTACGCCTCGGTGGCCACCGCGTCCTGCTGGTAGGAGAGCTGGTCGGCGGTGTGGGCGAGCAGCTCGACCAGGGTGATGCCGAGGTCGGGCAGGTGCCGCTCGGACCAGCCGGGCACGGTGAGGCTCATCCGGTCCAGCACCAGCCGTCGCAGGCTCTCGTAGTCGCGGGCGGTGTAGTCGATGACCGGGGCCGGCCGGACGGCGGGCGGACAGTCCTCCCCGGTGCGGCAGTCGAAGGGCGAGGGGCAGTCGGCGCCGAAGGAGAACCCGGTGCTCGCGTAGCGCGGATCGAAGCCCGGGTACGGGCGGGTGCCCGGCCGGCCGTGGGCGTCCGGCTCCACCACGGTCAGCCGGTAGCGGGAGGTGTCGCCACGGCGGTCGAGGGTGACGTGCATCCGGTCGTCGAGTTCCGGGTCGTCCGCGCGCTCGATGTCGACCGCGAGGGCGCGCAGGCCGGTGATCCGCCGGCCGCCGTCGACGCGGACGTTCTGCGGGCCCAGCTCGTCGGGGGCCCGGCCGAGGAAGGTCACGCTCAGCGTGCGCCCGTCGTCGCCCGGTTCGGCGCCGTCCAGGCCCAGCAGCCGCGCCGCCCGCACGTCGGCGCGCCGTTGTTCCGTCCCGCACCGGACCGTCGGGTCCCCGGATCGCCCGGTCATGCCGCCACCCCGCCCTCGAAAACGTCCTGCCGCTGCGAGCCGGTCCGGCTGACGACGTACGCCAGCTCGACCCGCACCACGTTGTCCTCGCTCGTCACGTCGAGCGAGGCCACCTCGATCACATCGCCGAGCCAGCGTTGCAGCGCCGCCTGCACGGACAGCCGCAGGGTGGCCGCCAGCTCCGGGCTGTTCGGCGCGAACACCAGGTCGAGCAGCCCGCAGCCGAGGTCCGGGTACATCACCCGCTCGCCGGGGCTGGTGAACAGCAACTGCTCGATCAGGTCGCGCACATGGTCGTCGTACGCCGCCTCGGCGGTGCGCCCCCGGCGGTCGGTCCGGAACGGGAACGCGAGGTCCGTCCGGGCCGGACCGGCGCCGCTCCCCGGGTACCCCGTGCCGCTCATGTGCCCACCGCCCGCTGCTGGACGACGGTCACGACCGGCGGCCCCTGCGGGATCTGCTCGGCGCTCCGGCACAGCCCGACGGCGGACCGCGGCAGCGCGGGGGAGCCGTTCACCCGGATCCGGGCGGAGGGCACCACCCAGTGCACCGTGACGCAGGGCTGCGGCTTGCCGGCCACGGTGAAGGGGCAGCCGGTCACGGTGTACGGGTCGGCGGTGGCGGTGACGGCCTGCCCGGCGACCAGCACCCGGGCCTGGACGGGGCGGGCGGTCGCCTGGGCGCCGTGCGGGCAGGTGACCGTCGCATTGACGTGCAGCAGGTGTCCGGACACGAGACTCTCCCGTCAGGTCACGCTCAGGGCGTCCTGGTTGATGGATACGGTGGCGCCGACGAGCGAGATCGAGGCGCCCTGGCCGTTGCTGATCCGGATGCCCGAGTCGTCGAGCACGATCGAGGCCCCGCTCGGCGTGCGCAGGGTGATCCCGGTGGTCGGATCGTCGGACAGCACGATCACCCGGTGCCCGGAGGTCTCCAGCACCGTGTTCGGCGCGCCCGGCGGTCCGGTCAGCGCCTCCACCGGGACCTCCGAGGCGGAGCCGTACCAGCAGCCCGTCCAGACCGGGTAGCTCTGGTCGCCCTGCTCGAACTCCAGCCACACGCCCGCCCCGACCGGCGGGACCGCGTAGTGGCCCATGCCGGGACCGGCCACCGGGAAGCACGGCATCGCCCAGCCCGAGGTGACCTCGCCCAGGACGTCGGGCACCTGGGCCTGGATGCGGCCGATCCCGAGCGGGTCGGTGTTGTTCACCACCGTCCCCCGGAACTTGCCGAGGTAGCGGGTCGGTTCGGCCATGCCGGCACCTCCTGGTGGTCACGGGACGACGGTGGGTCCGAGGGCGATCAGGCCCTCACGGGTCAGCGTGAAGTTCTGGGTGTACGAGCCGGGTCTGAGGTTGTGGGTGACGCTCTTGACGAAGTACAGGCCGTCGTAGGTGAGCCCGGCGCCGCGGACGCCGACCAGCTCGCGCGGGCGCAGCACGTGCCCGTACCGGACGACGTCCAGCTGCCCGGAGCCCGAGACGGCGTCCGCCGACTGCATCGCCTGGGCGATGATCTCGGCGACGGCCTGGCCGGTGTCCTTCTTGGCGGTGTCGGCGACGACCTTCTTCTTCAGCGCCGGCGCGGGCCTGAGCGCGAGCGGCGGGCGCAGCACGCTCACCTCCGGCACCGGCAGGACGGCGGACACCTTGGTCGCCGGGAGCTGGATGCGGGCCTCCGGCTCCTCGCGGGCGGTGCCGTCGAAGGCGAAGGTGAGCTGGTCGACGTTGGACAGCACGTCCAGGTTCACGTTCAGCGCGTGCTGCGGGACGCCGAGCCGGTTCTCCGGCCCCCAGTAGGCGCGGCTCATCCCGGGGACCGGGCCCGGGTCGAGGTAGAAGACGTACCCGTTGGCCTTCGCCAGCTCGTTGACGTAGCCGAGGTCGGTGCCCTTCTGGAAGTCGATCCGCCGGGTGGGCATCGGCGTCTGCGGCACCAGCTCGGGGATCACCAGCGGGGCGATGCCGTACTGCCCGTACTTGCCGATGATCGCGGCGACCCGGGCCGCCGGGGACATCGCCGGGAAGGGCACCGCGGCCTGCTCCTCCAGGTCCATCAGCACCGTGAGGTCCTCGCCGGTGACGGTGAGGGTGGACTGGCCGGGCTGGTTGCTGATACCGACCTCCTGCCGGATGATCACACCGTCCATCAGCACGGTCGGGGTGCCGGTGACGGTCACCATCAGCACCACCCTGATCTTCGGGTCGAAGAAGCCGCCCGGCAGCAGCGCGGTGTCGATCAGACCGTTCTTCGACAGGTCGAAGGCGAGCTGGAACCCGCTGCGCTGCCCGGACGCCACCGTGACCTGCGCCGACAGCAGGGCGTCGGTCACCGGCTGGGGCACCGGCACCGGGAGCTGCGGGCCCATCAGCAGGCCGAGCCGGATCGACCCGACCGGCCCGTTCCCCGTGACGGCCGCGGCGTCAGGCACGGCCCACCCCCGGTACGGCGCCGGGCAGCGCGACGGTGATCCGCCGGCCCGGCGTCGCGGTCAGCTCCCGGGGATCGATCACCGGGTTGGCGTCGGCGATCCGCCACCACTGGTCGGCGCTGCCGAGGTAGCGCTGGGCGAGCAGATCGAGGCGGTCGCCGGCGCCGACGGTGTGCTCGGCGAGCGGGGTCAGGCCGTCCGTGGGCGGCAGCAGCCGCCGGGTCAGGTACGGCACCTGCCGTCCGTCCGGTGCCGTGTACAGCGCCACCGGGACGCCGTGGTAGCGGCTGGTCAGCGGGTACGACGAGGACGCGGGCAGCGCGGCGAACGGGTCGTCGGGGGTCGACGGGGTCCTCGGAGGCATCGGGGTCATCGCAGTCCACCGCCCAGGCCGAGCGCGCTCAGCCGGCCGTCGGCCGCGCCGGCGACCAGCCGCTCCTGCTGCGCCAGGTGCGCGAGGTAGAGCTCGGCCCCGCGGTGGCCGGTCGGCAGGTCGCTGACGGTCAGGACGCGCAGGCCGATGGCGACGGTGGCCCTGATCGGGTTCAGATCGATGTCGAACGCCTCCTCGGTGATGGTGAGTTCGGTCAGCCGCACCGGCAGGATCCGCTTGCCGCCCCAGGTGAACAGGGTGAGCGGGGCCTCGATCGGCGTGATCTCCAGGGTGCCGACCGCCGCGAGCGCCTGATTGCTCCGCAGCCGCGCACTGGGCGGCTGCACCAGCAGCTCCAGCGTGGCCAGCTGCGGATGGATGCCGTTCGGGGCCGGCAGGTCCAGCTGGTCGGTCGCGTCCAGCTCCGCGGTGAGCTTCCAGGTCTCCACGGCCGGCCCCTTGAGCCGCAGGGCCTCCGTCCGGTCCCCGCTGCCGTCGGCCCCCGCCACCTGCGGGGCCAGCGAGCGCTCCAGACTGTCCGGGTTGAACTGCAGCACGATGATCCGCTGCGGCGTGCCGCGCTGCGGATCGACGATGACCAGCCCCGACCGCACGGGCCTGGGGGCGTCCGTGTAGGGCATCAGGAGTCGCCTTCCGTTCGGGCCAGTCCCTCCAGCAGGACCCCCGCGTTGTGCCGGATGTGGTCCACCGGGTCCGTCCGGCCCAGCTCCTCCACCAGCGCCACCAGGCCGGGCCAGGGGAGGTACCCGGTCGCGACCACCACCGCCTGGCGGATCCCCGGATCGGCGTCCCGGGCGGCGCCGGCGAACGCCTCGACCACCGACCGGTCCTCCGGGCCCTCGGCGGTCAGCGCGGCGGCGTAGAGGGCGACCAGCCGGTCGTTGCGGTTGGACCCCTCGGCCCCCGCGGCCCCGTCGGCCCCCACGGTCGACGCCTCGTGCAGCGCGGTCAGGGCCTCGTCGAGCGTCCACACCCGGCAGCGCGGACGCAGTTCCGCCTCCGCCTCCGCCGCGCCGTCGCCCCGGATCGTGACGTACCGCATGCCGGTGATCCGGTCGTCGACGTAGTGCACCTCGGCGCCGCCGTCCGGGGTGAGCCAGCTGTCGACGACGGCGCCGTCCTCCTGCCGTCCGAGGTCGAGGAGGTCCCAGAAGAGGTCCCAGACGACCAGCTTGAAGTCGTGCTCGGTGAACTCGGGCCTGAGGACCAGGCGGGTGAACGATCGGGTCATGGGGTCTTCCTCTTATCTCAGGCCGTAGAACTGCCGCAGGAACTGGCGGACGAGGGCCTCGCCCTTCTTGACGGTCTCGGCCTCCGTCGCGGCCAGGATCCCCCGGCCACCGGTGCGGGCCTTCGCCCAGGCCTCGCCGAGCTCCACCTCGCGGAGCCGCAGCTCGGCGCGTTCGGCCACCGAGCCCTTCAGGTACGTCCGCTGGCCCGCCTCCTCCTGTTCGAGACCGGCCGCCGCGGCCGCGGCGCCCTCCATCGACATCGGGAACAGCCCCCGGTTGCCCAGGCGGTTGCCCTCGTGCCCGGCGAACGCCTGGTCCCGGTCGAAGCCGCCGGCCCCCGGTCCGCGGGCCAGCAGATCGGTCGTCATGGCCGCGAAGCCGAGGTTGGCGGGATTCCGGACGGACTCCCGGACGAACAGCAGCCAGTGCGCGTTGCGGACCAGCTCCTGCTGCTCCGGCGTGAACGACGGGGGCAGCCGCTTGTTGGTGCTGTACGCCCGCAGCGCCATGGCGAAGTTCATGTCGGTCAGACCGACGCGGGTCAGATCGGTCGGGATCTCGGGGTACTTGCCGACCCCCCTGGTGATCTGGTTGAAGGCGCCCGCCCACTGCTGTTCGCTGACCGGTCCGCCCTCCGGGCCGACCAGGTAGCGGTCCACCTTTCCCCAGCGGAGCCTGTACGGCGGGAGGGTGAGCGGACCGCCCTGCGCGGCCGAGAGTTCGAGGTCCGTGCCGCGGTTGCGCAGGTACCGGACGACGCCGGGAATGTCCTTCCGCCCCTGCGTCCGCAGCTCCTGGTCCCCGGCGGCCGCCCCGGCCCGGTACTTGAGGATCCGCATGTGCGTCGCGACCGCGATCACGTCGGCCCGTTCCAGGAGGCCCTGGGCCTGCTTGCGGATGATCGCGCGGACCTCCTCCGCCGTCAGCTCGAAGCCGCCCCCGGCCGCTTCCCTGGGGTTGAGCAGCGCCTCGATGGTGAAGGCCGGACTGCCGACCTCGGAGAGACCGGTCAGCCGGTACCAGGCCCGCATCCCGGCCAGGACCGGTCCGAGCACCGGCTGCGGCACACCCCGGGCCAGCAGGCGCTGGATCCGCGGGCGGATGCGGGCGACGATCAGGTCCAGGCGCTGCTGCTTCGCCTGCGGCGAGTTCTCGCGTGCGCGGCGCTCGGCGCGCTGCCGGCGGTGCCTGCTCTGCCAGTCGCGCAGCCGGTCGCGCTGCTTGCGGTAGCCGTCGCGGATCCGGTGGGCGCCGTTGGTGAGGGCGCGGCCCAGCCGGCTGCCGAGGAGCTTGCGGCCGAGGGCCCGGGCGGCGCCGCGGACACGGGTGAGGGCGGCCCGGACCGTCCGGCGGGAGGCGTCCAGCGCGCGGCCGACGGCCGAGCCGGGGCGGCGGGCGGCGGCGGACCGCGGACGGGCGGCCTCGCGGCGCGGGCGTCCGGTGGCGGGGGTGGGGTGCTGCGTGCCTCGGCCGAATCGCCGGGCGGGGCGGGCCCGTTCGGGCAGCGGCCGGGCGGCGCGGGTGGGGGAGGGGCTGCGGCGCAACGACCGGGTGGCCCGGCGCAGGGTCTCCCGGGCCCGGTTGACGGCGCGTCCGGCCGCCCGGCGGGCGCCCCGGCCGGCCCTGGCCAGGCCCTTCAGGATCCGTTGGGCGATTCCCTTGAGCCGGTTGCCGACCGCCTTGCCGGCTCCCTTGAGCTTGCCGAGCAGGAAGTTGGAGATGAAGTCCAGCAGCGCGACCACGCCCGACGCGACCGCGTCGGCGAACAGGCAGGCGGCCGATCCGGACCTGACCGCCTTGAGGAAGGCGACGAACCTCCCGATCGCGGCGACGATCCTGCTGACGGTGTTCCACGCCGCGACCAGGCCCTGGATGATCGCCATGACCGCACCCGCGGCCGGCACGATCAGTGACACCAGCTTCTCGATGACGATCGAGACGATCATCCCGGGCAGCGCGGCCACGATCGCCTGCCAGGCCATCCGGCCGATCCGGGCCATCGAGACACAGCCCTTGACCAGGACGTTGACCAGGGCGGAGGTCAGACCGACGACCGACTCCACCTTCTCGTCGAACCACTGCTTGACCGCCCGCTTGATCGCCCCCCACAGGTGGAGCCGGATGCCGTCGACCGCGGCGGTGCCCAGCTTGCGCAGCCACCCGCCCGGGTCGGCGGCGATGTCGCCGATCAGGACGGCGAACTCGCCGAACACCGCGATGGCCTTCCGCACGAAGTCGATCGCGTCCAGCACCGTCCTGCGGACCGCCTCGATCGCGGCCTTCAGCCCGGCCTCCAGCGTGTCCAGCAGCGCGCTCAGCCCGGCCGCCAGCGCGTCGAGCAGCTTGTCGACGGCGTTCCTGAGCCTGTCCGCCCACGCGTTGACCTTGGCGACGGCCCGGTCGCGCCACTCCTCGATCTTCCGGCGGAACCGGTCCCGCAGGTCCGGGAAGGCCGCCAACAGGACGTCGCAGATCGCGATCAGCGCGTCGGCGAGCTTGTCGATCAGCTCGACGGCGAACTTCCGCGCCTGGTCGATCGCCCAATCGGCGAACGTGCGGAAGCCGTCGATGATGTCGTTGATCAGACCGCGGAAGTAGTCGAAGACCCTGGTCACCGCCTGGACCAGCGCGTCGAAGGCCGCCTTGACCTTGGACTTGACCCAGCCCCACCAGCCCTCGGACTCCTCCTTCTTGCGGTCCTTCTCCTGCCGCGCCTTCTCCTCGGCCTCCTTCCGCTTGTCCTGGATCTTCCGGTTGTCCTGCTGCTGACGGTCCCGGACGTCCTTGTCGGCCTGGGTGCGCCTGCCCTCGATCCGGCCGGTCCGGTCCCGGTGCTCCGCGTCGGCGTCCCGGTCCGCTCCGGCGACCTTCCGGTCCTGCTCGGTGCGCCACTGCTCGCGCTCGGCGGCGACCTTCTCCGCGGCGTCGCCCCGCTCGCCGGCCTGCGCCCGGGCGTTGTCGGCCACCTCCTGGTCGATCCCGGCCTGGTTCTGCCGGCGCGCCTCGGCCTCTCCCTGCTTCTGCCGGGCCTGTTCGGAGCCCAGCCGGCTCCGGCCCTGGCCGACCGCGGCCTCGATCTGCGGGCCGCGCTCCTGCCGGGCCACCAGGCCGATGCCCGGCCCGGTGCCTGGGCCGGTGCCGACCGCTCCGCCGGTGCGGGCGCCCCCACTCCGCCGGCCGCCCCCCGGCACCGAGGCGGTCAGGGTCTCCTTCGGCACGTCCGGGTAGATCCGGTCCTCGCCCATCGGCTTGGCGGCGTCCTCCCGGCCG
Organism: Kitasatospora sp. NPDC058032; assembly: GCF_042885845.1. NCBI lineage: Bacteria > Bacillati > Actinomycetota > Actinomycetes > Kitasatosporales > Streptomycetaceae > Kitasatospora > Kitasatospora sp. NPDC058032. The sequence goes on along the minus strand of NZ_JBHVRK010000007.1, from coordinate 82,629 downwards.
ACACCGAGGATCCTGGCGGAACCGTCCTTGAGCTTCGCCGTCTGCAGATCGGTCCGCACCGGGTCGCTCTCACCGGACAGTTCGACCCGGGGCGCCGGACCGACCGTGGTGTTCAGCGCCGGGTCGGTCGAGGGCACGCCGTCGACCGCGCCCTGAACCTGCTGCACCTCCTGCGGCGAGACCTGGCCGCCCGCGTCGTCGGTGACATGCGGTGGGGCGACCCGCTCGGCGGGGTTCGGCCCCTCGACCCGCTTCCGTTCGGCCTCCTGCTGGGCGCGCTCCGTGTCCGCCGGGCCGACCCGCTCCAGCCGCTCCGTCACCGCCTCCGCGGGCGGCGCGGCCTCGGGCGTACCGGACTGGGTCCGCGGGGCTCCCGACGGCCGCTGCACGGCGGGCGGGTCCGCCTGCAGCCGGGCGTGCTGCTCGCCGACCGTACGGTCCACCGAGCCGTCCACGCCGTCCAGCGCGGTGGCCATCCGATCGGGCGGCAGGCTCGCGGCGGTGGCGAGCGCGCTCTGCGGGTCCTGGGCGGAGACGTCGGGCGGGGCCGGTGCCTCCTCCTGCTTGGCCGGGGCTGCGGCGCCGGCCGCGCCGCCCCCGGCCGCGCAACCGCCGGCTCCCGCGCCGGTGGCGTCGGGCTCCGCCTCGGTGGTGGGCTGCTGCGGGCCCGCGCAGGCGCCGCCGCCGGACTCCAGGGAGGCCTCCGCGGCGGGACCGGCGGCGAGGTCGGCCGGGGTGTCGGTCTGCTCGGCCGCCGGACCGGGGGCCGTGGACGGCGCGGAGTCGGGCGGCGCGGCGTCGGGCGCCGGCCCGGGTGCGCGGTCCGGGGCGTCGGCGGTTCCGGTCGGGCCCTCGCCGCCTACCGGCCCGGCTGCGGTGGGGGCGGCGGTGCGCTGCGGGGCGCGCGGCTCGGGCCCGCGCGGCTCCTCGGCTTCCGGCTGCCGGCCCGGCTGCTGTTCCTGCCCCGGCTCGGGCTGCTCCCGCTGCTCCCGCTGCTCAGGGGCGGCGGGCTCGGCGGCCGGGCCCCCGTCCGGGCCGCCGTCCGACGCGGGATCGGGGCCGACCTCCTGCGCGCCCGGCCGTTCCGGCTGGAGGTCGCGGCCACCCGCGTCCTCGGCCTCGGCCTGCGCGGGCTCCTCGTCGGTCTCCGGCCGGCTCCCACGCTCGTCCTGGACCTCCTCGGCCTTGGTCGCGGGGGGCTCCGGGAACGACGGGGCCTCGTCGTCGACGGCCGACATGCTGTCGGCCGACGGCGGGATCCGGTCGAGGGTCGGGACGGCGGAGAGGTCGAGGTCCGAGGAGGGCAGGAAGTCCCCGGGCCGCAGCTCCGGCCCGTCGGCGGCCGACGGCGCCCGGCCGTCCCGGTCCTCGCCGGGGGCGGCCCGGACCTCGGCGTCCGCGTCGGGCTCCATGCCCAGCGGCCGTTCCTCGTCCCGGACCTCGTCCTGCGGCCGGTCGCCCGCCAGCAGCCCGTGCCGGGCGAGCGGACTGTCCGGGGCCTGCACGATCGCGTCCAGGCGCTCGGGCCGGACGGGCGCCGGCTGCGGCGGCGGCACGGCGGCGGGCTCGCGTGGCGTGGTACCCGCCGAGGGCTGGGCGGCGGCGTCCGGCTGCGCGGCTTCGGGCGGGTTGGTGACGGGGACGGCCTGCGGCGGGGCCGACTCCTCCGCCGTGGCGAGCGCCTGCGCTGCCGCTGCCGGTGCTGCCTCGGATGCTGCTTCGGGTGCTGTCTCAGGGGCCGTTGCGGAGGCCTCCGGGGCGGCCGTGGGTTGTTCCGCCGGCTGCGCGCCCGGCGGAACCTGGTCGGCCGCGCCTTCCGGGGGTTGCGCCTGCTGCTCGTCCTGCTGCTGCTCCGGCCGGTCGGCCTCCTGCTCCGGCGGCCGGTTCTGCTCCTGACCGGGCTCGGCGGTCGGCTCGGTCGGCTCGGTGGCCTCGGTGACCGGCGCGGGCGTCTGCGCGCCGTCCACCTCGGCCGGGCGGTGCTCGGCGGCCTCGACCAGCTCCAGCACCCGGGTGTAGTCGGAGGAGGGCAGCCGGTCGGCCAGCCGGTCGAGCACGGAGGCCTGCAACTCGGGGGCGAAGCGTGCGAGTTGAAGCCTGACCCGACCGGAGGAGTCGGTCGGGTCGCCGCGCAGCGAGCGCAGGATGCCGGCCGCCAGCCGGTCGACCAGGGTGGCCGGATCGAGCCGCTCGGTGCGGAACCGGTCGGCGTCGACGGTCGCGTAGCGGAGCCAGCCCGGCGTGGCCCCCGGCGTGGCACCCGGTGTGGCCGCCGCCGGCCGGTCGTCGCGCGCGCCGCGCTCCGCCTCCCGTTCGATCGGGTCCTGCGGCAGACTGACCGCGCCCAGGTCGCGGCCGGCCCGCAGCGCGCCGAGCGGGTTCGGGGCCTGGACGGTGTGCAGCAGCTCATGGGTGAGCAGCCGCCGGCCGTCCTCGGCGGCGGGCCGGTACTTGCCCTCGCCGAAGAAGAGGTCCTGGCCGACGGCGACGGCGTCCGCGCCGATCAGTTCGGTCAGCGCGGCGGAGTCCCGGTCGGTGTGCACCCGGACCCGGCTGAGGTCGTGTCCGAGCCGCGCCTCCAGCTCCCGGCGCAGGCCCGGGTCGAGCGGCTGGCCGGCGCCGGAGACGATCTCCTTCGGCTCCGGCGTCCGGGACTTCGGCGTCCGTGCGCGCTTCCGCTCCGCGCCCCGCTCGGCGTCCTTCGAGGCGACGGCGGGCGTGGCGGCCGTCGCGGCGGGCCGTGTCATGGCCGCCCCCGTCCCGTGGGCCGGCCGCCGCCCGACAGCCCGCTGTGCACGGCACGGGCGAGCGCCTCGCCGAGCCGCCGCGCGGAGACGCCCGCGGGCAGCGGCGGCAGCCCGGCGAGCCGGTCCAGCGCGCGGTCACCGCCGGCCGCGAGCGGCACGCCGCGTGCGGCGACCAGACGGGCCAGTTCGCTCCGGAACGCCGTCGTCAGCCGGTCGTGGTCGATTCCCGCGAAGCCGTCCAGGACCAGCTCGCCGATCTCGACCTCGATCCGTCCGGCACTCCCGCGCCCGGCGCCATCACGCCCGGTACCGGGCTCCCGCCGCTCCTCGGTCAGATCCATCCGCCGACCTCCGAGGGCGTCAACGGGCGCTCCAGCTTCAGGTACTCGGTGCGCGCGGCGGCCAGCAGGTGCCGCATCTGCAGGGGGCAGTCCTCGTCGGCGGCCTGGAAGGCGGCGGAGAGCGCGATGTTGCGGATGGAACCGCCGGTCACGGTCAGCTGGGCGAGCCGCTCCGGGTCCACGCCCTGGCTGGGGGTCCGCGCGGGGATGACCCGCCGCCAGATCTCGGCGCGCTCCGGCACCCCGGGGAACGGGAAGTCGACCACGAACCTGATCCGCCGCATGAACGCCGGGTCCAGCGCCTTCTTCATGTTGGTGGTCAGCACCGCCAGGCCCCGGTAGGCCTCCATCCGCATCAGCAGGTAGCTGACCTCCAGGTTGGCGTAGCGGTCATGGCTGTCCCTGACCTCGCTGCGCTTGCCGAACAGCGCGTCGGCCTCGTCGAACAGCAGCAGTGCGCCGCCGCGTTCGGCCGCGTCGAAGACCCGTCGGAGGTTCTTCTCGGTCTCGCCGATGTACTTGCTGACGACCTGGGAGAGGTCGATGACGAACAGGTCCACCCCGAGCTGCCCGGCGACCACCTCGGCCGCCAGCGTCTTTCCGGTGCCCGACCCGCCGGCGAACAGCGCGGTGACGCCGAGGCCGTGGCGCAGCACGGCTTCGAAGCCCCACTCCTGGTAGACGGTGCCGCGTCGGCGGACGTGGGCGACGATCTCGCGCAGCGTCGCGCGCTGGCGATCCTCCAGCACCAGGTCCTCCCAGCCGGCGCGCGGCTCGACCCGTCGGCCCAGCTCGTCGAGGCACATCCGGGCTTCCGCCAGCCCGGCGTGCCACGCCAGCGGGCTGATGTCCCGGCCGTTCCCGGCCGCCCGCCGGGCCGTCGCCGCGGCGGATCGGATCACATGGCCGGGCAACGAGAACTGTGCGGCCAGCGAACGGAGTTCGCGCTCGGTGATCCCCGGCGCGCCGTCCAGGGCGGCGGTCCAGATCGCCAGCTGGTCCTCGGGGCCGAGCGGGGGCACGGCCAGCCGGGGACGGTCGGAGGCCCCGGCGGGCCGGGGCTCGTCGCCGGACACGACCAGCGGAACGGTGAGGCCCGCGAGGAAGGACTCCACGCCGTTCGGGCTGTGCGGGCGCTCCCGGCCCGGCTCCGCGCCCTCCACCAGCAGGGCGGCCGGGATCAGGATCGCCTCCCGCTGCCACAGCCGGGCGAGCCGCTCGCGTTCGGCCGGCTCGGTGGGCAGGTCCTCGCGGTGGGCGGCGTAGAGGCCGAGCCCGGCGCGGTGGGCCGCTGCCGCCGCGATCTCCCAGCGGGTGCGGCGGTCGGCGCCGGTCAGTTCGCTGTGCGGCGGTCCGTGCGGCCCGTCCGGTCCGGCCGCGGTCCACGTCCGCGCCAGTTCGGCGGCGCACCGTTCGTGCGGGCCGGGCAGTTCGCCGGGCGGGCCGACCCGGGTGAGCAGCCCGTGCAACCGCACGTCCAGGTAGGGCACGCCGACCAGGAAGTGCAGCACCCGCTCGTCGATCCGCAGCCGGGAGGTGGTGAGCGCCGTCTCGTCCTCCGGCTCGGCCAGCCGGAAGCGGCGCAGCGGGCCGACCGGGGTGAGCGCGCTCCAGTGCGGTCGGTCCAGGGCGGCCAGGGCGAGCGAGAAGGTCGGGTACGCGCGCCCGGGGTCGCCGCTCGCCGCGGCGCACCGGGCGGCGGCGGTGGGGTCGATCGCGGGGGCGGCGGCCAGGACGAGGAGGTCGCGCTCGAACGGGGTGAGGCCGAAGGAGGCGGTGAGCGCGTCCAGGGCCGTGACGGGCGGTGGCTGCCCGACCCGGTGGCCGTCGGTCGCACCGGCCGCATCGGTCGTCCTGCCCGCCCTGCCGGCCCCGGACGCACCGCTCGGCCGCCGGCCGGTGCGGCCCGCCGCGTGCGCGTCGACCCGTTCCAGCACGGCCGTGACCGCGGCCGACAGCGACCGCCGGTGCGGCTCGTCCGCCGGGCCGTCGTGGCCCTGCCCTCGGCGCGTGCTCATCGTGTCCCCCCGTCCCCCGGTCAGTGCGTCAGATCCACGACGGGGCCGGTGAAGGACCCGTCCCCGTCCACCGTCAACTCGCTGGGCACGCCGTCCACCTGCACCCGGGCCAGGTACACCGTCGGGCGGAGGCCGGTGACCGGCACCCGGACCTCGAACGGGTCGCTGCGCGGCCGCGGCGGCGCGGGTGCGCGGAACTGGTGGCTCGCCCCGGCCCGACCGGTGGGCGGGTGCAGCTCGTCCAGCAGCAGCAGGACGTGCTGGTCGTCCCGGAGCGGCAGGTCCAGCCGGACGTCCAGCCGGGCCGAGACCCCGGCCGGTCCGTCGGCGCGGTCCGCCGTGCCGATCGGCGCCAGGATCCGCGGTTGCCGGGCGAAGGTCTGCGCGTTGGACTCCACGGCGAGGTGCTCGGCGGCCGGCCGGCCGTCCAGCGCCAGTCCGTGCAGCACCTGCACCTGGTGGACGCCGGGCGGCAGGTCCTCCGGGACGGCCAGCACCAGCCGGTCGTCCCGGACGGCGCCCGGGCCGACCGTCACCCGCTGCTCGCCCAGCCGGACCACCACCAGGTCCGCGCGCAGGCCGGAGCCGTCCACCACCAGCTCCCGGTCCTTGGTCACCGGCCCCTCCTCGGGGGCGTCCCGGGACCCGGCCGGCCGGGAGAGCACCCGTTCGACGACCGGTCCGCGGGACGGCACAGCCCGCACGGTACGGCGCAGCACGGGCTTGCCGGCCACCGGATCGGTCCTGCCCTCCACCAGGACGGCGGTGGCTTGGTAGGCGACGGACAGCGCGAACGGCGTCTGGAACAGCGCGGTCCACAGCTTGGACAGCTCGTCGACGTCCATCGACGCGGCGGTGAAGCGGACCCGCTGCGGCGAGGCGGCCAGGTCCGCGCCCGCCAGGTACGGCTGGGCGGCTGCCTCCTCGATCAACTGGCGGGACAGCACCGGCTGTTCGGTCAGCGCCCGGACCACGCAGCCGAGCAGCCGCTGGCCGATCAGCCGGGACTCCTCGCCGTAGCAGCTGATCAGGTAGTGCAGGTCGAGGGCGGCGGTCGGCCGGGTCAGCAGGGTGCCGTCCGTCGTGCGGGTGGGCGCGTCGAGGTTGCGCAGCGAGGCGTTGGGCGTGACCTGGTAGAGGAAGACGGTGATGGCCGGGTCGGTCGGCGGCTCGCTCGGCGGCTTGCGGGTGCCGACCTCGACCGCGAACGGGATGTCGGGCGAGAGCGCGCGGATGATGAGCAGCCGCAGCGCCTCGCTCACGGTGGCGATGGCGAGGTGGTTGCTCATGGGCCCGCCCGCTCGGTCATGAGGGCTCCCGGGTGAGGTAGGTGTCCAGGCCGAGGGCCGGGGCCGGGCGGGCCGCGGCCGGCCTGCGCGGTTCGGCCTGGACGCGTTCGGCGGCCCTGACCTCGACCCGCCCGATCCGCACCCGCACCACCCGCTCGACCGGCCGCGGCCGACGGCGGGTCCCGGCCCCGTTCCCGGACGCGTGTCCCGGGGCGGCCACCGCGGCGGCCCGCCGTCCGGATGCCGGTGCGACGGCCGGCCGTACGGGCGCGGGCGGCGCCCCGGCCGGTGGCTCGGCCGCGACCGTGCGCTGCGGTGCGGCGACGGGCGCCGCGGTGACCGGCGCCGGGGCCGCCGGGCGGGCGGCCCCGGTCCGCGGCGGTGGCTCGTCGGCCCGCGCGGTGGCGGGGGCGATCGGCGGCGCGAGCAGCAGCGGTGTGCGCGGCAGCGGAAGGGCGGGCGCGGCGGCCGGGCGGGCGGCGCCGACCGCCGCCGGGGGCGTCTCCCCGGCCGGCGTCGGATGCGGTGTCGCCGACCGGGGGAGCAGCGCGAGAACGGGCCGCCCGTCCGGCAGGCCCGGGGCGACCGGTTCTCCGCCCCCGGCCGGCAGCGTCGGTCCGAGCGCGTCGATCCGTTCGAACGGCCCCGGCAGGCGCGGGCGTACCCGCACGCCGGCTCCGGCCCCGGCGGGGTCCCGGCCCGGGGCGCCCTTGGCCACCAGGCGGTCGAAGTGGTCAGGCATCTGCACACAGCTCCAGGTAGTAGCGGCGCCGCAGCGGGCTGAGGGCGAGGATCTCCGGCTCGCTCCAGCCGTAGGCGGTGGCCAGCAGATGGACGTCGAGCAGGGTGGCCCGGGCCCAGTCGTCCAGCTCCTCCCAGAGGTAGGAGGCGATGTCCAGCTCGGCGAGGGTCTGCCGCCCGCATTCGGGGCAGCCGAGGTTCAGCCGCACGTCCGCGCAGGGGTCGGCGGTGGCAGCGGCCTCGGCCATCCGCCGCTGCACCGGCTCGGGGAGCTGCCGCGCCGCCACCGGCTCCCCGCCGTGCTCGGCGGTCAGCACGCACCGCTCCAGCAGCACGGCCCTCGCCCGGCCGGCCGGGGCCTGCTCGGCGGCGGCCAGGTCGGCGGGGGTGGCCGGTCGGAAGCCGACCCGCCAGCCGTCGAGCTCCACCCGCAGCGGCCCGGGCGCCGGTCGCGCGGCACCGGCCACCCGTCCGGCGTCGAAGGTGAACTCCATCTCCTCCGAGCAGCCCGGGCAGCCGAGCCGCATGGTGAGCTGGTCGCCGAACAGCTCGGTGCGCAGTCCGAACAGTTCGGCGTCCCGCTCGCCGAGCGGTACGGCCAGCAGCTCCTCCGCCCCGGCGCCGGGACGGGCAACGGTGTGCAGCAGCAGGGCCCGCCCGACGTTCCCGGCCGCCTGCCCGGCCTCCCAGGTGGCCAACAGGGCCGCCTGCCCGGTGAGTTCCATGGTCCGACCGCCGCTCAGGCCGGTTGCTGGAACGACGGCTCTTCCGGTTCGGGCGTCTCCTCGTCCCGCTCCCAGCCCTCCACCTCCAGCTTGAGGCTCTGGATCGCCACCGCGTTGGCGTTGGCGTCGAGTTCGCCGAGCACCTGGTACTCGCTCGGCCAGGCGCGGTACAGCTTGTGGGCGACCGCCACCTGACCGGCCTCGTTGAGCACCTGGATCACCAGGTCCTTGCGGAAGTCCCGCAGCGAGACCTCGGCCCCGCGGCCCGCGCCGACCATCCAGACCTTGTTGGCCCAGCGGTCGAACTCCGGGTCGTGGGTGACACCGCGCTCCAGGGTGACCGCCTCGAAGTCGGTGCGGCCCGGCGACTTCCGCGGCGCGCTCGAATCTCCCCCGCTGCGGTGCTTCACCACTTCGGTGGTGCGCTTGAGCGGACTGACCTTGCTGATGCCGGCGACGATCCGGCCGTCCCAGACCACCAGGAACTTGAAGTTCTTGTACGGATCGAAGCGATGTGGATTGACGGTGAACTCGACCATGGAGATCCTAAACCTCGAACTGTCCGGCGAGCTGCTCGATCTTGACAATCACGAATTCCGCAGGTTTGAGCGGCGCGAATCCGACCACGACGTTCACCACGCCGCGATTGATGTCGTCCTGGGTGGTGGTGTCCCGGTCGCACTTGACGAAATAGGCCGAGCGCGCGGACGTGCCCTGGAACGCGCCCTGCTGGAACAGCGAGTGCAGGAACGCGCCCACGTTCAGCCGGATCTGTGCCCACAGCCGCTCGTCGTTGGGCTCGAACACCACCCACTTGGTGCCGCGGTAGAGGCTCTCCTCCAGCATCAGCGCGAGGCGCCGCACCGGGACGTACTTCCACTGCGAGCCGAGCACATCGGCCCCGGCCATCGTCCGGGCGCCCCACGCCACCGGGCCCACCACCGGGAAGCTCCGCAGGCAGTTCACCGCGAGCGGGTTCAGCAGGCCGTTCTCCCGGTCCGTCAGCGGAACGGTCAGCGCGCGCACCCCGGGCAGGCCGGCCTCGGTGCCCGCCGGGGCCTTCCACACTCCCCGCTGGCCGTCGGTGCGCGCCATCACGCCGGCGATGGTGCCCGAGGGCGGGAAGGCGCGCAGCCGGCCGGTGAGCGGATCGACCAGCTCCAGGTGCGGGAAGTACAGCGCCGCGTGGTCGCTGCGCACCGAGTCGAAGGCGGACAGGCCGGCCCGGGCGGCGTCCAGCGTCGTCCACGCCTGCGGGGAGTCGACGATCAGGAACATCCGCTTCTCCACGCAGAGCGCCTGGGCGGCCGAGACGACCGTGACCGCGTCGTCCACGTCGGCGTAGCCGGCCAGTTCCGGCAGCACCAGCAGGTTGACGTCCTGGACGTCGCGCAGGGCCTGGATGCCGGTCTTGGCCGCCTCGCTGCCGATCAGGTCGGTCAGGCCGGGGGGCGCGCCGTCCTGGCCGCCGGTGAGGGCGAGGACCGGCGGGCTGACCGAGCCCTCCAGCCCCAGGTTGTTGGCGGCCTCGCCGAGGAAGCGGACCACGTCGGCCGGGTCGGTGGAGCCGGCGACGACCTGGAGCCGCCGGCCGAACACGCTCACCCGGGTGCCCGCGAAGGCCCGCCGGCCCGGGGCGTCGGGCAGGGCGCGCAGTTTGCGCTCCAGCAGCAGGGCGAGTTCGGTGACGGTGGTGGGTGCGGGGCCGTCCGCGGCCGGGTCGTGGACGGTGACGGTGCGCGAGACGTCGCCGATCTTGACCTGGATCGGGTGGGTGAGGTCCGGCAGGGTGGCCGCGAAGGGCTTGGAGACGGTGCCCACCGGGTCCGGCCGACTCTCCGTCAGGACCTTGACCCGGACGACCGCCGAGCCGTCGTTCACCACCGTCTCGGCGAACCGGGGGTCGGCGGCCCGGACCGACAGGTCCGCGAAGGACTCCTGGACGGCGCCGGAGGTGTCCAGGACCTGGAGGTTGAAGGTGTCGGCCGGGGTCGGCGTCCGGTAGTCCACGGCGACCCGCAGCGCCGCGCCCCAGGCGCCCGGCTCGACGGCCGTGACCTCCAGGGCCGGGGTGGCGGTGGAGGTCTGCGTCGAGCCGAGCGTGACGCCCGCCGGGGCGCCGGTGCCGGCCGCCGCGACCCGCACCACGACCCCGATCGAGCCCCCGTTGAGGAAAAACTGCTGGACGGCGTAGCTGACCGGGCTCTGGCTCGCGAGCCCGCCGAAACGGCGCTCGAAGTCCGCGAAGCTCGTGACGGTGACGGGCTGGTCGAGCGGGCCGCGCCGGGTGGCCCCGACGAAGGCGGTGACCGAGGTGCTCACCGCGGCGATGGTGCGGACGCCACTGGGAAGCTCTTCGATGTAGACGCCCGGGTAGGTCGGTGTCGTCGGCAATTCCCCCTCCGTTCCCTTCGTGCATCAAGAGACTCGGGGAAATGGTGCTCCGAGTATTCCTGGTGCGTTGACGGCAGGCCCAGTTTCATCGTGGGCGGGCTATTCGTCAAGGCTTTTATTGGGGAGGGCAATTGTATTACTTTGCTTATTATCTGGGATTGTGGAATTGCCTGCTCCGCAACTCCTCGGCCAAGCCGTCCGCGCCGGGAACGCGCGCCCTTCACTCCGGCGCACTTGCCGTTGTCGTGCGCTCGTGACCGGGTGAGGTCGTCACGGCCGTGGCTCATGCCTTAGCGTGAGGGCGCTATGGAAGACGTGACTGACACCGCCCGCTCGCCGCTTCGGAATCAGCTGCTCGACGCGGCCTACGACCTGGTGGTCGAACACGGCTGGGCCAAGCTGCGGTTGACGCACATCGCCAAGGCGGCCGAGGTCGGCCGGGCGGTGGTGCACGACCACTTCCCCTCCCTGGACGCGGTGGGGGAGGAGCTCGTCGCGCGGGAGATCGAACGCTTCCTGGGCGGCATCGTCGACGAGCTGAGCAAGCATCCGGACGACCTGCGGGAGAGCGCCGCCGAGGGGGTGGGGTTCGCCCTGCGGTTCGCGGCCGAGAACCCGCTGCTGAACGGGGCGGTCAGCAGCGCGGTCGGCGGGGACCGGGCGCTGCTTTCGCCGCTCACGACGCGCTCCGAGAGCGTCTTCGACTGCACCTACGCGCTGATCGCCGGGTACGTCGACCGGGCGTGGCCGCAGGTGAGTCCGGAGCGGCGGCGGCTGATGGTCGACGCCGCCGTCCGACTGACGATCAGTCACATCATGGCCCCCTCCGTACCGGTGCCGGTCGCCGCCCGGGACATCGCCGACATCGCGGCCTACATCGCCGGCGTAAACGGCGTGGACGGCGCGGGCGGCGCGGGCGGTCCGGCCGGTCCGGCCGGACCGGGCGGCGCGACCGAGGCGTGATCGGGGGCCGGGTTCACGGACCCGGCTCCTCCGCCGCCGCCAACTCGGCGCACCCGCGGTCGAGGACACGGCCGAACACCTCGGGGTCGGTCAGCGGGAGCAGGTGCGGCCCCGGGACGTGCACCAGCCGGGCCGGGGTGCCGACTTCCCGGACGCGGTCCAGGAAGCGCCGCTCCTGGAGCCGGAACAGCGGGTCGCCGAGGCCGTTGGCGAGGATCACCGGAGTGCGGACGCGGGAGATCGTCGACAGCATGTCCGTACGGGAGATCACGGCGATCGCCTCGCCGAACCCGCGCTCCGACAGCCCGCCCGCCATGATCGCCCGATAGCTCTCCGCGGGCAGTCCGCGGCGCAGGGCGGCCCGGTTGAGCCGGAGCGACCACCGTTCGCCGAGCCCGCGCTGGACCAGGGCGGCGGCCCGGTGCGGGAGCAGCAGCGGACCGTCGGTCCGGAGCGTGGCGCCGTGCGCGAACAGGCCCACCGCGCCGCCGTGTTCCGAGGCGCCGTAGGTGAGCGCGGCGAAGCCGCCGAGCGAGCTGCCGGCGACGACCGGACGGCGGCCGGTGGAGCGGCTCGCCTCGGCGACGGCGGCCGCGATCCGCTCGACCGCTCCTTCGAGGGTGAACGGGCGGTCGCCCAGGGCGCCGTGGCCCGGCAGGTCGCACGCGGTGATCCGGTACCGGTCGGCCAGCCGGCCGGCGACCGGCAGCCACATGCGTGCGGACAGCCGGATGCCGTGCACGAGCACCAGCGGGCGGCCGTCGTCGGGGCCGGCGGTCCAGAGGCCGGGCTCCCGGGTCTGACGGAACATGAGGCACCTTTCCTTCGGGGGAGTGGGGACGGGTTCGGATTCGACCGCTCCGGTCGGTCCGGACGGATTGATCAAACGCTGTGCAAAGGGATTCCGGCCGGATTCGCAATTACCATCGGACACCGGCGTGCCGTCAGGTCGTCGAATCACGAGAGCGTGCGAACCGAAATTCGGGAGAGGGAGCAGCAGCGTGCAGATCGCAGAGAGCGTCGCCCTGGTCGCCGGGGGCACTTCGGGCCTGGGGCTGGCCACGGCCCGGCGGCTGGTGGCGGCCGGCGCCCGGGTGGTCATCGTCGGCCGGCCCGGTGGGCGGGGTCCGCAGGTGGCCCGTGAGCTGGGCGATCGGGCGGTCTTCGCGGCGGCCGACATCACCGGCGAGGCGGAGCTGGCGGGCGCACTCGACGTTGCCGAGGCGCTCGGCCCGCTGCGGGTGGTGGTGAATTGCGCGGGTGCGACGAATGCCGTGAAAATCGTCGGGAAAACCGGCCCCTACCCGCTCGCCGAGTTCCAGCGGATGGTCACGGTCAATCTGGTGGGCGCGTTCAATCTGCTCCGGCTCGCCGCCGACCGGATGTCCCGGAACGCGGAAGTGGACGGGGAACGCGGGGTCGTCGTCCATACCGCCTCGATCGCGGCATTCGACGGGCAGGTGGGCCAGGCCGGGTACGCCGCGGCCAAGAGCGGACTGGTGGGCCTGACCCTGCCGGCCGCCCGGGACCTCGCGCCGCTGAAGATCCGGGTGGTCACCGTCGCGCCGGGGGTGTTCGACACCCCCATGCTCAGCGCCCTGTCGGCGGAGGCGAAGTCCTCGGTCGGCGACCAGGTCCCGCATCCCGCGCGGCTCGGCGACCCGGACGAGTTCGCGGCCCTGGCGCTGCACATCGTGGCGAACCCGATGCTCAACGGCGAGACCATCCGGATCGACGGCGCCATGCGGATGGGCCCGCGCTGAGCCGGGGGAGCCGTGCCCGGACGCTTCCGGCCGGGCACGGCTTACCAATTCCTTTGAACGAGACCTAAACTGGCGATCAGTCAGCACAACGTCAGGGCGGCCGCTCATCGGGACGGATCGAAGACGACCTTGCCGAACACTGCGCCGTCCGCCAGGACCTGGAAGCCCTCCCGGGCCCGGCTCAGCGGCAGCACCCGGTCGACCACCGGGGCCAGCCGGTGCGCGGTGCAGAACGCGGCCAGCTCCACCAGCTCCTCGCGGGTGCCCAGGGTGGAGCCGACGATCGTCAGCTGCCGGAAGAAGACGTGCGCCAGGTCGGCGGGCGGCATCGCCCCGGTCGTCGCGCCGCTGACCACCACCCGGCCGCCGGGGCGCACGCTGCGCAGTGAGTGGGCCCAGGTGGCCTCGCCCACCGTCTCCATCACCGCGTCGACCCGGTCGGGCAGGCGGGCTCCGGCCGCGAAGACGCCCTCGGCGCCGAGCCGCAGCGCGCGCTCGCGGCGTTCCTCGCTCCGCCCGGTCACCCACATCCGGTAGCCGGCGGCGGAGCCCAGCGCGATCAGCGCCGTCGACACCCCGCCGCCGGCACCCTGCACCAGCACCGTCCCGCCGGGCCGGACCCCGGACCGCTTGAAGAGCATCCGGTACGCGGTCAGCCAGGCACCGGGCAGGCAGGCGGCCTCCTCGAACGACAGGCCCGCCGGCTTGGGCACGAGGTTGCGGCGCGGTACGGCCACCCGCTCGGCGAAGGTGCCGTCGTGCTCGTCGCCGAGCAGGGTCCGGGCCGGGTCGAGCGTCTCGTCCCCGTGGCCGGCGGCGGGGTCGCCGACCACCGGGTGGATGAGGACCTCGTTGCCGTCCTCGTCGACGCCGGCCGCGTCGGATCCCAGGACGACGGGCAGGTGCCGGGCTCCCGGGCCCACGCCGCGCAGCGTCCACAGGTCGTGCTGGTTGAGCGAGGCGGCGCGGACCGTGACGGTCGTCCAGTCGCCCTCCGCCCGGGGCGCCGGCCAGTCGCCGACGTGCAGCCCGGCCAGCGGGTCGGCCCGGTCGGCGCTCTTGGCGACCACCGCGAGCACGTTACGCCTCGCCGAACGGGTCGAAGTGCCGGAAGCAGGCCGAACCCCAGAGGAAGCCCGCGCCGATCGCGGACATGATCAGCAGGTCGCCGTGGCGCGCCCGGTTCTCGATGGTCTCGTGCAGCACGGTGAACACACTGGCGGCGGCGGTGTTGCCGAACCGCTGGACGGTGGTCGGCACCCGGTCGGCGGAGACCCCGAGGGCCTTGGCGGCCTCGTTGATGATGTTGAGGTTGGCCTGGTGCAGCAGGATGTGCTGGACCTCGTCCAGCTCGACCCCGGCGTGGCGGGCGGTGCGGCGGATGCTCTCCGGGAGCTTCTCGGTGGCCATGTTCCACACGGCCTTGCCGTTCATCTTGAGGTACTGGGAGCGCGCCTCGACGGTCTCCGGGCTGGTGGGCAGCCGCGAGCCGCCGGCGGTGATCTCCACCTCGTAGGAGAGCTCGCCGTCGGTGTCCCAGCCCAGCAGGCCGAACCCGGCCGGTGTGCGGCCGAGCAGGGCGGCGCCCGCGGCGTCGCCGAGGAAGACCCGGGTGGTGCGCTCCTGCGGGTCGGTGCCGCGCGAGCCGGCGTCGGCGCCGATGACCAGGACGTACCGGTGGTTGGTGTTCTGCAGCAGGTGCGCGGCGGTGAGCAGGGCGTAGATGCCGCCGGAGCAGGCCGACTGGGTGAGGTCGAGCGGCATCGCCCGGCGGGCGCCGAGCGCCTCCCCGATGATCATCGCGGTGGAGGGCAGCGGCTGGTCGGGCGTGAACGTGGCGACCACGATGGCGTCCAGCTCCGAGGCCTCGACCCCGGCCCGGGCGAGCGCCTGGCGGCCGGCCTCGACGGCCATGTCGGAGGTGACGCGGCCCTCCTCCAGGAAGCGCCGTTCCCGGATGCCGGTGCGGGAGGTGATCCACTCGTCGGAGGTGTCCAGGGTGCGGGTGAGGTCCTCGTTGGTGACCACGGTCCGGGGCACGTGCAGGCCGGTGCCGAGGATGCCGACCGGGTGGGTCAGTCCGGTCCGTGTGGCCACCGGCGCTGTGGATTCCAGAAGGTTCATGTCGGGTTCCCCGTTTTCTGTGGGATGGGAGGCCGGGGACGGGGCGCCGCGAAGGGTGGCCGCGGCGCGCCCGGGACCGTCGTGGTCGACGATGGTCCGTGACGGGCTTCGTCCCCGAGGCAGTGGCGTCGGGCAGGTGCGGACCGCCGGCAGGAATGCGTCGGCGGCGTGCGGGCAGGGTGGTCGACCACGGTCCGGAGGACCCTGGGTCCTGCCGCGCGGCGCCGAACGAGCCTCCCGGACCGGGTCGCTTCAGGGGTGTGGAAGCCCGCTGACCCGCGGTGCGGTGAAGGCACTGGTGACGATAGCCGCCCGACCGCGCGCCGCGCACCCTCGGCCCTCGTGCTGTGCAACCGCGGATTCTGCGGCAGTTGCACGGCGACGGCCGGTGACGGTCCCTCAGGCCCGGCCGTCGAGCCGGTCGGCGAACTCCGCCCAGGTCTCGGCGCAGGCCCTGGCGGCCTGGCTGACCAGCGGGAGGGAGTGGCCGGGGACGGCGTTCATCAGCTCCCGCCAGTACTGCGGGGGCAGCGAGGTGGCGCTGAGCAGGCGTAGCAGGAGACGGCCGTTCTCCGCATACTTGAGCGAGGGGTCCTTCGCCAGCAGGGCGAGCAGCGCTCCCTGGTCGCGGGCCGGCTCGGCGGCCGGCGGCTGTTCCGTGGGCGGCCGCTGCTCCGCGATCTGCCGCTGCTCGGTGATCGGCGGGTGTTCGCGCCCGGGTTCCCGCTCGGCCTCCCGTTCGACCCAGCCGGCGGGCCTGCGGTGCGCGTGCCGTTCGGCCGCGGACGGCGCTGACGGACGATCAGCTCCGCTGCTCCGGCGGGTGTTTCCGGCCATCGACGGGGGCACCGGATCCTCGCCGCGGTCGATCCGGGCGCGGACGTCCCGGACGGTGCCGGGGGAGATGCCGGCCAGCTCCGCGATCTGCCGCAGTGAGGCGGTGGGCATCTCGGCGATCAACCGACCGGCGAGCACCCGCCCCCGGGCGCTGCTCAGCGGGCGGGTCCGCCCGTCCCGGCCCAGCCGTACGGCCGGCTGGTCGGCCTCGTCGAGCGTGACCCGGCGGATCTCCCGCACCGTCCTGGCGGACAGGCCGGTCGTCTCGGCGATCGCCCGGTCCGCCCAGGTCCCGTGCGAGCGGATGATGCGGGAGGCCGCGGCCGCGCGGTCGCTCAGGGACAGCGGCAGGCCGTGCGCCGTGTTCTCGCGCACGGCGAGCAGGAAGGCCTCGCACGCGGTCCCCTCGAAGAAGCGCACCCGGATCAGTTCCTCGCCGCGCGCGACGGTCGCGCGCAGGCGGTGCATGCCGTCCACCACGCGCATCGAGCCGCGGTGCACGGTGATCGGCGGCAGCACCGCCCCGGACTGGGCGAGCAGTTGGGTGTGGTGCGGGTCCTCGCCGGCGCTGCGCGGTGAATCGGCGGGCAGCAGTGCGCCCACCGGTACGAGTTCCACGGCGGAGAGCCCGGGCCGGCCGTCCCCGCCGGACTGCTCCCCCCCGCTCTCCTCTGCGCGAGAAGACCTGGCGGATTCCTGCTGTCGGACCTTCACCGATCCCCCTTGATTCTGGTGCGTCGCCGCCCAATGGTAGTCAGCGGGCAGGCCATTTCAAGGGTTCCGGATGCCCGGTCCGACGGGGCCTCAGAAACTGGCCGAAGAACGTGATTCGGGTTATCAGGGATGCGTAAACGGAGGCGGCAGTTCCTTGACGGCCACCCGGGCCGGGCCTAGTGTGGGTCGAGTCGATCCGTTCTGGAAAGCTCCACCGCCCGGCAGCATCGCGCCCGACCTGCAGGTTCTTCTTCACTGCCGGGACGGGGCGGCGGGCCCCGAACCCCGACAGCGATGCCCGCGGAGAGTCACGGCATCCGCACAGCGGGCAATCGGCCGCCGTGTCGCGAGATTTTCGTCAGTGCCTTATTCGGCATATCCAGATCGCCGGGACCGAGCCTCCACGGCAATCAGCAAGCCACTCATGGGGGATGTCAGAAATGCCCGAGACGGTACGCGCTCTCACGGCCGCTCAGCGAAAGCTCTATCTGCACGGAAAAGTTCATCCCCGCGACACCTCGTACGATCTGACGTTCGCCTTCCGTATGACCGGGGACATCGACTCCGAGCGCCTGCGCGGAGCGGTCGAGGCGTTCCTCAACGCCAACGTCGCGTTCAACACGGTGTTCGCGGAGCGCGACGGCGAGGTCAGGGCGGTGTACGACCCGGAGCGCCGCTACCGGGTACCGCTCACCCGCTGCGCGGGCGACGCCACCGAGCGCGTCCGGGAGCGGATGTCGGGGGAGGCCCGCCGGCAGATCCCCGTCGACCGCTGGCCGCTGTACGACTACACGCTGGTCGAGGACGACCACGCCACCTTCCTGACCATCCGGATGTCGCACCTGATCTGCGACGCCTTCGCCTTCTACAACGTCGGCCCGGAGATCGAGCGCCTCTACCGGGACCCCTCCGCGCGGCCGGCCGGCGCCGAGCTCAGCCCGCTGGACTTCCCGGACGGCGACGCCCGGGACCCCGCCGCGAAGGAGTTCTTCGGCTCGATGCTGGGCGGCCTCTCCGCGCTCGCGCTGGAGGAACTGGAGGCCGGCCGCAACGGCGAGGGGATCCTCGAGGGCTCGCACCTGTGGCTGCCGCTGGACGCGGAGCTGAACGCCGCGATCGACAAGACGGTCGCCGAGCTCGGGGTGCGCAAGTTCAGCTTCTTCCTCGGTGTGCACCTGCTGCTGCTCGGCACCCTGAGCGCGAGCCGCACCGTCACCACGGCCATCCCGCTGGGCAACCGCCGCAGGGACGAGCGCCGGCGCCTCGCGTACGGCTACTTCGTCAACACCCTGCCGCTCGCGGTGGACCTCGACGCCTACGCCACCTTCGGCGACCTGTGCCGGGACGTCGAGGAGCGGATGGGCTCGATGATCCGGTACGAGGACTTCGACCTGACGGCGCACGCCGACGAGGTCATCCCCGCGGTCCGGGCCGGACGCCACACACCGAGCAGCTCCTTCACCTACTACCGCCAGGCACTCGCCTTCCGGATCGCCGACTGGACGGCCGAGAGCCTCGAACTGCACCGCCGCGACCTGGTCTACCCGCTCGTCGCCCGGGTCGAGGACCTCGGCGACGGCTACGGCTACCACCTCGCGCACACCGACGCCCTGGCGGCCGGCGACCCGCCGGCCACCCTGCTGACCCTGCTGGACTCGGTGGCCGTCGGCCGGGACGTCGACCTCGCCGAGGTGCGCGGCGTCTCCCCGGACCGCGCCCGGGCCATCGACGCCCTGGTCAACCGGCACCTCCCGGTCCCGACCGCGCCCTCCGTCCAGGCCGTCTTCGAGCAGCGGGCCGCCCAGTACCCGGACCGCACCGCGGTCGAGTACGGCACCGAGCGGCTGAGCTACCGCGAACTGGACGAGCGGGCCAACCGGATCGCCCGCCGGCTGCGGGCGACCGTGCCCGCCGACCACGTGGCCGTCGCGATGGACCGCGGCTGCGACCTGATCGCGGTACTGCTCGGCGTGCTGAAGGCCGGCAAGGCGTACGTGCCGCTCGACCCGGCGGCGCCCGAGGCCCGGGTGCGCCACATCATCGGCCGGTTCGCGGAGCTGCCGCTGATCTGCGGACCGGACGTCTTCGCCGGGATCGGCCACGACGCGCGCCTGCCGCTGGACGAACTGCTCGGCGCCGCCGCGGACCTGCCCGGCACGCCGCTCCCGGTGCGGGACCTGCGGCAGCGCCCCGCCTACGTGATCTTCACCTCCGGGTCGACCGGCAAGCCCAAGGGCGTCCAGGTCACCCACGCCAACGTGCTGCGGCTGTTCGGCGCCGCCGACCGGGAGTTCCGCTTCACGGCCGACGACACCTGGTGCCTCTTCCACTCCTACGCCTTCGACTTCGCGGTCTGGGAGATGTACGGCGCGCTGCTCTACGGCGGCCGCCTGGTCGTCCCGTCCGAGGCCGAGCGGAAGTCGCCCGACCGGTTCGCCGACTTCCTCGCTGAGACCGGCGTCACGGTGCTCAACCAGACGCCCTCGGCCTTCCGCCGGCTCAGCGGGGCGCTGGACGAGCGCCACGTGGACCGGATCCGGGTCCGCTACGTGGTCTTCGGCGGCGAGGCGCTGCAGTTCGACAGCCTGGCGCGCTGGGTCGAGCTGCTGGGCCCGCGGGCGGAGCTGGTGAACATGTACGGCATCACCGAGACCACCGTCCATGTGACGTCCTACCGGGTGACGCCCGAGGACATCGCCGAGCGCCGTCCCAGCATCATCGGCAAGCCGCTCGCGGACCTGGCGGTCCGGGTGGTCGACCACCACCTGGCGCCGGTCCCGGTCGGCGTCCCCGGCGAGATCCTGGTGTCCGGCGCCGGGGTGTCGCTGGGCTACCTGGGACAGCCGGAGCTCACCGCCGAGCGCTTCGTCGAACTCCCCGGAGAGCAGGGGCGGTTCTACCGCTCGGGCGACCTCGGCCGGGTGCTCGCCGACGGCAACCTGGTCTACCTGGGCCGGATGGACCAGCAGGTCCAGCTGCGCGGGTACCGGATCGAGCTGGGCGAGGTCGAGACCGCGCTGCGCGAGGTGCCCGGCGTCACCGACTGCGCCGTCCTGCTGGACGAGCGGGCGGCGGAGCCGCAGCTGGTCGGGTTCGTGGTGCGCCGCCCGGAGGCGGACGACCAGCGGATCCGCGCGGCGATGAAGGACCTGCTGCCGGGCTACATGCTGCCCGCGCGCTACGCCGAGGTGGCGGCGCTGCCGCTGACCGTCAACGGCAAGGTCGACGCGGCCGCGCTGCCGTGGTCCGAGCCCGAGCCGGACACCCGGCTGTCCTTCGCCGAGGCGGACGGCACGGCGACCCCGGCGGTCGTCCGGGTCGCCCGGGTCTGGCGGGAGGTCCTCGGCTTCTCCGAATTCACCGCCGACGACCGGTTCTTCGACATCGGCGGCAGCTCGGTACAGGTGCTCCAGGTGCACCGCCGGCTCGCCCAGGACGTGCCCGGCCTGGAGATGATCGACCTGTTCATGCACACGACCGTGCGTGAACTGGCCACCCACCTGGACCTGTTGACCCTCGCCGCCGGTGGTGCGGCATGACCAAGGAGCGTAGCAACGACATGACTGCCGCCAATCCCGCGGAGCCCGTGGCCATCGTCGGCATGGCGGTGCGCCTGCCCGGTGCGCGCACGGTGGACGAGTTCTGGCAGAACCTGGTGGACGGCGTCAGCGCCGTGCGCGGGTTCACCGACGAGGAGATGGCCGCGGCCGGCGTCGACGAGCGGCTACGGGCCCAGCCGGGCTACGTGGCCCGGGGCGTCCCGCTGGAGGACGTCGACCGCTTCGACGCGGACTTCTTCGGCTACACCCCGCAGGAGGCGCGGGTGACCGACCCGCAGCACCGCGTCTTCCTGGAGACCTGCTGGCGCGCCCTGGAGGACGCCGGGACGGTGCCGCGCGCCGGCGACGCCGCGATCGGGGTGTTCGCCTCCTCCAGCATGAGCACCTACCTGCTCAACAACATCCTGCGCGACGAGCAGGAGGGCGCGCCGACCGAGCTCAGCTACCCGGTGCTGATCGGCAACGACAAGGACTTCCTGGCCACCCGGGTCTCCTACAAGCTGGGGCTCACCGGCCCCAGCCAGACCGTGCAGTCCGCCTGCTCCAGCTCGCTGGTGGCGCTGCACCAGGCGGCGGCCGCGCTGCGCGGCGGCGAGTGCGACGTCGCGCTGGCCGGCGGGGTGAGCATCACCGTTCCGCAGCACTCCGGCTACCTGCACAAGGAGGGCGGCATCGCGTCCCCCGACGGCGACTGCCGGCCGTTCGACGCGGCGGCGGGCGGCACCGTGCGGGGCAACGGGGCCGGCGTGGTCGTGCTCAAGCGGCTCGCGGACGCCCTCGCCGACCGCGACCGGATCTACGCGGTGGTCCGCGGCAGCGCCGTGACCAACGACGGCTCCGACAAGATCGGCTTCACCGCGCCCGGCGTGCGCGGCCAGGCCCGCGCCGTCACCGCCGCACTGGCCGCGGCCGGCACCTCGGCGGACGAGATCGGCTACGTCGAGGCGCACGGCACCGGCACCGCGATCGGCGACCCGATCGAGATCCGGGCGCTGTCGATGGCGCACGAGCACGCCACCCGGGAGTGCGCCCTGGGCAGCGTCAAGGCCAACCTCGGGCACCTGGACGCGGCCGCGGGCATCGTGGGCCTGATCAAGACCGCGCTGGTGCTGCACCACCAGACGGTGCCCCCGCAGATCAACTTCGCCGCGGTCAACCCGCTGATCCCGCTGGAGCGTTCGCGCTACGTGGTGCACACCGACAAGCACCTGCCGGCCGAGCCGATCACGGCCGCCGCGGTCAGCTCCTTCGGGCTCGGCGGCACCAACGGGCACTGCGTCCTGGGCCGCCACGTCGCGGCGGAGCGCCGCCGGGAGCCGGCGGGGGAGCCGTACCTGCTGCTGCTGTCCGCGCGCGGCCCCGAGGCGCTGGTCCGGCAGGCCGAGCGGCTGCGCGGCCACCTGGAGCAGGCGCGGCCGCGCCTGGACGACCTCGCCCTCACGCTCGGCACCGGCCGCACCCACTGGACGGAGCGCCTGGCGCTGGTCGCCGGGTCCCTGGACGAGGCGCTGGCCGGACTGGACGCGTTCCTGGCCGGCGGCGGGCGGGCCGGCGACCACCCGGCGGCCCGGGACTTCGTGGCGGGCGGCAGCGTCGCGCCGGAGCTGCTCGGCGACCTCGGCTCGGCGGTGAAGACCGTCCTGCCCGGCTACCCGCTCGAACCGCGCAGCCACTGGATCGAGCCGGCGCTCCGCGAGGCCGCCGCCCCGGTCCCGGCCCCGGCCGCGACGCCGGCCGCGCCGGGGGCCGCCGCCGGGGAGCTGCTGGCGGAGGTCGTCGCCGTGCTGCAGCAGCTGCTGGGCATCGACGGGATCGGCCCCGACGACGACTTCTTCGACCTCGGCGGCGACTCGCTCACCGCGGTCGACGCGGCGAGCCTGCTGTCGCAGCGCTACCACGTGGAGGTCGACTTCGAGGCGTTCGCGGACCGCCGCACCCCCGGCGGGATCGCCGAGTACCTGACGGAGCTGGTCCACGGCACGGCCGAGTACTCCGCCATGGTCCGGGTGCGCGAGGGCGAGGGCCCGCACCTGTTCCTGATCTACCCGGCGGGCGGCACCAACTTCTGCTACTTCCGGCTGGCCGAGCACCTGGACTTCGACGGCCCGCTGACCGCGTTCGCGTACCCCCGTGAGCTCGGCGACGGACCGGTCACCATCCGGCAGCTGGCCGCGCTGTACATCGAGCGGATGCGGGCGGTGCAGCCGCACGGGCCGTACCGGCTCGCGGGCTACTCCTTCGGCGGCAACCTCGCCTTCGAGGTCGCCCTGCAGCTGCAGCGGGCCGGCGAGGGGGTCTCCGGGCTGTACCTGTTCGACGCGCACCCGCCGGAGGCGTACGTCGGCGAGTCCCTGACCGAGCAGGAGTTCCTGGTCGCGCTGCCGCAGATGATCGCCTCGGTGATGCCGGACGCCGGCATCCGGCGCGACGCCGCTCCGCCGCGCAGCATGGCCGAGGTGGCCGAGGTGCTCAGGACCCGCCCGGACTGGCTGCCCGCCGGGGAGGAGGAGTTCCTGCGGTTCGTGCGGATCTGGCGCCGCAACCACGAGGCCCTCAAGGGGTACTACCCGGACGGGAAGGTCAGCGGACCGGTGGTGGTCTTCGACGCCGAGCAGCCGCACCCGGAGGAGGAGGTGGCGGTGCTGCGGATCAAGCTGCTGAGCAAGGACTACTGGCGCTCCCACGTCGACGGCGAGATGTCGGTCGTCCCGGTGCCCGGCAACCACTACACCATGTTCACCGACCTGGCGCTGGTGCCGAGGCTGGCCGCCGCCTTCCAGGCGGTACTGGACGGGCGCGGCGCCTGAGGCCGGCGCGGCGGGGTGCGTGCACGGCGGTGCGCGCACCCCGCCGCAGCCCGGCGCACCCCGCCGTACCTCGCCGCAGCCCGGCGCGCCGCGGACGAGGTGGCCCGGCGCGGCGCAGTCATGATAGAACGGTCCGACTCGTTCTTTTCTGATACCGGCCACGTCCGTCGCCGCAAGTCACTTCCGACGCCAGGGGATTGAGAAGCAGTGGGTACCAAGCGCACGCTGACACGCGTGGACGGCGCGTCCGGGGCGGCCATGCGGGACCTGGAGGCCCGTCGGCGGATCCTGTCCGTCACCCACCAGATGCTCGTCGCCCAGGGCTACGCCAAGCTGACGATCGGCGGGGTGGCCGCCAACGCCGGGGTCGGCAAGGCGACGATCTACCGCACCTGGCCCAACAAGCCGTCCCTGGTGCTGGACGCCCTGCGCGACTCCTTCCCCGAGGTGCCGACGGCCGACCTGGGCGACAGCCGGGCGGAGATGCTCGCCGCGGCCAACACGCTGGCCAGGCTGTTCGGCCTGCGTGAGGTCCGTGCGGTGCTGCCCGGTCTGATCGCCGACACGGCGGCGAGCTCCGAGTTCGAGAACGTGCTGCGGGACAACTTGGTCGGCGAGCGCAAGAACCGCTCGACGCAGGCCCTGGAGCGGGCGATCGAGCGCGGCGACCTGCCGCCGGACACGGACGTCTCGCTGGTGCTCGACAGCTGGGCGGGCGTGATGCTGTTCCGCTGCCTGTTCTTCGACGAGACCTTCTCCGAGGCGGACGTCGAGCGCCTGGTCGACGGCACGCTGAACTCGCCCTACCTGCGCTCCGAGTGACACCCGGGCCGCGCCGTGCGGCACGGCGCGGCCCGTTCCTCGAACCCTCCTAGCCGCGCTCGACCGCGCGCTTGAGCCGTTCCAGCGTGGTGCGCATGCCCTGGCGGTTGATCCGCGCCCGGTCGATCGGGCGGGTGGCGGTGAAGACCAGCCCGAGCAGCTCGGTGAGCCGGGCGCCGGGCCCCTTCCGCAGGTCCTGCCAGTACTCGGTGACCGTCGTGCCGCCGTCCGGGGCCGGCTCGAAGCGGTACCCCCAACTCGCCACCGGCAGCCCGAAAATGCCGACCCGGAAGGCGAACTCCCGGCCCTCCTCGGCCCGGGTGACCCGGCAGGTGGTGAACCACACCGCCACGCCGCGCCGGTTGAACCCGACGAACGGCGAGCCTGCGGCGGCCGGCCCGCGCCGGGCCAGTACCGCCTTGCACTCGGGGCTCCACTCACCCATCCGGCGGATGTCGCTGACGGCCCGGTAGACCACTTCGGGGCGGGCCCCGATCAGCATGCTTTCCTCGACCGACCACTGTCGGTTCACGCAAACCTCCCTGACATGCGGGTTGTTGACGGGGGGACAGGCAGACTCTACCGTAGGACGAGACGGATCGTTCTGGAGGAATCGGCCTCGCGGTCCGAACGGCGCGGTGTTCCCGCGGCCCGCCCGGACCGGAGCGTCCGGAGGCCCCCCGCGCAGGGAGTCCACGGTTGTCCGGCACAGTCCTGCCGCGGCCGGAATCGACGAAAAATGCGACGAAGAACAGGAGTGACGCGATGCTGAGTTACGGTTCCTACATCGCGGGGCAGGACCGCCCTGGCACCGACTGGGTGTACACCCTGCGGTCCTCCGCGATGGTGCGCGACTTCTTCGGGTCGCTGGCGCTCAAGCGCGGCCTGGAGAAGGGCCGGATCGCCCCGGCCGACGCCCCCGAGCAGGTGGTGGGCCGCTGCTCCCTCGCCGACGGGCACGACCTGGACGCCGCCCTGGTCGCCGCCTCGACGGCGGCCCGCGAGTGGCGGGCCTTCCCGCTGGCCGCCCGGATGCGGCTGGTCGAGGAGTTCCGCGCCCTGGTCGTGGAGCACTTCGACGAGATCGTCGACCTGATGGTCGCCGAGGGCCACCCGCGCACGCTGGCCCGCTGGGAGCTGACCGGCTGGCTGGCCAACACCGGCGAGGAGACCCGGGAGTGGTGCCGGGGCCAGATGGAGCACCAGGCCGTCATCGGGCCCCGTCGGATGACCGTCCGACGGGTCGCGGACGGCGTGGTCTGCCTCAACCCGCCGCAGAACGCCTCGGTGGCCAACTCGATGCTCGGGGTCTGGGCGCTGGCCGCCGGCAACGCCCTGGTGGTCCGGGCGCCGGTGAGCGCGCCGCTCGGCGTGCTGCACGCGCTGCACCGGCTGGTGGTCCCCGCGCTGGAGCGCGTCGGCGCGCCGGCCGGGGTGCTGAACGCGGTCTGCGCCGACGCCCGGCAGACCCTGCAGCACTGGCTGGACAGCCCGCTGGTCGACGACATCATGTACTTCGGCGGCAGCGAGAAGGGCGTCGCGTTCGGCGCCGAGTGCGTGGCCCGCGGCAAGAAGCCGGTGCTGGAACTGGCCGGCAACGACACCGCCGTGGTCTGGCACGACGCCGACCCCGACCTGGCGGCCGAAGCGCTCGCCGAGGCCTTCTACGGCTCCGGCCAGATCTGCATGGTGCCCAACCGCGCGGTGGTCCACCCGCGGATCGCCGACCGGCTGATCGAACGGCTGCGCGCCCGGGTGGCCGAGATCCGGCCCGGCTTCCCCGAGGACGAGGGAGTGCTGCTCTCGCCGGTGCTGCGCGCCGACTCCTTCTTCGAGGTGCTGGAGCAGGCCGTCGCCGGCGGCGCCCGACTGCTCTGCGGCGGCGAGCGGGTGGACGTCGACGGCAGGCCCGACCCGATCGGGCTCTTCCTGGAGCCCACCCTGCTCCGGGTGGACGGGCTGAAGGCGGCGGACGACCTGGACGCCGTCCGGCACGAGACCTTCTTCCCGCTGCTGCCGGTGGTCGTCCCCGAGGACGCCCCGGACGACGAACTGCTGGAGTCCGTCATCGAGTTCACCAACGCCAACGCCTACGGGCTGCGCAACTCGCTCTGGGCCCGGGACGCGCGGGTGGTGGACCGGTTCGTCGCCGGCGTCACCAACGGAGGCCTGATCAAGGTGAACGACTCGCACATCGGCTTCCTGCCGCTGCTGCCCACCCACGGCGGCAACGGCCTGACCGGCGGACCCGGCGGCGAGGCCAACTTCCCGATCCTGCGCACCTCGCGCCTGCAGGGCGTCAGCGTGGCCGACGGGATCCGACCGGTCGAGGCCGCGTTCGAGGCGCTCGTCCCGGCACGGGAGGCGGCCGAATGATCCGCTCGATGGAGCTGGCCCGCGAGGCCTGCGACACCTTCCTGCCCGGACTGCGCGACGCGCTCGCCGACGTCCCGCTGGAGGTCCTGGAGTCGGCCGAGAGCCCCGGCCTGGACGCCTTCCGCCGGGCCGGCGGCCCGGGCCTGCTGGTGCCGACCGCCTACAGCGGCGGCGGCGCCGGCCCGCTCGAGGCGGTCCGGGCGACCCGGGCGATCGGGGCGCTGTCGCCCTCGCTCGCGGTGGCCGCGACCATGCACAACTTCTCGGTGGCCAGCCTGGTCGCGCTGCTCGGTTCGGCCGACGCGACCGGCCTGGAGTGGCTGCTGATCGAGGGCATCGCCCGGGACCGGCTGCTGGTGGCCTCCGGCTTCGCCGAGGGGCGCGCCGGACAGGGCATCCTCAGCGCGACCATGACGGCCCGTCAGGTCAAGGCCGGCTACCTGGTCACCGGCGCCAAGAAGCCGTGCAGCCTGTCCCGGTCGATGGACCTGCTCACCGCGAGCGTGGCGGTCCCGCTGCCGGACGGCGGCACCGAACTGGGCGTCGCGCTGATCCCGGCCACCTCGCCCGGGATCACCCGGCACCCGTTCTGGGCCAGCGGCTTCCTGGCCGGGGCCGAGAGCGACGAGGTCCGGCTGGTGGACGTCGAGGTGGCACCCGAGCTGATGCTCAAGCCCAAGCAGGAACTGGGCGGCGGACTCGACACCCTGCAGACCGTCGGCTTCGTCTGGTTCGAGCTGCTGGTGACCGCGGCCTACACCGGCGCGGTCGCCCGGCTGGTCGAGCGGGCGCTGGACGAGGGCCGGGGCAGCACCACCGACCGGGCCGCACTGGCCACCAAGCTGGAGGCCGCCATCGCGGTGGTGGAGAACCAGGCCCGGGCCGCCGAGTCCGGCGAGGTCGGCCACGACGAGCTGGCCGCCGTGCTCACCGCCCGCTACGCCGCCCAGGACCTGCTGGTGGAGGCCGCCGACCGGGCCGCCGAACTGCTCGGCGGCATGGCCTACATCGGCTCCTCGGAGGTCGGCTACCTGCTCGCGGTCAGCCGGGCCCTGGCCTTCCACCCGCCCTCCCGGTCCAGCAGCGCCCAGGCCCTGCTGGACCACCACGCGGGACAGCCGCTGCTGCTGTCCTGACCCAGACCGGCACGTGCGCCCGGTCGGCGCATCCCCCGTCGACCGGCCGGGCGCACGTCGCCACCCCACCGACCCCAGGAAGGACCCGGGCAGTGACCCAGGCGCTCGAAACCACGGCACCGGCCCCGCACGACCCGGCCGGCATCGCCGCGCTCTACCGGGCCCACCTCAGCCGGGGGCGCGGCAAGCTCGGCGAGATGTTCGGCGGCCAGGTCGAGGCGTCCTCCTCCGGCTCCGTGGTCCGCACCTCGGACGGCCGCGAGTACCTCAACTGCGGCGGCTACGGCGTCTTCCTGGCCGGCGCCTGCCACCCGAAGGTGGTCGCCGCCGTCGAGCACCAGCTGCGCACCCACCCGCTGTCCACCCGGCTGCTGCTGGAGCCCTCCGCCGCCCACGCCGCCGCCGCCCTGGCCCGGGTCGCGCCGCCCGGCCTGGAGCGGGTGCACTTCTGCGGCTCCGGCGCCGAGGCGGTGGAGACCGGCATCAAGCTGGCCCGCAGCGCCGGCCACCGGCGGCTGGTCTCCATGGTCGACGGCTTCCACGGCAAGACGCTCGGCGCGCTCTCCGCCACCGCCAAGCCGCTCTACCAGGACCCGTTCCGGCCGCTGCTGCCGGACACCGCCCACGTCCCGTACGGCGACATCGACGCGCTGGCCGCGGCCCTCGGCCCGGACGCCTCCGACGCCTGCGTGATCCTCGAACCGGTGCAGGGCGAGGCGGGCGTGGTGATCCCGCCGGACGGCTACCTCAAGCAGGTCGAGCAGTTGTGCCGCCGGACCGGCGCCTTCCTCGTCCTGGACGAGGTGATGACCGGGCTGGGCCGGCTCGGCACCATGTGGGGCGCCGACCGCGAGCAGGTCGTGCCCGACGTCCTGCTGGTCGGCAAGGCGCTCAGCGGCGGCGTCGTCCCGGTCGCGGCGGCCATCGCCACCCCCGCGGCCTTCGCCGCCTTCGACCGCGACCCCTTCCTGCACACCTCGACCTTCTCCGCCGCGCCGATCGCCATGGCCGCCGCCCGCGCCGCGGTCGAACTGATCGAGGAGGAGGACCTGGTCGGCCGCTCGCACGCGCTCGGCGGCCGGCTGCTCGCCATGCTGACCCGGGTGCTCGGCGAGCACTGCCCGCACCTGGTCGCCGACATCCGCGGCCGCGGGCTGCTGATCGGCGTCGAGTTCCACGACGCAGGCCTGGTAGGGGAGTTCATCCTCGAACTGCTGGACCGGGGGGTGGTGGTCAACCACTCCCTGAACGCCCACGCGGTGGCCCGCTTCACCCCGCCCGCCGTGCTGGAGGAGCACGAGCTGGAGCGGCTGGAGGCCGCCGTCACCGCCGCCGCCCGCGCGCTCGCCGCCCGGCTCCCCGCCCCGTCCCGCCCCTCCGCGTAGTACTCCTCCCCGAGAAGTGAAGGTGACGACCCATGAGAACCGTGGACCTGGACGTCCGCTACGACAGCGTGGCACCCGACGACGCGTACGCCCGGATCGGCGACTTCGCCCGCTACCCCTCGCTCGTCGAGGCCGTCCGGCAGGTGACCGTCCACCCCGGGCCGCGGACCGAACCGCTGCACAGCGACTGGGAGGTGGACTTCCGCAACGGCGTGCTCAGCTGGTCGGAGGCCGACACCTTCGACGACGAACGGCGGCTGATCTCCTTCGAGCAGACCACCGGCGACTTCGACACCTTCACCGGCCAGTGGCAGGTGCGGGAGGAGGGCGAGGGCTGCGCGGTCCGCTTCAGCGCGGAGTTCGACTTCGGACTGCCCAGCCTGGCCGGCATCATCGACCCGGTGGCCGAACGGGTGCTGCGGGAGAACATCCTGGGCATCCTGGAGGGCCTGCTCGGCGCCGGACCGGCCCGGACGGAGGCCTGATGGACGCCGCCAACCGCTTCGAGTCGCGGGTCACCTACCGCCTGCTGCGCGCGGAGTACCTCACCGGCCTGCTGATCTGCGCCGGGCTGCTGATCTACCACTTCGACGAGGTGCGCTGGCTGCCCGCCCTCGCGCTGTTCGGCTACATCGACGTCATCGGGTACCTGCCCGGGGCGCTCGCCCACCACCGGGCCAAGGGCGGACGGATCCACCGCGCCTACTACGTGCTGTACAACACCATGCACAGCGCCCTCACCGCCGGCGCGGTCGCCGCGCTCTGGGCGTGGCTGGTCGAGCCGGAGTGGGCCCTGCTCGCCATCCCGCTCCACCTCTGCGGCGACCGCGGGCTGCTCGGCAACTTCCTCAAGCCGTTCAGCGTGCCGTTCGAGCCCTCCCCGCACCCGGCCTTCGTCGACTTCGACGAGCAACTCGCCGGCGGTTCCCCGACGTTCGCCCGGCCGGCCGGGCCGAAGGAGCGGGTGTGACCACCCCGGCCGTTCCCCGGGCCGACGCCGCCGAGACCCTGCGCCGCCACGCCGACCACCCCAGCGGCTTCCTCGCCCTGAACTCCGGCACCCGGCACCACCACGGCGGCGACGACCGGGGCCTCATCGCCTACACGCTCCGGGGCCGGCACGCCATCCAGTTCGGCGGCCCGTTCGCGCCGCCGGCACACCGGGCGGCGCTGCTCGCCGAGTTCCGCGCGGCCGTCCCGGCCCGGCTGACCGTCGCCCAACTCCGCGCCGCGGACATCCCGTTGTACGCCGGACAGGGCTTCGCCGTGAACCAGATCGGCAGCACCTACGCGATCGACCTGGCCGCCTTCACCACCCGCGGCCGGGCACTCGCCAAGGTCCGGCAGAACACCGCCCGCGCCCGCCGGGAGGGCGTGACCGTCACCGAGCTGGCCCAGGGCGAGGGCGAGGACCCGGAGCTGTCCGCCATCGACGCCGCCTGGCTGCGCGACAAGGGGCGGCACGTCAAGGAACTGCGGTTCCTGATCGGCGAACGGGGCGGCCCCGGAGCGTCCTGGCGGCGCACCTTCGTCGCCCGGCGCGAGGGGCGGACCATCGGGTACATCAGCTACTCCCCGGCGTACGGGGCCCGCTCCGGCTGGCTCTACGACCTCACCCGGCGCCGGCCCGACAGCCCGGTGGGCACGGTGGAGCTGATCAACCTCACCGCGCTCACCCGGTTCCAGTCCGAGGGCGCCGGCTGGCTGCACCTCGGCCTCACCCCGTTCGCGGGCCTCGCGGCCGAGCACGACCCCCCGGCGGCCAGCCGCACCCTGGCCCGCGTCGTCGGCCTGCTGGCGGAGCACGGCCGGGCGGTCTACCCGGCGCGCAGCCAGGAGGCCTTCAAGCTCAAGTGGGACCCGCAGGTGATCGAACCGGAGTACGCGGCCTTCGAGGGCGGCGTCTCGCCCACCGCGGTGTGGAACCTGATGCGGGCCACCCGAGCGATCTGACGAATCGTCAACCATCGATCTTCACGCTGACCTGGAGCCACCATGACCATCGGCACGACCCCGGACCTCCCCGCGGAGGTCGACCTCAGGTCCGCCCCCGGCGTCCTCGAAGGCGCCCGCGACCTCGAACTCACCCCCGAGCAGTGCGACCTGCCGTACTGGTTCGACCACGTCGCCGGCGGCATGCTGCGCCAGCTGCGCGACGGCACCGTCCCCGACCCCGGGCCGACCCCCGCAGTGCTCACCCCCGGGCCGCTGCGCGACGCCCTGGTCGCGGAGTTCGCCTTCCGCCACCTCGCCGAGTCCAAGGCGACCAGGGCGCTGACCCAGCTGGTCTTCCACGCCCCCGACGAGAGCTGCCTGGAGTTCTTCTCCACCCAGCTCATCGACGAGGCCCGGCACTCCCGCGCCTTCCGCGACCACCTGCTGCGCCTCGGCGTGCCGGCCGGCGAACTCGCCGCCACCGTCCAGCGGGTCGCCGGAGCGGACGGCGCGGCCGTGCTCGACCCGCTGGAGGAGTTCGGCCTCGGCGTGCTCCGCGACAACGCGGACTTCTACGGCGGTGTCCTGGTGCTCACCGTGCTGGTGGAGGGCGTGCTCGCCCCGGCGGCGGAGCTGAGCGAACGCAAGTGGCGCTGCTTCGACCCGGCCGCCGCGCTGATCGAACGGGCCGCCAACGTCGACGAGATCCGCCACCTGACCGTGGGCAGCGCGGTGATCCGCCGACTGCTGACCGAGCAGCCCGGGCAGCGCCGGCGGCTGCTCGACGTGATCGGCCGCGGCTACGAGCTGTGGCAGCGGCTGCCGATGCAGGAGATGCTGATGCGCCGCGAGACGCTCTTCCAGCGGGGGATGGAGGAGCACGCGGCCCTGGCCGCCGGATACCAGGTCTGGCCGGACCGGCTGCTGCTGGACACCACCCCGCAGGAGCGGCTGGCCACCGCCGAACGCTGGTCGCACGAGACCCAGCAGTCCCGGCTGGAGCACATGCTGCTCGGGGCCGCCGGATGACCACGGTCGAGCGGCTGACGGTCCCGGTCCCCGGCCGGCCCGCCACCCTGGCCGCGACCGTCACCGTGCCCGACCGGGCGCCGAGCGCGGTGGCCGTGCTGTGGCCCGCGCTCGGCGTCAGGGCCGCCCACTACGAGGCGTTCTGCGCCGAACTCGCCCGCGCCGGCTTCGGCGTGGTCTGCGCCGACCTGCGCGGGCAGGGCGCGAGCGGGCCCCGGGCCGACCGCTCGGCCCGGCACGGCTACCACGAACTCGCCACCCTGGACTGGCCCGCCGTGCTGGGCGCCGCCCGCACCCGGTTCGGCGCACTGCCGGTCTACTCGGTCGGCCACAGCCTCGGCGGGCAGGTCTCGCTGCTGCACGCGGCGGCCGACCCGGAGGCGCTCACCGGTGTGGCCCTGGTCGCGACGGGCTCGGTCGACCACCGCGGCTTCCCCGGCCTGCACGGCGCGCGGGTCCTGGCCGCCACCCACCTCACCGCGGCGGTGGCCACCGCCGTCGGCCACTGGCCGGGGGACCGGCTGGGCTTCGCCGGGCGCCAGTCGGCCGTCCTGATGCGCGACTGGGCCCGGATCTGCCGCACCGGCCGGTTCGAGCCCGCCGGGGCCGACCGGGACTACGAGACCCTGCTGGCGGAGCTCACCCTGCCGGTCCTGGCGCTCTCGGTGGCGGGCGACGACCTGGCCCCGCTGCCGGCCGTGGACCGGCTCTGCGCGAAGATCCCGTCCGCCCGGCTGGACCGGGACCACCACGCCGGCGACGCGGGCCGGCGGCCGGACCACTTCCGCTGGGTCCGCGACTCCGGGGCGATCGCGGACCGGATCCGCGCCTGGGCCGACACCCACCGCTGAGCCCATCGCCGAGCCCATCGCCGAGCCCATCGCCGAGCCCGTGGAGGGCCGGCCCCACGAGAGGAAACCCATGCGCGCATCGGCCATCTGGCGCCGGCCCAAGGCCTGGCTCACCGCCGTCGCCGGCGCACTGCTCGCGATCATCTGCACGTCCGCCTACCTCGGGGCGAGCATCGACCCGCAGGGCCGGCTGCACGGCCTGCCGGTCGGCATCGTCAACGCCGACACCGGCGCCCTCGCGGGCGGCGAGCGGGTGGACTTCGGCGGGGCCGTCCGGGACGGCGTCCTCCAGCAGCGCGCGACCCAGGACCGGATCGCCTGGCAGGACCTCGGCACCCGGGAACAGGCGCTCGACCGGCTCGCGGACGACGACGTCTACGCCGTCCTGGTGATCCCGCCGGAGTTCAGCCGCGCGGCCCTCGGCCTGCTGGCGTCCGACGGGCCCGCCGAGCGCCCTGCGCTGACCGTCCTCACCAACCCGGGCGCCGGCGGCCTGGCCGCCTCGCTGTCCCAGAACGCCGCCACCGCCGCCGCCGCGGACGCCTCCGCCGAACTCGGCCGGCGCCTGGCGGTCCGGGCCGGCGCCCCGGACCCGGCCCTGCGCCTGCTGCTCGCCGACCCCGTCCTGGTGAGCGCCGTCCCCGGCCACCCCGTCCCCGCCAAGTCCGGCGGCGGCACCCTGCCCCTCTACTACACGATCATGCTGCTGCTGGCCGGCCTGTTGCCCGCCATCATGGTCACCACCGGCCTGGACGTCGCCCTCGGCTTCCTGCCGATGGAGGTGGGCCCCAAGCGGGTGCTGCAGCTGATCGCCCCGATCAGCCGGACCCAGACCCTGCTCGCCAAGACCGGCATCGGGGCCGGGGCCGCGGTGCTCAGCGGTACCGCGGTCCTCGCCACGGCGACCCTCCTGCTCGACATGCCGGCCTCGCACCCGTTCCAGCTCTGGCTGCTCTCGATCGGCACCACGATCACCATCGCCACGTTCACGCTCTGCCTGGTCGCGGCGCTCGGCACCCCGGGTCAGCTGCTCGCCCTGCTGCTGGTCACCCTGTTCGGCGCGCCCACCTCGGGCGGCGCGATGCCCGTCGAGGCCATGCCGCCGGCACTCGCCGCCCTCGGGTCGGTCCTCCCGGCCCGGCACGTCGTGGACGGGGTACGGGCGGTGCTGTTCTTCGACGCCCGCGGCGCGGCCGGCCTCACCTCGGCCTGGGTGACCCTCGGGTGCTACCTGCTGCTCTCCCTGGCCGTCGGCTTCGGCGCCAGCCGGCGCTACGACCGGCGCGGCCACGCCCGCGTGCACCGGCACGAACTCGCCCGCACCCCCGCGCAGGCCCCCGCACCCGCGGCGGGCTGAGCCCCGCGGCCGCCGGGGGAGCGCGGCTCAGGGGCGTATCGCGACGGCCCCGTAGCAGGAGGCCTCGGCGTCCGTGACGGGCTCGGCCTCGTCCTCGGGCGTCGGGTGCCAGCGCTGGGTGGCGACGACACCCGGCGCCATGAGGTCCCAGCCGGTGAAGAACTCGCCGAACTCGCCCCGGGTCAGGGCCGCGACCGCGGTGCCGGCGGCGGTGTAGACCTGGATCAGCCGCTCGGTCTCCTCGGCCGCGAAGTCCTGGGTGAGGTGACTGATCACCAGCGCCGAGCCGCCGGGCAGCTGCTCCTTGAGGCCCTCGGTGATCCGGTGGGCCTCGGACGGGACGAAGTGCAGCAGGGCGTTCATGCTGAGCGCTATCGGCCGGGTGAAGTCCAGGACCTCCCGGGCCGAGTCCAGCAGCGCCCCGGGCTCGCGCACATCCGCCTGGACGTAGGCGGTGACGCCCTGCTCGGTGCCGCGCAGCAGGGCCTGCGCGTGGAGGAGCACGATCGGGTCGTTGTCGGCGTACACGACCTTGGCGTCCGGGGAGACCGACTGCGCGACCTCGTGCAGGTTCGGCGAGGTCGGGATGCCGGTGCCGATGTCGAGGAACTGCCGGATGCCGGCCTCGGCGAGCAGCCGCGTCGAGCGGCGCATGAAGGCGCGGTTGGCGCGGGCGGCGGAGCGGGCGTAGGGGAAGACCGCCAGCGCCCGGCCGGCGGCCTCCCGGTCGGCGGGGAAGTTGGTCGTTCCGCCGAGGTAGTAGTCGTACATCCGCGCCGAGTGCGCCAGATGGATGTCGAGGTTGACCTCCACGTCGTCGCTCCGGGCCGTGCCGTCGGTCATGCGCTCCCCCTGCCAGGTCGTCGGAGCGCCCCCGCGCGGGGCGTCGACGGTGCCACAAGTGTCGAGCAGGATAACCGAATCGGGTCGCGCAGCGGTTCGCTCCGGGTATGTTCGCGCGACGTTCGCCCCGCGGTCGCCTCACCATATGTCTGATCTTCAAACCTCTTGTTGCGATTTAACATCTCGCCACCCAATACGCCTTAATGTGCCTACCGGGGAAGCGAGTTCCCGCTGTCACCGCGAAGGGCCGTAGGGTTCCACCCGAGGCCGGCGGCCCGCACCGGGTGCCGCCCGGCCGGGGTGCCGCAGGGGAGGATTGGGACTTGACCGAGAGCGACTGGGTGGTCGGCGACCGGGACCGCCTGACGTTCGACGCGTTCTGCGACACGCACGGCAGGGCCTGGACCGGGTTCGCCCGCGCGCGCCTGCGCGACGACGCCGTCGCGCACACGGTGGTGGAGATCGCCAAGGCCCGGGTGTGGCAGGAGTGGCCCCGCATCCTGCGCGAGCAGATCCCGCCCTTCCACGCCTGGGCGATCCTCAAGGAGGAGATCGGGGCCTGCCTGGCGGAGCTGATGATGAACGGCGAACCGCTGCCCACCCAGACGAACGTCCCCGGGTGGGTCCAGTCGGTGCGGGCCGCCGCCGAGCGGGCACACCACCTGCTGGAGACCGAGGGCAGCCACGAGCAGCTGTACGCCGCGCTGCGCCGGCTGTCCGAGCGGCGCCACGACGTGATCGTGCTGCGCTACCTGCTCGGCCTGCCGGACGACCAGATCGCCAGCTACCTGGGGACGACCGAGGCCAACGTCCGCTCGACCGTGCGCCAGGCCCTCGACCGGCTGGCCGCGGCGCTCGGCGGCCGGCGCGGGGAGGGCCGGTGAGCACCGAGCACGACCGGGCCCTGCACCCGAACGCGACCGGCGTCCACACGCCCGCCCGGGCCCCGCGGCCACAGCCGGGGGGTGCCGGCGTCTCCTGGGAACGGCTGCTGACCGCGCCGAGCCCGATGTCCTCCGAGCACAAGCAGGCGGCCCACGAACTCGACCTCGCCGCCTCCCTGGTCCTGGCGATGCCCTCCGCCGCGGCCTCCCTGAGCCTGCTGGTCAACGGCGAACGGATCCACCCCGAGGGCGCCCTGGTGCTCGGCGCGCTGCTGTACGTCGCGGACCACCGCGACGGCGCCCAGTTCTGGTGGCAGTTCGCGGCCGGCGGCGGCTCCTACACCGCGGCGTCCTTCCTGAGCCTGCTGCACCGCAGCCTGGGGGAGTTCCTGGACGCCGAGGTCTGGCGCCAGCAGGCCGAGGCGATGGCCACCCTGCCCCGCCCCCCGCAGCGGGTGCTGGACGCCCCGCGCGCCCTGCTTCCGGCCAGGGTGCTCGCCGACATACTGGCCCGCTGCCACCACGGCCTCGACGTGCGGCTGCCGCCCCGCATCGCGGCCGTGATCCATCAGCTCCCGGTCGACGGCGACGACCCCGAGTACGGCGAACTGCCCCAGGTCAGCAGCACCCTGGTCCGCGACCTCACCGGCGAGCCGTGAAACGACGGCGCCCGCCGGGCCGGCCGTGAGGCCTTCCCGGCGGGCACCTTCGTCGAACCTCCGACGGTGTCGTGCGCTACGGCGGGTCGCTAGTCCCAGTCGCTCTGACGGGAGTAGTGGTCGGAACTGATGTACTCGGCTGCGGCCTTCGAGATCTCCGCGTTGAGCTCCTGTAGCGACGCCTTGGGATGCTCGCGCCTCAGGCGTTCACCGAGTGCCTGGCCGTACTCGTTGTTCAGCAGGTCGGTCTTGTGGTCCGTCTCCTCCGACTTCGGGTAGTACGCCTCGTGGGCCTCCCCCCACCGTTCCGCGCTCTTCTTCCCGAGCACCACGGTGAGCCTGGCCTGCCAGACCACATGGCGGTAGGCGTTGATCTGCTCCGAGCCCGCCTCGTGCTGTTCGAGGTAGGCCTCCGCGAACGCCCCGGCGCTGATCGAGGCGTAGTCCTCGCACTCGAAGGGGTGCAGGACGCAGAGCGCGGTCTCCACCATGTTGAAGGTGAAGCCGTTGGAGCGGTTCAGGTCCTTCCGTTCCTTGTCCGGGACCTTGTCGTAGTCCATCCTCTTCTTGTCCTCCGCGAAGAGGAAGTCGGCCCGCGCCTTGCGCTCCTCCTTGTTCAGGTTGCCCTTCGAGTTGCGGTGCGGCGCCGGCGGGGTCGGCGGCGGCGGGGAGCAGTCGTGGGTGGCGCAGTACTCGGGGGCCGGGGTGCCGCCCTCGTTGCGGGTGATGTTGAGGTAGTTGCTGCCGTAGTCGACCGGCTGGGTGCCCTTGTTGGTGCAGGTGTACTGGCCGGAGTAGCACTCGGGCAGCGCCTCGCCGGACGGGTCGCTGGTGGTCAGCGGGTTGTTGTTGGCGTAGGTGTAGGCGCCCATCTCCTGGGAGGCGGTGGTGTCCATCCGCGGGTCGACGCTGATGAACCGGCCGGTGTTGGGGTCGTACTCGCGGGCCCCGAGGTGGGTCAGGCCGGTGTCGCCGTCCCGGGTGCCGCCCAGGAAGC
Source organism: Kitasatospora sp. NPDC058032 (assembly GCF_042885845.1). NCBI lineage: Bacteria > Bacillati > Actinomycetota > Actinomycetes > Kitasatosporales > Streptomycetaceae > Kitasatospora > Kitasatospora sp. NPDC058032. Next base: position 45,332 of record NZ_JBHVRK010000007.1, on the reverse strand, counting down.
CGTGGTCGCCGAGCCAGCCGCTGCCGGGTGCGGCGCCGCGCTCGGCGCCGAACAGGGTCGTCTTGCGCCGGGTGACGGCCTGGGTGGCCGAGTCGACGTGGACGGTCGCGGTGCCGTGCTGGTCCGCGAGCACGAAGGACAGCTTGCCCGCCGTGCGCACGGCCGCGGTCCTGCCGCCGTGGCTGTAGTAGCGGGTGCCGACCGGCGTGGCGGCGCCGGGCGCGAGCTTCAGCTCGTTGCCGCCGGGCAGGTAGAGCGTGGTGCCGGTGGAGTCCCTGCGCACCAGCCGCCCGCCGTCGGCGTCGTAGACGTACGTGTTGTCCGTCCCGGTGCCGGTCAGCTTGGCGAGGTGGCCCTGCTGGTCCCACTCCAGGGTCTGGGCGGGGGCGGAGCCGATCGTGCGGCCGGTGGTGTTGCCGGTGACGTCGTAGGAGTAGCTCTCCTTGACGGTGCCGCCGGGGCCGGTCTGGGTGACCTCGGCGAGGGCGTTGGGCTTGCCCTGGACCGGGGTGTAGGTGCGCACGGTGTCCGCGGCGCCGCCGAGGCCGTGCCGGGTCTCGCTGCGGCGGTTGCCGACGCCGTCGTAGCCGAAGCTGGTCCAGTAGGCGTCCGGGCCGCCGACCGTGCTCGCCGACGGCGCGGCGGCGCAGTTGTCGGTCGCGGTCCAGGCCTGGGTGATCCGGCGCAGCGAGTCGGTGATGACGCACTGGGTGTCGGTCGCGACCGGCGCGTCCTGACCGGACCTGGTCGAGGTGCTGGTCACGTTGCCGACCGGGTCGTAGGTGTAGCGGGTGTCGTCGATGCGCTGCGGGGCGGCCTCGCGGTCGCTCACGGCGCGCAGCAGGCTACCGGTGTGGGCCTCGTACTCGTACGAGGCCCACAGGTGCGAGCCGAACGCCCCGTACTCGTCGCGCAGGGTCCGGCCGTAGTGGTCGTAGGTGCTGACCGAGACGATCGGGGCACCGCCGGCGTACGTGCTGACGGGCAGTCCGGTGGTCGGGGTGTAGGAGTGGACGATCCGCTCCGCCGGCAGTCCGCCGAGCGCGGGCTGCTGGGTCCACATCGGCTGGCCGGTGTTGGGGTAGTAGGACGTCGTCCACTTGTAGGTGTTGGCGAGCTGGCCCTCCGCGGACGGGACGGTCAGCTGGGTGTTGACCGGCTGGTAGAGGGCGTTGTACGAGGTCACCGCCGAGACGTAGGCGGCGCCGTTCAGGTAGCGGGTGCTGGTGTCGGGCTTGCCCTTGGCCGCGGTGTCGTACGTCCACTCGGCGAGCTTGGTGGCACCCTGCTTGACGGCGGTGGTGCGGCCGAGCGCGTCGTAGTCGGTGTGCAGCACCACGCCGCGGGCGTCCTTGACGTCGGTGACACGTCCGCCGGCGTCGAAGGTCAGCTCGGAGGTGCCCTTGTCCGGGTCCTCGACCCTGACCTGCCGGCCGCGGCTGTCGTAACCGTAGCGCCAGACGTTGCCGACCGGGTCGGTCATCTCGACGACCTGGCCGCGCTGGTCGTAGCGGTAGAGCACCGACTGGCTCGCGGTGCGGTCCTCGTTGGTGTACTCCTTCATCTCGACCACGTTGCCGCGTGCGTCGGCGAGGTTGGTCTTGGCGGTGCCGCCCTTGGGCGGGACGACCGTGATGCCGTCACCGTGGTAGGTGGTCGTGGTGCGCTTGGTCTCGTCGCCGAACCGCTTGCCGATGACGGCGGTCGGCCGGGCGGCGCCGTCGTAGAGGGTGTCGGTCGAGGACGGGTACTTCAGCTCCTGCCCGGTCACCAGCACGCCCTCGGCGGCGCCGTCGGCGTAGTACGAGCCGGAGTCGCGCCAGGCCAGGCCGCGGCTGTCGTAGAACTGCTCGGTGACGAGGCGTCCCGTGCGGTCGGGCGAGGTGCGCTGGGTCTGGCGGGAGCGCATCAGGCCGTCGTAGATCGCGTACGAGGTCTCGTAGGTGGAGTCGAACTGCAGGGTGCGGGTGGTCACCACGACCGGGCCGTTGTTGCGCACCTGGTAGTCGAACCCGTAGTTCGGCGAGTCGGGGTAGGTGGCGGCCGAGCGGGTGGGCAGCCAGACGCCGGTGAGCCGGCCGAGCGCGTCGAAGCGGCTGGTGGTCACCTTGGCGTTGGGGTCCGAGATCGTCAGCGCCTGGCCGCGCAGCGGCTCGTAGCCGGTGGTGGTCGTGTGGCCGAGCGGGTTGGTGACCACGGAGGAGGCCGCGACCTCCCCGGCGGCCGGGGTGTAGGCGGTCGTCGTGGTCTTGCCGTAGGCGTCGGTGGCCGAGACGACGCGGCCGTAGGCGTCGTAGCCGGTGCGGGAGAGGGTGTCGTAGCCGTTGCCCGCCCCGTTGATGCCGCGGCTCTCGGTGGCCAGGCCGGCGGTGGGCGCGGCGCCGACGGTGGTGGTGTTGTCGTAGAGGGTCTGGGTGTCGGTGATGACGTCCGCCGGCCGGTTGACCGGCGCGCCGCAGGCCGCGCCGACGAGCTCCACCCGGCTCGGCTTGTTCAGCATCCAGGTGCCCGTGTTGCGGGCGTACGTCGTCGTGGTGCACCGCTCGTCACCGCTCTTGGACTCGTCGCCGAGCTCGCTGAGGGTGGACAGCAGGCCGTACTCGTCGAAGGTGCGCGACAGCGAGGTGCGGCGCTCGCCGCCGGTGACCGCGGTGCGGGTCCGCTCCTTCTGGATGCCGGTGAAGCGGGCGGTGAGCGCCGGCAGCCCGGCGCGGTTGCGGGTCGCGGTGGCGGTGGAGCTCCACGGCGTGTACGAGGTCGCCGACACCAGCGCGCCGCCGTCCCCGTTGTAGACGGCCTTCTCGCGCAGCTGGCCGGCGAACTCGGGCCGGTCGGTGACGGCCTCGCCGGCCGAGTCCTTGACCGCCGCCCCGTCGAGGCCGCGGAAGTAGCGGGTCTCGGTGAGGGTCCGGGCGTCGTAGCCGGCGCCGGTGCGGGTCTGGACGCGGCCGTAGCCGCGGGCGACGGAGAAGGTGCGCTCGTCGGCGTTGGTGAGCTCGTCCTCGTTCATCGCCCAGGCGGCGCCGTCGGGGTAGGAGTACTCGGTGACCTTGTCCGGGGTCTCGGCGAGGTTGTCGCCCTCGACGACCTTCTCGACGACGTAGCTGTTGAACCAGTCGTCCTTCACCGTGCTGCCCTCGCGCCGCTTGACGGGGTAGCAGCGGCTGGTGTTCGAGCCGTTCGCCGCCGGCAGGCTGGTCGCGGTGCAGCCGGGCTGGGAGTAGTAGACGCCGATGGTGCCGCCGGTCTCGGTGGTGATCTGCGACATCCGCAGCCGGATGAACGGCGCGAGGCCGTCACCGGTCCTGTCCACCCGGTTCGCCAGCTGCTCGCCCTCGAAGGTGACCGCGGGCAGGTCCAGTTTGCCGCCGGTCCAGCCGGTGCGGGTGACGGAGGAGAGCCACATCGGGGTGGAGAGGCCGTCACCGGAGGGCGGGAAGCCCTGCTTCAGGCTCCAGCTGTCGACGTCCTTGTGGGTGCCGCCGGTCAGGGCCCTGGTGGTGACGGTGACCAGGCGCTTGCGGGACCAGAAGGTGGGGGAGGCGTTGGACTTGCAGTCCGCGCCGTCCGCGCAGTACAGGTCGAACGGGACGTCCGGCCAGTTCTTGGCGTGGGCCTCGTCGAAGGTGCCGCAGTCGGCCAGGCAGCGCTCGTCGACGTCGAACTTGACGACGCCCATCGGCTTGGCGGAGTACACGGTGTCCGCGCGCAGGCCGTACTCGACGCGGTCGAGCCAGCCGCCGTGCACGTACGGGGTCGCGGTGCCCTTGCCGGTCGTCGTGCTCCAGTTGCGGGCGTAGTTGTTGGTCTCGGTGTTCCAGTAGTACGCCATCGCGTTGCCGCGCGCGTCGACCACGTAGTCCAGCTGCCAGCGCCAGGCCTGCTGGCACCAGGCACTGGCGAAGGACGCGTTGTAGCAGGGCTCGCCGGACTGGTTGCCGAACACCGGCACCGTCCAGGTCGACCTGGTCTCCGCCGATCCCGGCTGGAAGCCCGGCAGGCGGTTCAGGCCGAAGAAGTACTGGGTGCCGTCGGTCGAGGTGATCTTCCAGTGCTCGCCGTCGTTGTCGCCGTTGGCGGCGCCGGTCAGCTTCTCGACCTTCTCGCCGCTGTCCGCGGCCGGGTGCCAACCCTTGCCGGCCTCGTACACCAGCTCGGTGTTCTTGCCGCCGAGGTTGAGGACGGCGTTGTCGTTGAACCAGCACAGGTCGCCGACCTTGGCGGTGTTGGTGCCGCCGGTCCTGTCGTCGTCGCACGGCTTGTAGCGCCGCTCGATGAAGCCCGGCTCGTACGACCAGCCGTCACCCAGCCAGCCGGCCTGGTTGTTGGAGGCGCTGCTGCGCCCGTCGACGGCCTGCGAGGAGTAGCCGAGCGAGACGCCGGGCTGCAGTCCGCCGGGCACCGGGGGCACCGACATCGGGTAGGACCAGGTGAAGGTCCCGGTGGAGCCGCCGGCCGACCAGGCCCCGGACGCCTGGAGCTGCGTGGCCTTGTAGTCACCGGTGGGGCCGCTGGCGTCGGCGAGCGCCGCGAGCACCGTGACGCCGCCGGCCGCGGTGGACCCGGCGGCGAGCGAAAAGCCCTTCGCCTGCGCCGGGCGGGCGGCGGGGGCGTCCACGCTCGCCGACACGGCGCCCTTGGCGGGCTCGTTCACCGACTCCAGCGGCACCGGCGTGCGGCACTCCGGGCCGTCCGGAGTGGTCAGCGCACACTCGGGGAGCTGGACCAGCCGCAGCCGTGACGCCCAGTCACCGCCGTAGGCCTTCGCGAAGGCCGAGTAGTCGAGCGTGACCTTGACCTTGTCGCCCTCGGGCGCCCGGTCCGCCGCCGTGAGCGAGAACAGCACGCCGTCGATTCCGGCGGCACGGGTGTGCTGCCGGTCGGCGACGGTGACCTCGACTCCCTTCGGCTGTCCCGAAGGGAGTGTCTTCGCGCGCGAATCAACGTTTGCCGCAAGCGACTTGCCCGATTCGGATGCCGATTCCACGGATATCGCACCGGGGCCGGGCCATACCGCCTCGGGGGTCTTCTCCGTGGCGGTCGAGGCCAGGCGGGCCCGCTTTTCCCGGCCGATCGGTGCCGTCTTCACGGGCACCGGCCGGGTCTGCTGAAGGGCCGGCAGATCCGGTCCCCTGCCGCTGTTCTCGGCGGCTGACGCTGCACCTGGCAGCGCCGATGTCAATGCCGTGGCCACGACTGCGGTCGCCAGCCAACGGACGACGAAATGCCTCACTCGTCCCTCCGATGATTCTGAATGAGTCGACGAAGGCTAACAAGGCCCTACCGCAGATTTCTTGCGCTCACCTGGAGAAATGATGGGCGCAATGTCCCGTGTGCGATCATTCGTCAGGATCGATGGTGTGCGCTCTTGTCTTCCGTCAGCACAGATGGACCGGAGTGAAGTTGACTTTGCATCACGAAGATGAAGGCGATGTGAGAGGACCAAGGGGGTGCCTCGCGGTGGGGTATAGAGTCCTACCGCTTTCGGTAAATGCACTCATCGTGAAGGAAGCAGTGTGACCATCCTTTCCAGTAGGAACGGGCGCAGTGGTGTGCGTCCGACCGGGGCGATAGCCCTGGGCCTCGTGGGAGGGCTCACGGTCGGCCTCGCCGTCGTGCCGCCCTCCGTCGCCCGGGCCCTGCCGGCCGCCCCGACCTCCCCGACCGCGCCGGCTGCTTCGGGCGTCGCCGTGAACCCGTCCGACGACGACGGCTCGGTCAGTCCCGAGGAGAAGGCCCTCCAGCAGGCCAAGTCCACCAACGCCCCCGCCGAGCTCGTCACCGCCCGGACCGAGCGGTCGGACACCTGGGCCAACCCCGACGGCACCTTCTCGGTGCGCCACTACGGGACCCCGGTGCGCGTACTGCGCGGCGGCGCCTGGGTGGCCACCGACCCGACGCTGCAGCTCGCGGCCGACGGTTCGGTGAAGCCGAAGGCCGCCTCCGTCACCATCGCCTTCTCCGGCGGCGGCGCCGGCCCGCTGCTGACCGGCGTCAAGGACGGCCGCACCCTCTCGCTCTCCTGGCCGAAGCCGCTGCCCCAGCCCACCCTGGCCGGCAACGTCGCCACCTACGCCGAGGTGCTGCCCGGCGTCGACGTGCAGCTGAAGGCCGAGATCGAGGGCTTCTCGCAGCTGGTGGTCGTCAAGACGCCCCAGGCTGCGGCCAACCCCGAGCTGGCGACGCTCAAGTACACGATGTCGACGGTCGGTGTGACGGTCGCCACCGACGCGGCCACCGGCGCCGTGCAGGCCACCGACCCCGCCGGGCGCCCGGTGTTCACCAGCCCGCCGCCGATGATGTGGGACTCCACCACGATCAGCAGCGCGCCGTCCGCCGCAGGGTCCGCGAAGTCCGCCGCCGCCCCGGCCGCCCCGGGCACCGAGGCCTCCGCGCTGACGGTCGGGGCCGCCGGCGACCCGGCGAGCGGGTTCGAGCAGCCGGTCGGCGCCAAGGACGCCGTCATGCCGACCTCGGTCAGCGGCAACACCCTGCAGATCACACCGGACCAGGCGCTGCTGACGGCCGCCGACACCCGGTACCCGGTCTACATCGACCCGTCCTGGGCGTGGGGCGGGCGGCAGAACTGGACGCGGGTCTACAAGAAGTACCCGAAGATGAGCTTCTGGAACGCCAACGAGGTGGCCCGGGTCGGCTACGAGAACGAGACCAACGGGCTGTCCCGGTCCTTCTTCCAGCTGGACACCAGCAACATCAAGGGCCGGAAGGTGATCAAGTCCACCTTCCGGATCAACAACACCTGGTCCTGGTCCTGCCAGGCCCGTCCGGTCCAGCTCTGGCACACCGGCGGCATCGACAAGAACACCACCTGGGAGAAGCAGCCCGGCAAGATCGACTGGCTGGGGACCGTCAACGACGCCAAGGGCTGGAACTCCGGCAACTGCCCCGGTGGCAACCTCGAATGGGACGTCACCTGGAAGACGCAGCGGGTCGCCGCCGCCGGTGACCCCAACATCACCCTCGGCCTGTACGCGGAGAACGAGGGCGACACCTTCGGCTGGAAGAAGTTCGACTCCAAGTCCGCCTACCTGGAGACGACGTACAACGACCCGCCGATGACGCCCTGGGACCTGGGCACCAACCCGCGCACCGACTGCGCCACCGGCGGCCTGATCGGCAACACCACGGTCAGCCTGTACGCCATGGTCGACGATCCCAACGCGGGCAACCTCTCGGCGCAGTTCCAGATCTTCCGCGGCGGCTCGCTGGTCGCCGACAAGTGGATCCCGGCGCTCAAGAACCGGGTCTCCACCCTGGTCGTGCCGGACGCCGAACTGCCCACCGGCGACTACACCTGGCAGGTCCGGGCGTACGACGGCAGCGAGTACTCGGGCTGGAGCACCAGCTGCCGCTTCAGCGTCGACCGGACCCGCCCGGCCAAGGCGCCCAAGGTCGACTCCTCGGCCTTCCCCAACGGCGAGAACGGCTGGCCGGCCGGCACCGGCAAGGCCCGCAGCAAGGGCCTCTTCACCCTCTCGTCCAACGGCATCGGCGACGTCGTCCGCTACGGCTACTACACCGACTGGGAGCAGTCGGTGAAGACCAAGGACGCGGTCCACCCCGGCGACCCGGTCACCGTCGAGCTCACCCCCTCCGGTGTGGGACCGCACTTCGTGCACGCCTTCAGCCAGGACGCCGCCGGCAACCGCTCCGACACCGCGACGTACATCTTCTACGCCGCCCGGTCGACGGAGAAGGACCCGCTCTACGACCTCAACGGCGACGGCAACAAGGACATCTGGAGCGTCGACACCAACGGCACCCTGCTGACCTACGCGGGCCAGGGCAACGGCCAGTTCTCCGCCGCCACCAACGGCGGCCTGAGCTTCACCGACCCGCGCATCACCTACTCCGGCGACTGGGGCGACGACGGCTACAACGACCTCGTCACCCTGGAGTACGACAGCGTCGACAAGCGCCGCAAGCTGTTCAGCTACCCCAACAACGGCCTCGGCAGGGCGACGACCGACTTCGGCAAGAAGAAGCAGGAACTCAGCGTCTACTGCCCGGTCGCCAACGACACCTGCCCGTCCGGCAACGACCACTGGCAGAACCCGAACACCCAGATCCTGTCGCCCGGCGACCTCAACGGCGACAAGGTCCCGGACCTGCTAGTGCGCGAGGGCAAGCTGCTGTGGGCCTACTACGGCTCGCGCGACAACTTCCTGGACAACTCCGACCCGGTCCTGGTCGGCGGCGACGACTGGGACAAGTACACCGTGATCGCCCCCGGCGACCTCAACGGTGACGGCGTCCCGGACCTCTGGCTGCGCGACGAGGTCGGCGGCGACATCCTGCGCTCCTACGGAAGCAAGGACGCCAACGGCGTCGTCGATCTGGCCACCTGGGGCACCAAGGACCGCACCAAGGTCGGCTACGGCGTCACCAAGGACCTCTGGCCCACCGTCGGCTCGGTCGGCGACATCAGCGGCGACGGCGTCCCGGACCTGTGGGCGCGCAAGGCCGACAGCACCCTGTTCGCCTGGTACGGCCAACTCGCGGGCGGGGTCGTCGGATCCTTCTCGGGCGGCTGGACCGTCGACGGCGTGGCCGGCGCCCGGATCCCCTCCGGCACCAACCTGACCTCCGGCCAGGAGTACGCCACCGGCACCGCCAAGCTCACCATGCAGGCCGACGGCAACCTCGTGCTGACCAAGGCCGGCAAGGTCTTCTGGGCCTCCAACACCGGTGGGAACCCGAACGCGTACGCCCGGATGCAGGCCGACGGCAACCTGGTGGTCTACAGCGCCGACGGCTCCAAGGCGCTCTGGAGCTCCCGTACCCACGGCAAGCCCAACTCCTACGCGATGCTGCTCGAACACGGCGTCCTGGTGATCTACAACGCCGTCGGCCAGGGCCAGTGGACCAGCGGCACCCAGGGCCGGCCCGACTTCAACGCGGACGGCAAGACCGACATCCTCACCCGCGACGCCAGCGGCGACGTCTGGGTCTACCCCGGCACCGGCGGCTCCGGCACCTCCACCTTCGGCGGCCGGTACTTCGCCGGCAACGGCTGGTGGCGCGACTACTGGACCAACGTCTACGCCACCGACCTCAACAATGACGGGCACACCGACATCATCGGCCTCACCCGCGAGGGCGACATGTGGCTCTACTCCGGGACCGGCAACTCCGGCACCAGCACGGTCGGTGCCCGGACGCTGATAGGCGTCGGCTGGGGCGGTTACACCACGCTGGCGTTCGGCGACGTCACCGGAGACGGGAAGACCGACGTCGTCGCCCGCGACAGCGGCGGCGAGCTCTGGGTCTACCCGGGCACCGGAGGCGCCGGTACCTCCACCCTCGGCAACCGCTTCTTCCTCGGCAACGGCTGGTGGCCCGCCAACTGGATCACCATCCGGATCGCGGACGTCAACGGCGACTTCAAGCCCGACATCATCGGCCGCACCGACGGCGGCGACCTCTACATCTTCCCGAACACCAGTGACGCCCAGAGCACCAGCTTCGGCCCGCGCTATTTCTGGGGCAACGGCTTCTGGCCCGGGGAGTGGAACCCGTTCGTCAGCGACTTCAACAACGACGGCGCGGCGGAGGCGGTCGGCATCACCCAGAACGGTGACATGTACGACTTCATCCCGAGCGGCCGCACACTGGTCGGCACCGGCTGGACGTCGGTCTTCGATGTCGTCCTGTAACCACCGGAGCCGGTGACCGCGCACGACGCGGTGACGGCGCGGCGACGACACAGGCGCCACCCCGCGGGAAGCGGGGTGGCGCCTGTTCGTTCGTCAACTGTGCAGTGCGGCAGTCCGGCCCACCGATCACCGCGACCTCAGATCACGGGCAATTCCTCAACCGAACACCGGAGAGGTGCCAAGGAGGTCTCCATCCCGTCACCACCCGTACCGCTCGGAGGAGCAGATGCGGATGTAGTCCTGAACATTCATGATGTAGCAGTCGACATCGAGGCCTCCGGTGCCTGTCGCCTGCAAGTGGACTGCGGTCGGGATCCCTGTCTGGTTCGCACTGTAGATGTCGGTCACCTCGAAGTCGACGCGCTGCCTTCCCGACCGAACCTCGTTGGCGATCTTGTTCTCGACCTTGGACATTTCCAGGTTGGCGTTGCCGTGCAACGGGACGAGGTTCCGGAGGTCTGTTCCGGATCCGCCGAACTGCCGGCCCATGTTGTGTCCGCGTGCACGGCACCCCTGGCAGTCCGGCAGATTCCAGAAGTCGGGCGGGGTGACCATTTCGGGGAAGTCGCGGGAGTTCCACGCGGTTCCTGTCCCGTCCTCCAAGTCCTGGGGTGAATCGAAGTGGCCGTAGGCTCCGGTGGCACGGCAACCGGCGGGGCCCGGTCGGAAGCGCTCCCTCGGAAGGTAGGTGATGTTGCCGTGCACGTTGGTTCCCGCGTTGTCACCACACGACTCGTCGTCGTCCTCTGTCCGACCGCCGGTGCGACCGATCGGAAGAGGCTTGTCCTTCAACTGCGGATTGGTACCGATCCGCCGTTCCGAGCCGACCGACAACGCGTCCACAAGCCCTGTGACGAGGAGAGATCCCGCAAAGGCCGCGACGGAGGAGATGAAGGTGGCGCCGCCCGCGGTGATCCCGGTGAGGAGTGGGGTGCCGATCTGGACGACCGTGTCGATCAGCCAGTTGAGCGGGTTGGGGGAGGCTTTGGGGCGGTCGGCGTCATTGATAGGGCGGATGTTCGGCTTCGGCTTCGGCTTCGGCTTCGGGGTGCCGGTACTCGGGTGCCCGTGCGTTGACTTCGTATTGTGGTGGCCGCCGCCGGGGCCATGGCCGCCACCGCCGCCGTCGTTGCGGGACCCGGAGCCACCGCATGTCGTTGTCCACCAGTGGCCGTCGCAGAAGAGGTCCTTCTGCTGGTCCGGAGCATAGGCCTGGTCCGGATCCGAGAAGTCTGCGCCACTGAAGTCGTCACCGAGGAGTTCGTCGGTCAAGTCGTCGATCGTGCTCTTGTCGATGTTTTTGCATATCAGCCCCCAGTTGATTCGGTTGTTCGACCTCAGCCGCCGGAGGTTCGCGGCGTAGCTGCAGTCCATGTGCCCGCTGGGGTCGACCCGGTCGAGAGGGTCGCCGCTGCCGTAGGTGAACCGGTTGCCCCGGATGGAGGGGCTGGGGTTGAGGTTCCAGGAGTCCCGGGCGGTGAAGGTGCCGGCGCCGGGCTGGTACCAGCGGGCGGCCATGTTGACATCGCCGGTGGTGGGGTCGGTCCAGCCGCTCTGGTAGCCGAGGGCGGTGCCGGTGCCGTTGGTGGCGGTCGGCTTGCCGAAGGGGTCGTAGGCGGTGCTGCTGCCGAGCGTGCCGGTGGCTGGGTCGAACGTGGCGACGACGTCGCTGTGGGCGTCGGTGAGTTCGATGCGGGAGGTGGGGGAGGCACCGGTCCCCGCGGTGGCGAGCAGGACGCCTGCGGGGGTGCGGCTGTAGCGAGAGGTGCCGTCGGAGACCTGGTTGTTGGAACTGCCGTCGTAGGTGAACGTGGCGGTGCCCGACTGGGTGACACGGTCGAGGGAGTCGTAGGTGTAGCCGACGGGGCCCCGGCCGGTCATCCGGTCGAAGGCGTCGAACCGGACGGCGGTCGGCTGGGCTCCGTGCACGGTCCGGCTGTTCATGGTGCCGCGGGGCGAGTAGGTGTAGCTGTTGCTGCCGTCGTCGAGGAGTTCGTTGCGTTCGTCGTACGTGCTGGTGACGCCGCCCGCGCTGGTGCGGTTACCGGCCGCGTCCCAGGTGTACGCGGTCGTGGTGGTGCCGCTGGTCCAGGAGGTGAGGCGGCCTGCGAGGTCGTAGGCATAGGTGTTCTGGCCGGCGCCGGCGGTGCCGGTGGTGGCCTTCCCGGTGATGCGGCCGTTGGCGTCGAAGCCGTAGGCGATGGAGGAGACGGTGGAACCGGCGGGGTTCTTGACGGTGTCGGTGGCGAGGCGCCCGGCCTGGTCGTAGCCGAAGTCGCGGGTGGAGCCGCCACTGCCGTACCGGGTGGTCTTGAGGCGTCCCGCAGCGTCGTACTCGTAACCGAGGGTGCGCCCGGTGAGCGGGTCCGCCGCGGTGAGCAGTTGGCCGGCGGCGGTGTAGGTGTAGGTGGTGCTGCCGGCGGCGTCGGAGCGGCCGGTCAGGTTGCCGTCGGCGTCGTAGGCGTAGCCGGAGTTGCCGCCGGGCCCGGCGCTCGTGAGCAGCAGGCCGCGGTCGTTGTACGTGTAGGCGTTGGTGCCGGTGGGCGCGGTGGCACTGGTGAGGTGGCCGTCGAGGTCGTAGCCGAGGGTGCGGGTCGGGGTGGCGGCCTCGCCGCCGGTGCCGGTCTCCTCGGTGGTCCGGCCGAGCGGGTCGTAGCTGCGCCGGCGGAGGATGCCGCCGGGTTCGACGAGGGTGGTGGCGCGGCCTGCGGCATCGTAGCTGGTGGTGAACGTGCCGTCGGCGGTGGCGGGGGCGGCCGTGGTGGCGGGTTCGACGGTGGATTCGGGCAGGCCGAGGCTGTTGTAGGTGTAGTAGGTGGCGAAGCCCTTGCCGTTGGTGAAGCGCGTGCGGTGGCCGGCCGCGTCGTAGCCGAAGGTGGTGGTGATGGTGGACTGCGGTCCGACGGGTTCGGTCTGGCGGATCAGGTTGCCGGCCGGGTCGTAGGCACGGGTGGTGGTGTGGGCCACGATGTCGGCCGGGTCGGTGACGTTGTCGGTGCTGCCGGTGGGGGCGCTCTGCAGGTCGTAACTGGTGTAGGTGGTGCCGATGACGGTGCCGGCGGCGTCGAACCGGCTGCTGGAGACGGCGTTGCCGAGGGCGTCGTACGCCGTGGTGGCGGCGGTTCCGTCGGGGTGGGTGGTTTTCTGCGGGCGGCCGAGGGCGTCGTAGGTGGTGCGGGTGGTGAGCCCGGCAGGGTCGGTGACGGTGACGGGCTGGCCGGCGGCGTTGTAGGTGGCCTTGGTGATCCCGCCCTTGGGCTGGGTGGACGTGATCTGGTTACCGGCGTCGTCGTAGCCGAAGGTACTGGTGAGGGCGACGGGGACGGGGTACCGCTCGACCTGGGTGGCGCTGATGCGGCGCCCGAGGTCGTCGTAGGTGGCTTCGGTGCGGCTGCCGAGCGGACTGGTGGCCGTGATCGGTTCGCCGTTCAGGTCGTGGGAGTACGTCCAGGTCGGAACGGTGTCTCCGACGGCGGGCAGCTTCTGTTCGACGAGGTTGCCGAGTTGGTCGTAGCGGTTGCTGGTCGTGAGGTTGAGTCCGCCCGGGTCGACGGTGCTGGAGGTGATCCGGTCGAGGGCGTCGTAGACGGTGGTGGCGGTCGGCGTGAAGCCGGTGCCGGTGCGCGGGTCGATGTACGCGGTGCCGGTGGTGGCGGTGCGGCGTCCGGCGAGGTCGTAGGTGTGGGTCGTGACGGTGCCGAGCGGGTCGCGGGTGGCGGTGACTTCGCCAAAGGTGTTGTAGCCGGTGGTGGTGCGGGCGCGGCCGGCGGTCGGCGCGCCGGCGCGGGTGGCCGGGTCGTAGGTTTCCGCGGTGACCAGTGGCCCGGCGGTGATGGTGGGCCTGCCGAGCGCGTCGTAGGCCTGGGTGCTGGTGTACGCGTCGGGGTCGGCGCCGGTGGCGTGGCCGTTGGGGCTGGTGGTGCTGGTCCGCAGGCCGAGCTGGTTGTAGGTGTGGCTGGTGACCGCGTCGGTTCCGTTGCCCTTGACGGCCCGGGTGAGCAGCAGGCCGGCGGGACTGTAGGTGTTCTCGGCGCGCTCGGTGAGGCCGCCGCCGGTGGCGGTGGCGCTGAGAACACGGTCGCCGGCGTCGTAGGTGTAGGCGGTGGTGCGATTGAGGCCGCCGGGGTCGAGGGTGGTGGAAGTGGTGCGGCCCGCGGCGTCGTGGGCGGTCACGACTGTGGTCTTGCCGCCGCCGGTGGTCTGCTGGACGAGTTGGCCGGCCGGGTCGTAGGTGTTCTGCTGGAGGACGACGGTGCGCTGGGTGCCGTCCGTGTTGCGGTAGCCGTCGAGGTCGGTCTCGGCGACGGTGTTGTCGTCGTTGTAGTAGGTGTGGGTGGTGCGGCCCATGGCGTCGGTGACGGTGGCGAGCCGGCCGGCGGGGTCGTAGGCGCGGGCCTCCAGGACCTGGAAGCGGGAGGGGACGGGGTTGAGCGGGCTGCCGGTGTAGTTGTTGATGCCGGTGCGCAGGAGTCGGCCGTTGCCGTCGTAGGTGTAGCTCCAGGAGGTGCCGGCGGGGTCGGTCCGGTTGATGGGGTGGGCCTCGGCGTCGTAGACGTAGCTGGTGGCACGGCCGGCCGGGTCGGTGGTCCTGGACAGCTGGTTGTAGGAGTTGTAGGCCCAGGTGGTGGTGCGCGGAGCGTCGCCGCCGGTGGTGTCGTCGACGGTCTGGGTGGTCCGGTTGCCGTCCGTGTCGTAGCCGGTGGCGGTCCTGCGGGTGTGGACGGTGCCGGTGACGGCGTCGGTGGTGGCCGGGTCAGTCCGCGTCAGGGGGTTGCCGAGACCGTCCCAGGTGTAGGTGGTGGTGGCGGTGGGGCCGCAGTCGGTGCAGGTGGTGCCGGCGGCGGTGCGGCGCCCGAGGTTGTCGTACGTGTAGCTGGTGACCAGGCCGGTGGGTGCGGTGGCGCGGGTGAGGTTGCCGGCCCTGTCGTAGACGTAGGTGGTGGCGGCGCCGGCGGTGTCGGTGGTGGTTGCGGGCAGCGCGGCGGGCTGGGTGCCGGTCGAGCCTACGGCCGCCTCGGTGCCCGTCGTGTAGCTGACGGTCGCGGTGCGGCCGTTGGGGAAGTCAGGGGTGGCGGGGGCGGTCGTGGCGGTGGGGTCACCGAGCGCGTTGTACGTGTAAGTGGTGCTGTAGGTGGTGTCGTTGGCGTTCTTCGACCGGGCGTCACTGCTGCTCAGGGGCCGGTCGTTGACGGGGCTGAAGGGGTTGGCCTGGTCGAGCGCGTAGGAGGCGTATGCCGTGTGGCAGTGCGCGGCGTCCGTGCAGGTGGTGGTGGAGACGGTGTTGCCGCGCTCGTCGTGGCCGGTGGTGATGGTGTGCCCGTCGGGGTCGGTGACGCTGTGGAGGAAGCCGTGGCTGTCGTAGCTGTACCGGGTGGTGGCGGCGTTGGCGTCGGTGACGGCGGTGAGTTGGCCGGTTCGGGTGTCCCAGCGCCAGGTGAGGGTGTGGGAGAGCGGGTCGGTGACGGTGGCGGTGGTGAGCTTGGTCTGCGCCGCGGCGCTGCCCATGGCCTTGTAGTGGGTGGTGACGGCGTCCGCGTTCAGGACGGAGGGGTAGTAGGCGACTTCGGCGATGGTGCCGGTGAAGCGCCCGTCGGGGCTGGTGGGGTGGTTGGGCCAGGTGCCGTCGGCGGTTCCGGCGCCGACGTAGGCGTAGGCGGTGCCGTTGGCGAACACGGTGTGCCTGGCGGTGGACCCCGCGGTCTTGGCGCCGTCGAGGTAGAGCGTCTGACTGTTGTCGTCGCCGGCGAGGACGGCGTGGTGCCAGGTGTTGTCGTTGACGTTCTTGGTGGAGGTCAGCGCCGTGGCGACGTCACCGGTCCACAGGGCACCGTGGAGCTTGCCGTCGGTGCCGACGTAGAGGGCGGGGTTCCACTGGTCCACCCCCTCGGCGTGGGCGGCACCGAGCGGGAAGGACTGGTAGGCGTAGAGCACGCCGGCGGTGGTGGTTCTGAACCACAGCTCGATGCTGTTGGCTCCGCGCACGGGTATGGCGGTGCGCGGCAGTTGCAGTGCGGAGGTGGTGCCGTTGAACGAGGCGGCGGTGCCGTCGGAGCTGCCGGAGGGGCCGGTGACACCCAGGTTGGTGCTGGTGTAGGTACCGTGTCCCTGTCCGGGCAGGGCGGTGCCGAGGGTGTCCTGGACGATGCCGGCACCGGCGGGCTCGTTCAGCCGCCAGTAGGCCTCGGGGGTGGAGCCGATCACGCCGGTGCGGTAGTTCCCGGACTGGGTGACGGCCTCGCCCGCGGGGGCGGTGGCGTAGCCGTAGTGGCGGCTGATCGTACTGGTCTCCAGGGCGTAGCCGTAGTAGGAGAAGTCGGCGATCTGGCCGGTGAAGTGTCCGTTGCCGTCGGCCGGTTGGCTGGGCCAGCCGCTGACGGTTCCCGCGCCGAGGTAGGAGTACCGGGGGCTGGTGTACTTGGTGGCGCCGCTGACGGGGCTTCCACTGGCGGCGCCGTCGACGAAGAGCTGCTGGTAGAAGGAGCCGTTCGCGTAGCCGACGACGAGGTCGGCCATGTGCCAGGCGTTGTCGTTGACGGCGGTGGCGGAGACGGCGGTGTTGGTGTTGTCTCCGTTCCAGACCTGGCCGCGGAGTCGGCCGTCGGCGCCGACGTACAGGACCGGCGTGTAGGTGGCCGGGGTGGTGCCGCCGATGGGGTCGGACTGGTAGCTGTAGACGACGCCGGGTTTCGCGGTCTTGAACCAGACCTCGACGGTGGCGGTGTTGCCGATGTGGGGGGCGGCGTCCGCGGGCAGCCGGACGTAGGAGGTGGTGCCGTTGAAGGTCGCCACGCTGGTGTTGCCGGTGGAGTATGGGCCGCCGGCGGTCAGGGAGGTGTCGGAGTAGCTGCCCTGGTTCTCGGCGAGCGCCCCGGAGGTGAGCAGTTCGGTGGCCTGGTTGCCGGCGGTGTCGGACAGCCGCCAGTACCCGGACGGGCGGGCGTCGATGACGGCGGCGTCGTACGCGGCCGTGCCGTTGGCCGCCTGGGCGTAGAGGGCGGCGGCGTTGACGGGGTGGTCGAAGGCGGCGACGTCGGCGATCTGGCCGTTGAAGTGGCCTGACGGGTCGGTGGGGGCGGCGGGCCAGCCGATGTCGGAGGCGCCGGCGCCGACGTAGACGTGGAGGCGGCCGTTGGGCTTGATCTCACCGGCGAGGGAGCCGGCGGCCTGGCCGTCGAGGTAGAGGGTCTGGCTGGTGGACGTGTCGGTGGACAGCACGGCCTGGTGCCACTTGCCGTCGGTGACGGTGGCCCCGGTTGCGAGCGTGCTGGAGGCCTTGCCGGTCCACAGCTGGCCGTGGAGCTTGCCGTCGGTGCCGACGTAGAGGGCGGGGTTCCACTGGTCCGTGGCCTGGACGTGGGCGGCGCCGATGGGGAAGGACTGGTAGCCGATCAGGACGCCGGGCGCTGTGGTTCTGAACCACAGCGCGAAGGCGCCGGTGCCGGTGGTGGGGGCGTACGCGGCGGGGAGCTCGGCCCAGGAGGTGGTGCCGTCGAAGGTCGCTGCCGTGCTGCCGCTGGTCGGGCCCGGAGCGCCGAGGGCCACATTGGAGTAGGTGCCGTTGTTGGGGGTGGGACGCGGGGTCTGGACGGCGTTGGTGGCCTGTCCGGCCTTCCCCTCCGCCAGACGCCAGTAGCCGCCGGGGCGGGAACCGAGAACCGCGCTGCGGTACTCCTGTTCGGATCCGGAGACGGTGGGTTGGTTGAGCTTCCAGACACCGCCGTCGGGGTCGGTGTACTGGGTGGCGCGGTCGTTGACCGTGTCGTAACTGACGGCCAGGCCGGTCTTGCCGGAGGGCAGGGTGACGGTGGTGAGTTCGGCGGACGGCCTCTGCGCGGCGGCCCATTGGGCGGAGACGGCGGGTGCGCCGAGGGTGCGGTTGTAGAACGCGACGTCGCTGATGGTGCCGTTGAAGTAGCCGGCGTGGCCGGTGTTGTCGCTGCCGTTGTAGTACGGCTCGTCGGGCCAGCCGCCGCCGATAAAGCCGCCGCCGACGGTGGCGACGCGCTGCCCGGGGGCGACGACCTGCCCGGTGCGGGTGCCCTGGGCGGTGCCGTCCAGGTAGAGGGTCTGGGTGTCGCCGGAGGCGGTCAGCAGCGCGTAGTGCCACTTGCCGTCGTTGACCTGGCCGGTGGAGGCGATCGGGTTGACCCAGCCGTTCCACAGCTCACCGTAGAGCTTGCCGGAGGTGCCGACGTACAGGGCCGGGGTGTAGTTCCCGGTGGTGGTGGCGGCGGGGAAGGAGTCGGTCTGGTATCCGAACAGCACGCCCTGGCCGGTGGTCCTGAACCACAGGCCGATGGTGGCGTAGGCGGAGGCGTCCAGGAGGCTCCGTGGGAGGGTGACGACACCGGAGGTGCCGTTGAAGGTGGCCGCCGTGGCAGGGGAGCCGTTGCCCGGGCCGGCGGCGCCGAGGGTGACGCCCTGGGCGGAGTAGGTGGCCCTGTCGGTGCCCTGGTTGGCGATGGTCTCGCTGTTCGCGGTGGTGCCGGAGGCCTCGCCCAGGCGCCAGTAGGAGACGGGCGCGGCGTCCAGGACGGCCGAGCGCAGGTGCGAGCCCGAGGTGTAGGCGTAGCCGGTGCAGGGGCGGGCGGTATTGGTGCCCGCAGGCGGGGTGCAGACCTGAGCGAGTCGGTCGGCGTCGGTGGCGTCGTAGCCGTAGGTCCAGGTGAGCGCCGTGGTGGTGTCGCCGGCGGTGGCCGGGTCGGTGGCGACCTGCGCGACGTGCCGGCCGTCGGTGGTCCAGGCGAAGTGCAGGGCGCGGCCGGACGCCTCGTCGGTAACGGTGTCGAGCTTCCCGCCGGTGTAGTGCAGGGCCTGGGTGTGCTGCTGGCGGTCGGTGATCTGCGACAGCAGGTAGCCGCTACCGGAGGGCTGGGCGAAGTTGTAGACGGTGCCGGTCTTGTCGGCGAGGGTGTAGCCGCCGCCGGCCCGGGCCGCGAGGGTCTCGAACTCGCCGGCGGGGGACGTGTAGACAGGCATGCCGGTGGTGGTGCGCGCGGCGGCGGACCACTGGGGGGAGCCGGCGGAGTGGTACAGGTACTGGCTGCCGGTGGCCTTGTCGACGGCGAGGATGTCCGTTCCGGGGTCGCCAGGGATGCCGTCGACGGGAGCGAGGTCGCGCAGACCGTCCCAGCCACCGCCGAGGTCGACAGGGCTGTTGAAGGTGGAGGCGCCCAGGACCGCGTTGCCGGTGCCCGGGTACAGCAGCAGGTGGCCGCTGGTGTTGATGACGGCGAGATCGCCGCGGCCGTCATGGTTGAAGTCGCCACCGATGGCCTCGCGCAGGCCGTTCCAGCCGCTGCCGACGGCGACGCGCGCACCGAGCGAGGAGCCGCCGGCAGTGATCGGGTAGGCGTAGAGCGTTCCGGTGGCGGGGTCGACGGCCAGCAGGTCCTTTCGTCCGTCGGTGGTCAGCGGAGGGGTGACCGCCACGTTGGTCAGGGTCTTCCAGCCGCCGGTGGCCAGGGTCGTGACGGCACCGAGGTTGGTGCCGCTGACGCCGGTGTTCAGGGTGATCGAGTCGTTCGACGTGTTGACGGCGAGCACGTCACCCACGCCGTCGCCGGTGACGTCGGCGCCGACGATCCGACCGGCGCCGTTCCAGCCTTCGCCGAGCAGACGGCGCTTGGTCTGGGAGAAGTCCGGGCCCGGGTAGAGCCACAGCTTGCCGGTGCTGGAGTCCACCGCCACCGCGTCGTCGACGCCGTCACCGGTCTGGTCGCCGGTGGCGGCGAGTCGGGTGAGCTGGAAATCGTTCCGCCCGAACCGCTCGGTCCGGCCGTTGGCGGTCGTCAGCACCACTCCGCCGCCGCCGTCCGCGTCCGGTATCACGCTCATGTCGTACACCGACGACCAGCCGGCACCGAACATGGCCCCGGTACGCGGATCGAGCGAGTTGTACGTCCGGTTCACGGCCAGTGCCGGACCGACCGCGGTGACCGAGGCGTCGGTGGCGTCGGTGGTGTAGTTGCCGGCCTGCGGGTCGAAGCTACGGGTGCTCCCGTTGCCGACGGCGCCGCCGAGCCGGGAGGTGATCAGGGGCTGCTGCACCGAGGTGGTGAAGCGGATGGGGGCCGATTCGAGGCTCTCGCCCTGGTGGTCGCCGGCCTTGACCGTCCACTGGTACGTCGCGTTCCAGGCGAGCAGTCCGCTCGGCACCTTCCAGGAGTTGGACGGCTGCCAGCCCGACTCCGCGAGCAGTTGCGGGCTGCCGAGCGACGGGTCGGTGAACACCTTGAAGTCGTAGTCGACGCCGGTTCCCGGGCTGTTGTCGGGATCGTGTCCGGTGGCGTAGAGCTGCGGCGACAGGGTGCCCACCGAAGTGCCGCTGAGCGGCTCGACGAGGTCGATCTGCGGCGGGATGTTGCTGCTGGAGATCCATGTGCACGGTCCGGTGGGGACGCCGTAGGAGTCGCGCAGGGAGGCGGTGCCTCCGACGTAGCCGTCCCAGCAGAGGATGTACGACCGGTTGGCGGGCAGCGCCGGAATGACGCCGGTGACCGTCACGGACTCGCCGGTCCGCACGAGGCCCGGAACACCGGTGAGCGGCGCGTTGACGTTCAGCTCGTTCCAGTTGCTGTCGAATATGCGAGCCTTGAGCTGCATGCTGGTGGAGTTCCACCAGTTCGCGGCGAGGTTGGTCATCACCACCTGCTGCGAGCCGGCCGTATTGGCAGTCGGCGGAATGTAGTCGGTTCCGAGGCTGTACGAGGCAGCCCAGTCGCTGTACACGACGGACAGGTAGGGCGGGTAGGCGGTGTTCACGCTGGAGAACTTCTTCCAGCTGTAGGTGTCGGTGTTGCTGGTGGTGACGGCGAGACCGTAGTTGGCGCCGGCGTGCGCCCAGCTCTCGACCAGCTGGACACCCGCGTCGCCGTGGCTCCCGCCGAGGCTCACCCAGTCCCAGGCCGGCCCGCCGCAGCCGTCGCCGTGCGACCAGGAGCGAGAGCCGAGCTGCTGTCCGATCGAGACACCGGGGTAGTCCCTGATCCCGGAGGGGTCCCAGCCGCTGGTGATCTGGCTGACGTTCACCGGGTGGGGTGAGCACTCGTAGGAGTGGGTGTTGTTCAGGTTGAGGGTGACGGCCTCGACGTAGTTCATGCCGATGTTGGCCACGGCAGGGAAGTAGAGGTAGGTGTTGAACCGGTCGGTGCCGCCGTCGTAGGTGCCGATCCGGAGCACGGAGTCGGCCGAGTTGTTGGCCCGTGCCGTGTTCTGAACGAACGTCGACTGGCCGGCGTTGATCCCGTTCGTGGTGGTCGGGTCGACCTTCACCGGGTAGACCCGGTTCGGGTCCTTCAGCCAGGACGTGTCGAGCGACATCCGCAGGACCGGAGTGTCGTTCTCGGTCACGAGCGTGTACGTCACACCGCCGGTACGAGCGCCGTCCCCCGACGCCGGGTCAATCCGCGAGTCCTCCATGAACCCCGTCGGGATGGTCAGGCGGACATCGCCCTTCTCGTCCCGGAACTCGACCTGGCCGCCGTCGCCGACGGCCGCGCTCAGCCCGGTGAGCGCCAGGGGGAAGTCCCAGACGGCGGGAGCGGAGGAGTCGTGCAGTACCAGGGACTCCTTGATGCCCTGTGCCATGCCGTTGTAGACGACATCGGCGCCCGGCAGGACCCCGGGGTAGGTCAGCTGCTCGCCGGAGACCGCACCGGCCACGGCGGTGGCGCCCTTCAGGCTGTAGGAGACCTGGTGGGCTGCGTCCAGCTGCCAGCTCAGCAGGGCGGTGGCGTCCGAGGAGGCCGCGAAGGTCACGTCCTGGTCGTTGGCGGCCTCGCGCCAGCGGCCGGCCCGGGTCTGGGACAGCGTCGTGTCGATGTCCGCCCACGTACCGTCAGCGGCCTTGTAGTGCACCGGGCGCGAGTACACCCGGACGGTTTTGGTCCCGTCCGGATTCACGAAGACGGAGGTGCTCTCCGTCCGCTTCGCGGTGTCCTCCACGCCATCGGTGGCCGGTCCCGGAAGTGCGGCCCCCGGCTTGCCGGTTCCGTCCCGGACGTCCTTTCCGCCGCGGCCGGAGGCGGAACGGTCCCTGGGCTTGAGATTCGCCGGTATCGTGGCCTCCTTCCCTGTCGGGACGGGGTTCTGCGCGAGCGACTCCTGCGGACTCCCGGCCTCCGGGCCTTCCTCTGCCGCCCCCAGCTCGCCCGGTCCGGGCGCATGCTTGCGCGGGTCACCCGAGGCCGGGTGCCGGGATGTCGCCGACGCATCGACGCTGCCGCCCCTGCCGTCCGCCGAGCCACCCGCTTGGGTTGGTGTGGAGGGCTGCTGATGGTGTACTGGGACACGGTCCGCGGTGAACGCGAGCGCATTCTGGGTGCCGAGCGCCAGCACGATCGCGAGGCTGAGTGACAGTGACACCCATCGGACTTCACGTGCGGCCCGCCGCCGGGTGCCCCGAGGGGGTGGCCGGCGGTCGGCGGCGAACCACAGCAGGACTGCACGAAGCCGCGGAAGTTGCATGGATATCCCCCACCCAGCGATCGGCTCATCACCCGGGCGGCGACGGCCACCATTTGATAGCAGGGAACCAGCCCGGCCGCACGCATAGAGATCTGTCGATTTATCCGTTTCTTATGCGATTGCCCGGTATTCGAAAGTCGCAGGGTGGAAATTATTTACCAATCCTTTGCTTGTGTGAACCAGGGTTTATCGTCTCCAATCAGCCCCCCGGTGGATCTGTTTCACAAATCCGTGTACGCGGCTACGAACTTCTCGATCGCACGCGAAGTCGGTCATCCCGGTCCCGGATCGCCAGGAGCCGGCGGACGTCGGGGCGAGGGAGGGGGCAGCAGGGTGGTGGCGGGTCACACGCCCGAGACGTGGGCGAGTTGGCCGACGGCGCGGTGACGGCGATGGCGAGGCCGTAGCGGGTGACAGCGACGATGAGCCGCAGGCGTGCGGTGCCGGAGGAGGCGAGGAACCCGAGGAAGGGGGCGAGGCCGCCGACCAGGAAGCTGGTGGCGGAAGCGAGGGCGGCGGCATGTCTCTCGGCGTGGGGACGATCCGGTCGTGGCGGCCCACCCCACCGGCTGCTCCCGTCGGGAGGTCACGGTCGACTGTGGGCGGCAGACAGCCTGATTGTCGTACCGGGAAGGTCGGACGCGGGCGGGCTCAGGGGTGGGCGGGCTGGGCGAACTCGCACGGCACGGACCGGTACAGGCCGAGCAGCCGCAGCACCTTGGCGGGCTGCCGGGAGACGCCGCGCAGGAACAGCCGGGTGCCCTTCGACAGGCGCCGGTTCAGCTGCAGGAAGGCGTCCGCGCCCGAGCTGTCGCAGAAGCTGACGCCGGACAGGTCCAGCACGAGCTCCCGGTCGCCCTCGTCCGCGAGTCCCAGGAGCTCCGGGACGAGGCCGGACGCGGTGAGCATGTCCAGTTCGCCGCTCAGCCGCACCACCGTGGTGCGGGCCCGCGGATCGCGGGTGACCGATCGGACCACGCCGTGCCCGACCGCTGTTGCCGTCGCGCCCACCACAACCTCCTGGGAGTCCCGTCGTCTCGCGGCCCCGGGCGCGCGACCGGTCCTCCGGTCGGCGCGGTGCCGTGTCGTACCGGAGTCAACCAACTGCCGCGCTGTGCCGGGAAGAACCGATGGGCCCCCGCCGTAGGGCCGGTGGTCCCGGGCCGCCCGGACGGCCCCGGCGGGTGTCGACGGGCGCGGGCTCAGCCGGCGTCGTGCCCGTTGGCCGCGGCGTCGGTCCGGCCGGCGCGCAGCAGCTGCTGCCCGAGGTCGATCAGGGCCCGGCCGGCCGCGTACTCGTCGCCGATCTCCGGAACCGGCGGGTCGTGCGGGTTGCGGTGGGCGGTGGTGCGGCTGTGCAGGGTGTTGTCGCCGGTGTCGAGAACGGCATGGACGTTGGTGACGTCGCCCTCCTCGAAGAGGTCGAGCCGCAGGGTCCAGCGCTTGGTGCGCAGCGGTGTCGTGGTGGTGTGTGTGCTCATCACGGTTCCGTCCTTTCGCGTACGGTCATCCCTGGAGGAGGGCGGCGCCCCGGGCGCGGGCGCGGCGTCGCGGGTCCCCGATCGTGTCCGCACTTCCATGGCACCACCACCGGGCCCTGCGCGCAGTCTCCGCCGGTTCCGCGCCTGCCGTGTTCATCGCCGCCTCCGGTCGCCTTCGTCGGTTCCCCGGGGCGCGGCGTCACCGGTCGCCGTGGTCCGGTCCCCGGCCTGCGGTCCGGTGTGCGGTCGGTCGTGCGGTCCGTCGTGCGGCCCGAACCCGCCGCCGCCGGGGGTGAGGATCTCCACGGCGTCACCGGCCGCGAGCTCGGCGCTGCCGCAGCCGGGCACCTCCTCCACGGTTCCGTCGTGGCGCAGCACGCGGTTGGCGCCGAGCGCGCCGGGAAGGCCGCCGGCGAGGCCGTACGGCGGGACGCGGCGGTGGCCGGAGAGGACGCTGATCGTCATCGCCTCGCGGAACCTCAGCCGCCGGAGCACGCCGTTGCCGCCGTGCCGGCGTCCGCCCCCGCCGCTGCCGGGGCGCACGGCGAACTCCTCGACGAGAACGGGGTACCGCCACTCCAGGACCTCCGGGTCGGTGAGGCGGGAGTTGGTCATGTGGGTCTGGACGGCGTCCGCCCCGTCGAAGGTCGGCCCGGCGCCGGAGCCGGAGGCGATGGTCTCGTAGTACTGGTGCTCCGCGTTGCCGAAGGTCAGGTTGTTCATCGTGCCGGAGCCCTCGGCCTGGACGCCGAGCGCGCCGTAGAGCGCGCCGACGATGGCCTGCGAGGTCTCGACGTTGCCGGCGGCGACGGCGGCGGGGTACTCGGGGGCGAGCATCGAGCCGGGCGGGACGAGGATCCGCAGCGGGCGCAGGCAGCCGTCGTTGAGCGGGATGTCGTCGGCGACGAGGGTGCGGAAGACGTACAGCACGGCGGCGGTGACGACGGCGGAGGGCGCGTTGAGGTTGCCCGCGAGCTGGGGGGACGTCCCGGCGAAGTCGATGGTGGCGCCGCGCTTCCGGCGGTCGACGCGCACCGAGACGGCGATCACGGCGCCGGAGTCGGTCTCGTAGCGGTGGCTGCCGTCGCCGAGGCCGTCGACGGCGCGCCGCACCGCCTGCTCGGCGTTGTCCTGGACGTGCCGCATGTACGCCTGGACGACGTCGAGGCCGAAGTGCTCGATCATCGCGTTGACCTCGTCGACGCCCTTGCGGTTGGCGGCGATCTGGGCGCGCAGGTCGGCGAGGTTGGTGTCCGGGTCGCGGGAGGGGTGCGGCGGGTCGGTGAGCAGCCGCCGGGTCTCCTGCTCGCGCAGTCGTCCGTCCACCACCAGTGGCCAGTTGTCGAAGAGCACGCCCTCCTCGTGGATCTCACGGCTGTCGGCGGGCATCGAGCCGGGGGAGATGCCGCCGATCTCGGCGTGGTGGCCCCGGGAGGCGACGAGGAACAGGATGTCGCGGCCGTCCGGGTCGAAGACCGGGGTCACGACGGTGACGTCGGGCAGGTGGGTGCCCCCGTGGTACGGGTCGTTGACGGCGTAGGCGTCGCCCGGGCGCATCCGCGGACCCTGCCGGCGGAGGACCTCCTTGACGGTGGTGCCCATCGAGCCGAGGTGGACCGGGATGTGCGGGGCGTTGGCGACGAGGTTGCCGTCCGGGTCGAAGAGCGCGCAGGAGAAGTCCAGCCGCTCCTTGATGTTGACCGACTGCGCGGTGGACTCCAGCCGGGCGCCCATCTGCTGGGCGATGGCCATGAAGAGGTTGTTGAAGACCTCCAGCAGGACCGGGTCGGCGCGGGTGGGGACGCTCTCCTCGGCGGTGGCCCCGACCTGTTCGACCAGCAGGTGCCCGGCCGCGGTCACGGTCGCCCGCCACCCGGCGTCCACCACGGTGGTGGCGTTGGCCTCGGTGATCACCGCCGGGCCGGTGACGGTGTCCTGCGCCCGCATCGACTCGCGCTCCAGCAGCGGGACCCGGTGCCAACGGCCGCCGGTGTACAGGCGGACGGCGACGGGTCCGGCCGGGGCCGGCGCGGGGGAGAGGGTGTCGAGCGCGGGCCGCTCGGTCAGGCCGGTGCCTTCGACGGCGAGGGCCTCGACGGTGAGCGGGCGGTCCATCAGGAAGGAGTAGGTGGCCCGGTGCCGCTCCTCGAACTCGGCCCGCATGCCGGCCGGTTCGCCCAGCGGGACGCCGATGGTGCTGTCGGTGCCCTGGTAGCGCAGCCGGACCCGGTGGGTCAGCCGGATCCGTTCCCGGGGCACGCCCTGGTCGAGCAGTTCGCCGAGGGCCGCGCGCGCCAGCTCGTCGGCGAGGGCCCGCACGGCGCCCATCTCCTCCTCGGCCAGGGGCCGTTCGACGGCCCGCTCGCGCAGGACGGTGGTGTCGGCCAGGCCGATGCCGAGGGCGGACAGCACCCCGGCCATCGGCGGGACCAGCACGGTGCGCACGCCCAGTGCCTCGGCCACCGGACAGGCGACCTGGCCGCCCGCGCCGCCGAAGGTGGTGAGCGTGTAGCGGGTGACGTCGTGGCCCTGCTGGACGGAGATGCGCTTGATCGCATTGGCGATGTTGCCGACCGCGATCCGCAGGAACCCGTCGGCCACCTCCTCGGCCGTACGGTCGCCGATCTCCCCGGCCAGTTCGGCGAACCGGCGTTCGGTCGGTCCGCGGTCGAGCGGCTGGTCGCCGTCCGGTCCGAAGACCCGGGGGAAGTGCTCGGCCTGGATCCGGCCGAGCAGCAGGTTGGCGTCGGTGACGGTGAGCGGCCCGCCGTTGCGGTAGCAGGCGGGGCCGGGGAAGGCGCCGGCCGAGTCCGGGCCGACCCGCAGGCGTTCACCGTCGAAGCGGAGCACCGAGCCGCCGCCCGCCGCGACGGTGTGGATCGCCAGCATCGGCGCCCGCAGCCGCACCCCGGCGACCTGGGTGGTCACCACCCGCTCGTACTCGCCCGCGAAGTGCGAGACGTCGGTGGAGGTGCCGCCCATGTCGAAGCCGATCACCCGGCCGTGGCCGGCGAGTTCCGACATCCGCACCATGCCGATGATGCCGCCGGCCGGGCCGGACAGGATCGCGTCCTTGCCCCGGAAGTGGCCGGCCTCGGCGAGCCCGCCGTTGGACTGCATGAACATCAGCCGGACACCGGCCAGTTGGTCCGCCACCTGGCGGACGTAGCGGCGCAGCCCCGGGTCGAGGTAGGCGTCGACCACCGCGGTGTCCCCGCGCGGCACCAGCTTCATCAGCGGGCTCGCCTCGCTGGACAGTGACACCTGGTCGAAGCCGAGCCGCTCGGCGAGCCGGCCGATCGCGCGCTCGTGGGCGGGGTGCAGACAGCTGTGCAGGCAGACCACGGCGACGGAGCGCAGGCCCTCGCGTCGGCAGTCGCGCAGCTCGTCCGCGAGCCGGTCGAGGTCGGGCGGGCGCAGGACCCGGCCGTCGGCGGCGATCCGCTCGTCCACCTCGACCACGCGGCTGTACAGCGGCTCGGGCAGGACGATCTCACGGGCGAAGATCAGCGGCCGGTTCTGGTAGCCGATCCGCAGGGCGTCCGCGAAGCCGCGCGTGACGACCAGGACGGTCGGCTCGCCGGTGCGCTCCAACAGGGCGTTGGTGGCCACCGTGGTGCCCATCCGGACCGAGTCGATGTCCGCCCCGGCCGGCAGGAGGGCCCGGATCCCCGCCACCGCGGGGTCGCGGTCGAGCGCCGGGTCGTGCGAGAGCAGTTTGTGGGTGAGCAGACGGCCGTCCGGCGCCAGTGCGACCACGTCGGTGAAGGTCCCGCCCCGGTCCACCCAGAACTGCCAGCCCCTGGCCGCCATGACCGGTTCCCTCCGCCCTGCCGTGTGGCATTCCGTGCGCGAGTGGCCCCGCGCACGAGTATCCGGCCGGGCGAACGGCCGGGGCAACCGGAACCCGTCGCGGGCCGGACCCGGGCCTCAGGCCCCGGCCTGCGCGAACAGCACGGCATGGCGGGCGATCGCCCCGGCACGGTCGGCGCACTGCTGGTAGCAGCAGGCCAGCAGGACGAGGTCGGTGACGTCGACCGGGTCCGTCGCCTTCTCGCGGGAGTCCTCGCGGGAGTCCTCGCGGGCGTCCTCGCTGGAGTCCGCGCGCAGCAGCAGCCCGTACAGCAGCCGCTGCCGCTGGCCGACCTCGTGCAACTCGCTCAGCACGTCCGCGACGCCCTCGGCCGCCCCGGACCGCAGGACGTCGGCGGACCGCGCGACCAGGTCCAGCGCCGCACCGGCGAGCCCGTGCAGCGGGTCCCGCAGCCGCCCGTCGAAGGCCCCCCGCTCCTGGCGGGCCCACGCCGCCTCCAGCAGCCGCCGGGTCAGCTGCGCGAGCGCCTCCAGCTCGCACCCGACGTGGACGCCCACGACGACCCCGGCCCGCCCGCCGGGCGTCGCGGCGGCGTCCTCCTCGACCCGGGCCAGCAGCTCGCCCAGGGCCTTCTCCGCGATCGCGATCCCGTCCTCGCCGTCGTCCGGCTCCATGAGGACGGCCGTCACACCGCCCAGCGCGGTGTGCGCCAGTCCCACCAGCGCGGCGAGCTCGTCGACCAGCGCGCGGTGGCCGGCGTCTGCGCCATCGGACATCGCATTCACTCCCGTCGTCCCCGCTAGGCCGCTCCCGCGCCCACCGGGGTCCGTCGTCGGATCCGTGCCCCCGGCCGTCCCCGCCGGAGCCCGGGGTGCTTCCATCGTCCCGTGGGGCGGCTCCGTTGTCCTGGGGCGAGGACAGCCCCGAGGGCCGGATCCCTCAGCCCGTCGGCCCGCCGACGAAGGTGTGGGCGCGGGTGTACGTGGTGAACCCGAGGGATTCGTAGAGCCGCTTTGGGGACGGGGTGGGCGGCGTCGTCCCGTGAGCGGACGACGGCGCGCCGGCCGCCGGCCCGGGCGAAGGCGTGCAGCACGAAGGCGTGCAGCCCGGCCGTGCGGACGGCGTGGGCCAGGCCGCACCGGCGGTGGTCGGGGTGGGTGCCGACGGCCGTCGGGTGTTCGTCGCCGCGGTCGAGGGACGGGCACCAGTTCCCCGGTGGGGGCCCGGGTTCCCGACGCACCGGCGCGGCATGGAGAATCACCCCCATGCGGATCCTGATCGTCACCACCGGTTCCCGCGGGGACGTCGCGCCGTTCACGGGCCTGGGCCGGTGCCTGGTGGACGCCGGGCACCGGGTCGCCGTCGTCGCCCATCCGACCTTCGAGACGCTGATCGAGGGCTGCGGGCTGGAGTACCGGCGGCTGCCGGGGGACCCGGAGGAGCTGATCCGCGCCAGGGCCCGCGCGACGTCCCGGGAGGAGACCCGCGCGCTGATGACCGCCTTCGTGGACGGGCTCGCCGACGGTGTGGCCGATGCCGTGGAGGGCGGGGCGGACCTGCTGCTCACCGCCTTCGCCCCGTCGTCGTTCAGCCGGACGGCGGGGGAGGCCCACGGCGTGCCCGTCCTCGGCACGTACCTCACGCCGGCCTTCGCCACCACCGCGTTCCCGCTGCCCGGCCCCGGCGTCGCCGGGGACCTCGGGCCGGAGGAGAACCTGGCGGTCGGCCGGGAGCGGCTCCGGAGTGCGGAAGGGCTGTTCTCGGGCGCGGTGGCCCGGCTGCGCGAGCGCCTCGGCCTGCCCGGTACGACGCCGCCGGAACCGCTCGGACACACCCGTCCGGTCGTCCACGGTTACAGTCCGCTGCTGCTGCCGCGTCCGGCGGACTGGCCGGCCCCGGTCGAGGTGGCGGGCTTCTGGTGGCCCGCCCGGCCGCTGGACTGGCAGCCTCCCGCCGAGCTGGTCGACTTCCTCCAGGCCGGTCCGGCACCGGTGTTCATCGGTTTCGGCAGCATGGCGCCGGGGGAGGGTGAGCGGCTCGGTGAGCTGGTGACGGAGGCGGTGCGTCGGGCGGGCGTGCGCGCGGTGGTCCAGGCCGGGTGGGCCGGACTGAAGGCGGCGGGCGACGACGTGCTGTCCGTCGGGGACCTGCCGCATGACTGGCTGTTCCCGCGTACGGCCGCCGTCGTGCACCACGCCGGAGCGGGTACCACGGGCGCCGCGCTGCGGGCCGGCGTTCCCGCCGTGCCGGTGCCGGTCATGGTCGACCAGCCGTTCTGGGCGGAACGGCTGCACCGGTTGGGAGTCGCCCCGGAGCCCGTGCCGTTCGCCGATCTCACCGCCGAGCGCCTCGCCGCCGCGATCACGGCGGCGCTGGCGGAACCGGTCCGCCGCCGCGCGGCCGCCGTCGGCGCGCTGATGGCGGCCGAGGACGGTGCCGGTGCTGTGCTCTCCCACGTCGACCGGATCGACGGCTACCCCGGCTGACCTGCCGGTACTCCCCGGGGGAGAGCGGTGGTCGCGGTGGTGCGGCTTCCGGGTCGACGGCCTGCGGTCGCGGTGCTCAGCCGCCGAGGCGGGCGAGGAGCAGACGCGCCCGACGGGACTTGGCCTCGGCGCGGTTCTTCAGGTAGAGCGCGTGGGCGAGGCGGTGCTGCTCGGCCTCCCGCATCCGCTCGTTGATGATGGCCCGCGCGGTGTCGAGGTGGTAGGTCATGACGGTCTTTCCCCCTGCCGGTGGGAGGCCGCCGACGCCTTCAACGTCGGCCCCAAGGCCTCCTTGCGCCTATGATTCTACATCAACCTTTGAACATCGCTCGCCAATTCCCAGCCGCGACGGGTTGTTCTCCTGCTGTTTGAAGGATCGTCGGTTGGTGAGGATTGGGTGTGCCGGGGGGGGGCGCCAGCCCCCCCCCCCCGGGGCCCCCCCCGGGGCGCCCCCCCCCCCCCCACCCCCCCCCCCCCCCCCAACCCCCCCCCCCCCCCCCCCGCGCCGCCCCCCCCCCCCCCGGTTGGGCCCCCCCCC
>NZ_JBHVRK010000007.1:0-14858 GCF_042885845.1 Kitasatospora sp. NPDC058032 | reverse complement strand
AAGTCCCCCCCCGAGCGGTATTCTCCGCCCGTATTCTACGGCTGGGTCGTGCGCGCGTTTGGGGGTCGCCCCGGCCCCCCCCCCCCCCCCCGGCCGCCGCCCACGCCCGGGTGCCGCGCCCGCTCCCGCTAGCGGCTCAGGCCCCTGAAGCGGCTCACCGCGAGTGGGAGGAAGGCCGCGACCAGGGCTGTTGGCCACGCCACCGCGAGCAGGTCCGCGTGCGTCGCGGCCCAGGAGTCGCCGGTCGCGCCCGGGTTGCCGAACAGGCCGCGCACCGCCGTGGCCGTCGCCGACATGGGGTTCCACTCCACGACCGCGCCCAGCCAGGACGGCATCGACTCCGGGGAGGCGATGGCGTTCGAGAGGAAGCCGACCGGCCACACCAGGATCTGCACCGCCTGCACCAGCTCCGGCCGGCCCGCGACCATGGCCAGGTGGATGCCGATCCACACCATCGCGAACCGCAGCAGCACCAGCAGTCCCGCCGCCCCCAGGAAGGAGGCGAAACCGCCGTGCCAGCGCCAGCCGATCGCGTAGCCCACCGCGATCATCACGATCAGCCCGACCGTCGACTGCAGCATGTCCGCGACGCTGCGGCCGACCAGGACCGCTCCGGACGCCATCGGCATCGAGCGGAACCGGTCGATGATCCCCTTGCCCAGGTCCTGGGTGACGGAGAGCATCGTGGCCTCCAGGCCGAAGGCCATCGTCATGGTGAGCATGCCGGGCACCAGGTAGTCCTTGAAGTCCCCCTCGACGCCCCGGCCGCCGCCGATCAGGTAACGGAACATCAGCAGCATCATCACCGGGAAGACCAGCCCGACGACCACCTGCACGGGCTGCCGTGCCCAGTGGGCCAGCTCGCGCCTGGTCATCGTCCAGGAGTCGGCGGCGGCCCGGCGCAGGCTCGCGCCCGTGCCGCCGGTGGCCGCCGTACCGTGCGGCGCCTCCATGGTCCGGACCGTGCTCATTCCGCCTCCACCTCCGCCTTCGACAGGTCCGCCGGGTTCGTCAGGTGCAGGAAGACCTCGTCGAGCGTCGGCCGCCGCACCGCGATGTCCTCCGCCACGATTCCGGCCGCCTCCAGGGCCCGCACGGTCTCCGTCAGCGCCGCCATCCGGTCGCCGACCGGGGCGCTGACCAGCCGGCGGTCCTCGTCCACGGTTGCCTCCCCGGGCAACAGCGAGGCCGCCCGGGCCAGTTGGCCGGCGTCGTGCAGGACGACGTCGATCCGGTCGCCGCCCGTCCTGGTCTTCAGCTCGTCCGCCGTGCCCTGGGCGATGACCTTCCCGTGGTCGATCACCGCGATCCGGTCGGCCAGCTGATCGGCCTCCTCCAGGTACTGGGTGGTCAGCAGCACGGTCGTACCGCCGTCGACCAGCGAGCGCACCGCGTTCCACACCTCCGTGCGGCCGCGCGGGTCGAGCCCGGTGGTGGGCTCGTCCAGGAAGAGCACCTGCGGCTCGGAGATGAGGGAGGCCGCCAGGTCGAGGCGCCGCCGCATCCCGCCGCTGTACTGCTTGACGGCCTTCGTTCCGGTGTCGGCCAGCCCGAAGCGGGTGAGCAGCTCCTCGGCCCGGGCGTTCGCGCGGCGCGCGCCCAGGTGATGGAGTCGGCCGAACATCTCCAGGTTCTGCCGGCCGCTCAGCTCCTCGTCGACGGCGGCGTACTGACCCAGCAGTCCGATCCGCGCGCGCACCTCGTCGGCGCGGGTCACGGCGTCGACCCCCGCCACCCGCACCCGGCCCTCGTCGGGGCGCAGCAGGGTGGACATGATGCGGACGGCCGTGGTCTTGCCGGCGCCGTTCGGGCCGAGGATCCCCTGGACGGTTCCGCCGCGGACGGTGAGATCGAGACCGTCGAGCGCCTGCTTGGCGCCGTACCTCTTCCGCAGTCCCTCGACGACGATCGCCGGATCGCGGTCGGTCAAGTGGTCGGTCAAAGCGTTCCCCTCCGCCAGTAATCAAACTTGACTAGCTCGGGGAAGGTAGCCTGTTCCGCATGGCTGGTCAAATTTGATTAGTCTGGGCTCCCACGAGCAGGATGAGGAAGGAGCCGCTCATGTCCGCGATCCGGCTACTGGTTCTCGGCGCGGTCCGTCAGCACGGGCGCGCGCACGGTTACCAGGTGCGCAACGACCTGGAGTACTGGGGAGCCCACGAGTGGTCCACCGCCAAACCGGGCTCGATCTACCACGCGCTCAAGCAGATGGCGAAGCAGGGACTCCTCGTCGCGCACGAGGTCGCCCCGAGCGCCGTCGGCGGCCCACCCCGGGTCGAGTACGAGATCACCGACAAGGGCACCGCGGAGTACCTCGCTCTGCTGCGCGAGGCCCTGACCTCGTACGACCAGAAGCGGGACATGCTCTCGGCCGCCCTCGGGTTCATCGTCGACCTGCCGCGGGCCGAGGCCGTCGCGCTCCTCAAGGAGCGGATCGCCGGACTCGAACGGTGGCGGGCCCAGGTCACCGAGTACTACGTGCCGCAGGACGGTCCCGAACAGTTCGGACACATCGGCGAAATCATGAACATGTGGATGCACTCGGCCGACAGCGAGGCGGAGTGGACCCACAGCCTGATCGGGCGGATCGAGGGCGGCGCCCACACCTTCGCGGGGGAGGGCGAACCGTTCGTGGGGGTGCTCGCGGAGGGCGAGCCGAACCCGTACGCCACCGGGCCGCATCCCGAGGATCCTCACTAGGGGTGTCCACGCGCGGGCGGCGGAAGTTGACTCTACGACGAACCAGGGGCGGAACAGATGGCGTGGATGTCGCGTGAGCAGGCCGAGCTGCTGGCGCAGTGCGCGGTGGCCTTCGAGCCGGGCGATCCGGGGCGCACCGGAAGGCTCGTGTACCGGTACCCCGACGACCCGGCCCTCCCCGGCCCCGCCGCGCGGCCGCTCCTCGGCGAACCCGGCGAAGCCGAACTGGTCACGGCCGACGGCGGCACCCTCGTGGTACGCCGCTGCCCGGTCCTGCGCCTGACCGTCGCCGAGGCACTGCCCGCCCTCACCCTGGCCCGCCGCCTCCACACCGAGGCGGCCGTGGACGGATCCACGGCCGCCACCCCCAGCCCGTCCGCCGCCTACTGGGGCGCCGCCACCGCCCTCGGCCTGCACCTCGTCGCCCGCGAACGGCTGCTCCCCGGCGTCTCCGCCGCCGGCCACGACACCTGGCGCGTCGGCCCGCTCGCCCCGGAGGACGTCCGGCGCATCCGCGAACTGGCCGCGGCGGCACCGCCCGAGGCACTCGCGCTGCCCCTGCCCGTCCCGCCCGGCGGCCCGCTGCTGCTGCCCGACACCACCACCCTGCTCCGCTCCTTCGTCGACGCGGTCGCCGACACCCTGCCGCGCACCGCCGCCGCACCCGCCGCGGCCGGCCGCCCGGCCTTCGCCGCCGTCGAACCCCAGCACGTGCCCCAGCTGCGCGCCTGGGCCGAGCAGATCTCGGCCGGCCTCGACTCGGGCGTACGGCTGGCGCTGCGCCTGGACCTGGTGCCCGCCGGCGAGGGCGAGCGGCCCGCCCCGCGCCTGGTGCCCCGGGTGTCCAGCCTGGCCGACCCCACCCTCGCCGTCGATGCCGACGAGCTGTTCGCCGCGGTCGAGACGGCCGGGTTCGGACCTCGCGCCCGGGCCGACACCGTGCTCGCCGTACGGCGGGCCGCCGATGTCTGGCAGCCCCTCACCCGCCTGCTGCCGGTGCCCTCCGCCCTGGACCTCACCGACCGTGAGGTCCAGGACCTGCTCGGCGACACCGCCGACCGGCTCGCCGCCCACGGTGTCGAGCTGCTCCGGCCCGAGGGCGCCGTCCGCCCCCTCACCACCCGCGCCGTCCTCGGCGGCGAGCGGACCCCGCCCACCGACCTGCGGTCCTTCTTCGGCGGTGACGGCAGGGTCGACCTGCGCTGGCGGCTCGAACTCGACGGGGAGGCCCTCACCGAGCAGGAGACGGCCGAGGTCGCCGCCGCCGCCGTCGCCGACCGGCCGGTGGCCCGGCTGCGCGGGCAGTGGGTGCTCATCGACGCCGACACCGCCCGCAAGGCCCGCGAACGCGACCTCCGACCGCTCACCGCCGTCGAGGCGCTCGCCGTCGCCCTCACCGGGCACACCGAGATCGGCGGCACGCAGGTGCGGGTCGCGTCCAGTGCCTGGC
Source organism: Kitasatospora sp. NPDC058032 (assembly GCF_042885845.1). Classification (NCBI taxonomy): domain Bacteria; kingdom Bacillati; phylum Actinomycetota; class Actinomycetes; order Kitasatosporales; family Streptomycetaceae; genus Kitasatospora; species Kitasatospora sp. NPDC058032. The sequence continues at coordinate 10,708 of NZ_JBHVRK010000007.1, read as the reverse complement.
TGCTCGCCCTGCGCCGACGCCTGGCCGAACCCGACGGCGGCACCGAAGCCGTCGAGCAGCCGGACGCGCTCGCGGCCACCCTGCGCGACTACCAGCTGCGCGGCCTGCGCTGGCTGGACCGCCTCACCTCGCTCGGTCTCGGCGGCTGCCTCGCCGACGACATGGGCCTGGGCAAGACCGTCCAGCTGATCGCACTGCACCTGCTGCGCCAGGAGCACCCGGACAGCGCCGGCCCCACCCTCGTCGTCTGCCCCGCCTCGCTGCTGGGCAACTGGCAGCGCGAGGTCGCCCGGTTCGCCCCCGGCACGCCCGTGCGCCGCTACCACGGCCCCGACCGCACCCTGGAGGGCGCCGACTCGGGCTTCGTCCTGACCACCTACGGCACCATGCGCCTGGACGCCGGGCGGCTCGGCGCGCACCGCTGGAGCACGGTCGTCGCCGATGAGGCCCAGCACGTCAAGAACCCGCACTCCGGCACCGCGAAGGCGCTGCGGCTGATCCCCGCCGGCGCCAGGATCGCCCTGACGGGCACCCCGGTCGAGAACAACCTCTCCGAGCTCTGGGCCGTCCTCGACTGGACCACCCCCGGACTCCTCGGCGGCCACGGCCGCTTCCGCAGCCGCTGGATCGCCGCCGTGGAGGCCGAACGCGCCGAACGCGCGGAGTTCGGACCGCCGCCGGGGGAGGAGGGGGAGTACGGCCCCACCGCGCGGCGACTGGCCGAACTGGTCCGGCCGTTCCTGCTCCGCCGCAGGAAGTCGGACCCGGGCATCGCCCCCGAACTCCCGCCGAAGACCGAGACGGACCGCCCGGTCCCCCTCACCCCCGAGCAGCGGACCCTGTACGAGACCCAGGTCCGCGAGGCCATGGCGCGGATCGGGGCCACCGAGGGCATCGCCCGGAGCGGACTGGTGCTCAAGCTGCTCACCGGTCTGAAGCAGATCTGCAACCACCCCGCGCAGTTCCTCAAGGAGGCGGACGGCACCCGGCTGGCCGGCCGGTCCGGCAAGCTGGAACTGCTGGACGAACTGCTGGACACCATCGTCTCCGAGGGCGGAGCGGTCCTGGTGTTCACCCAGTACGTCACCATGGCGCGGCTGTTGGAGGCACACCTGCGCGAACGCGGCGTCCCCACCCTGCTGCTGCACGGCGGCACCCCGGTGCCGCGCCGGGAGGAGATGGTCCGCCGGTTCCAGGACGGCGAGGTGCCCGTCTTCCTGCTGTCCCTCAAGGCCGCCGGGACCGGGCTCAACCTCACCCGCGCCGACCACGTCGTGCACTACGACCGCTGGTGGAACCCGGCGGTGGAGGCCCAGGCCACCGACCGCGCCCACCGCATCGGGCAGACGCGCCCCGTCCAGGTGCACCGGATGATCGCCGAGGGCACCGTCGAGGACCGCATCGCCGCGCTGCTCGAAGCGAAGAAGGGGCTGGCGGACGCCGTCCTGGGCGCCGGGGAGCAGGCGCTGACGCAGCTGAGCAATGACGAGCTGGCCAACCTGGTCGAACTGAGGAGCGCGGGATGAGCGGGGACGGGACGGGCGGGAACGGGACGCTCGGGGACGGGACGGGCGCGCGGGGCTTCCCGGCCTTCGCCGCACGCCGGGGCAGCCGGTCACGCGGCCGGTCCTGGTGGGGCAGGGCCTGGGCGGACGCGCTGGAGGACACCGCCCTGGACGAGGAGACGCTGAAGAAGGGCCGGGCCCACGCGCGGACCGGCCGGCTCGGGCCCATCACGGTCAGTCCCGGGCGCATCTCGACCACCGGCCACGAGGGCGACACCCCGTTCAGGACGGTGCTCACCCTGGAGGAACTCGACGAGGACGCCTGGGACTCGCTCTGGGAGAAGGCCGCCGAACGGCCGGGTGTCATCGAGGAACTGCTCGCCGGTGAACTGCCGCCCGACCTGCTGGAGGCCGCCGAGGACGCCCGGATCCGGCTGCTGCCCGGCTACGGCGACCTGGAGGCGGAGTGCGACTGCGACGCGTTCGCCCACCCCTGCGAGCACGCGGCGGCGCTCGGCTACCAGGTGTCCTGGCTGCTGGACGAGGACGCCGCGCTGCTGCTCCTGCTGCGGGGGCGCGGCGTGCGGGAGGCGCGGGAGGAAGCCCGGGCCGCCCTGCTGGTGCAGGCGATCGTCGGCGGTGTCGGGAACGAGGACGCCGACGTGACGGAGGCCGGTGCGGCGAACGCCGACGACGTGACGGCGGAAGCGCGGGCCGACGCGGCGCAACTGCCGGACGGCACGCCCGCCGAGGAGGTGTTCGGCCGCGAGCCGGCGGCGCTGCCCGAGCTGCCGCCGCTGCCCGGGCCGCCCGTCCGGCAGGACGCCTCCCCGGGCGGCGTCGGGGCCGACCCGCTGGAGCAGCTGGTCGCGGACGCGGCCGTGCGCGCCCGTGAGCTGCTGGCCTTCACCCACGGCTTCACCGCCGAGCCGCCCGCGCCGCTCGACCTCTGGCGGGACAGCGTACGGATCGCGGCCACCCGCCCCGAGCCGCGGGTGCTGGCCCGGGTGCGGGAGGCCTGCGGCCGTCCGGAGCGACTGGACCGGGCGGCCGAGGCGTGGCGGCTGGGCGGGAGAGCCGGGCTGGCCGCGCTGGAGGAGGCCTGGACGCCGCCCTCGCAGGACACCGCCCGGGCGAGCGCCGCGCTCACCGCGGGCTGGGATCAGGGCGAACTGCCCGAGCTCGAAGTGACGGAGAACCGCTGGACGTTGGTCGGCAGTGGGCGCCAGCTCCGCTACGGCCGGGACGGCCGCTGGTACCCCTACCGGCAGCGGGACGGTCAGTGGTGGCCGATCGCCGCCCCGCAGCACGACCCGGCCGAGGCCCTCGCCGAGCTCCTCGACGGCTGAACCGTAGGGAAGGGCATCCCGAGCGCCGGTCCGACGGTTCGTCGGACCGGCGCGCGCATTGCGGGCGCACAACCCCAACACACCCGGCAGTAAAGGAACATGCCGGGCATTCACTCGTCCGGCCTATTGGGCTGATGGTTCGGGCCCGATACATTTTCCGTACCGGGACGTTCGGAACAGGCGCATTCGCCCTCCCGGTACCACAGGACCGACTCACCGATCTGTCCGGCGGCCGTCAACGAGGCCGCCGATGAGGACCTGCCGCCTCTTGCGGCGGTCCGAAGGGGCGCCCTTCCCGGGAAGACCGGAACACCGCACCGACGCACCCGGGTCCGTCCGCCGTACGGCACACCCCGTACGCCCCGTTCGCCCAGCACACGCCCGGCACGCACCGTCCACTCGGGAGGAACCGTGAACGCCGCCGCCAACTGGAACGACATCCTGGTCCGGGACAACTTCCAGGACGTCGGACAGACCCCCACCGCCGACCCCGTCTGGGAGTCCCCGGACATCATCCCCTTCGGCAGCGACATCCTCGACTTCCCCCTGCTGGCGTCGAGTTACAACGGCCCCGACCTCGGAATCAGCCACCCCATCGTGTACGGGAGGCTCAACCGCATCTACGTCCGGGGGAAGAACCTGAGGACCGGCTGCCCGACCTCCGGCAACGTCAGGCTCTACTACGCCCCCGGGGGACTGCTGCTGGACCCGCGGGCGTGGACCCCGATCAACGCCGAGGGCGGCGGCACCACCGTGCCGTTCACCGTCCGCGGCGGCTCCCGGGAGATCCCTCCCGGACAGATCTGCGTCAGCAGGTCCGCCTTCGTCTGGCCGAGCCAGAATCCGCCGGGTCACTACTGCACGATCACCACCGTGGACACGCCCGCCCACCCGATGTCCGCCACCCTGCCCACGTTCGGCTCGCTCGTCGACTACCTGAACTGGGTCAGGTACAACCCCAACGTCGGCTGGCGCAACATCGACGTCATCCCGTGTCAGCAGACCAGTTACGTCCTCTCCGAGCTGGCCGTCTGCAACCTGAACAACACCCCGACGCGATTCGTCTTCGGGGTTTCCGGCACCGACCTGCCCGGCGGTACCGCGACCTTCTCCAACACCGACCAGCAGGCCCCGTTCAGCCTGACGGCGCAGATCTACTCGCCCGGCACCGACGAGGGGTACACGCGCTCCGTCCTGCTGCCCGCCAACTACTCCGGCACGGTCACGGTCGTGCTCCGGTTCGACCAGCCGCTCCCGTGCGACGCCCGGATCGTGCTGCGGGCCTACAACCCGGTGACCACCAACGCCGGACCGCTCGAACGGCGACTCGCCGTCCCCCTCACCGGCGTGCCCGGGCTCCAGGACGCCCTGTTCCTCGAACTCGGCGCGTACACCTTCGTCGCGGCCGAGAGCAGCCCGTGACACGCGCGCGCCGGCGGCAGCGCGATCGTTGACCGGGGTTCTCCTGGACGTCGCGGTCAGGAGACCCGGTGTTGGCCGGGCGCTGCCACGCTCACGGGCCTGTCCGCCCCTGATGCGAGGAGTGCCATGCGTTCCATCCCCCCGTCCCGCCGTACCGCGGCCCTCGGAGCCGTCGTCGTCGCGGTGGTCGTATCGGCGCCGACCGCGTACGCCGCTCCCGGCGCGCCGGGCACCCGGCCCCCGCTGTGCGGGCACGACAACCGCTCCACGCCGTTCGCGCCGTACCTGTGCGCCGAGCCCGGTGAGCTGCTCGACGTCCGCATCGGCGACGTGCACCCCACCCAGCCCGCGCTGGGCTATGACGAGGTGTACTACAAGCTCGGCCGCTACACCCTCGGCAAGGACGCGATCAACAAGAAGTTCGGCGACTGGTGCGAGGCCGACGGCCGCGTCGACGTGGCGACGGCCCAGCCCGGTGCCCGCCTGGACGACCCGTCCTCCTTCACCTGCAAGCTCCCCGTCGGCGCCGAGACGGCCGACAGCGTCGCGGCCATGAAGACGGTCGTCATCGGCCCGCACGGCGAGCCGTTCCTCACCGACGGGCACCACACCCTCACCTCCTTCTACGAGACCCCGGACGGCGGCGCGGACCTGCACGTCCGGCTGCGGGTGCTGGCCAACTACAGCAACCTCACCCGCCAGGCCTTCTGGGACCGGATGCAGGCCAACAAGTGGGTCTACCTGCGCGGCCCCGAGGGCGACCAGGTCAAGGTCAACAAGCTGCCGACCGGTGTCGGCCTGGCCAACTTCAGCGACGACAAGTACCGCAGCCTGCTCTACTTCGGCCGCGACATCGGCTACACCCAGAACTCGCTGCCGTTCCAGGAGTTCTACTGGGGCAGCTGGGTCCGGGACGCCAAGCCGGTCGACCTGTCCGGCTGGGACCGCAACGACCTCGGCAGCTACCTGGCCACCGTCAAGAGCCTGACCCAGACGATGACCGCGCTGCCCAGGGCCACCGTCGTCAACAGCGGCTTCACCGCCGCCGACCTCGGCGCGCTCGACCAGTGGAACGCCGGCAAGCCGGCCACCAAGGGCGAGTTCGACAAGCTGAGCAAGCCGTACTCCGAGGCCAAGCCCGGCAAGCTCGCCTACGCGCTGGAGTACAAGCGGGTCAACGGCCTGGGCTGACCGGGCCCGGCGCCCGACCCCGGGCCCTGCCGAAGCGGACCGGCCACCCACGGCCGGTCCGCTTCGCGCCGCCGTTCGCCTGCCCCGGTCCCGCGGCGTCGCGGCGGAGATAATTCGAGCTCTTCGCCGTAGCGGACATGGAATGATCGGCAACACGGCGTCCACCGGCTCGACGGTCCGACGGTGCGGCGCTGTGCGACGCCTGCGGCTCTTCCGCAGATCCGCCTCCTACGGAAGTGGTCCCCCTCTCCATGCCTACGGTCCTCTCCATCGCCGACACGCTGCACCGGTGCTTCGCACAGGCGATCTCCACCGCGTTCCCCGACGCCACGGACAGCGACCCCCAGCTGCGACGAAGCGACCGCGCCGACTTCCAGGCGAACGGCATACTCGGCCTGGCCAAGCCGCTGCGGGCCAACCCCCGCGAGGTCGCCGCCCGCGTGCTGGAGAAGCTCGACGCCGACCAGGTGATCGCGAAGCTGGAGGTCTCCGGGCCCGGCTTCGTCAACGTCACCGTCACCGACGCCGCCATCCTCGACCGGCTGGCCGCCCGCGCGGCCGATGCCCGGCTCGGTGTCGGCGGCAACGCCGCGGCCGGCGTCACGGTGATCGACTACAGCCAGCCGAACATCGCCAAGGAGATGCACGTCGGCCACCTGCGCTCCACGATCATCGGGGACGCGCTCGTGCGCGCCCTGGAGTTCAGCGGCGAGAAGGTCGTCCGACGCAACCACCTCGGCGACTGGGGCACCCAGTTCGGCATGCTCATCCAGTACCTCGTCGAGCACCCCGCCGAACTCGACGAGGGCACCGAGCCGGACGGCTCCGGCCCGTCGATGTCCCGGCTCAACCGCCTCTACAAGGCGTCGCGCGCCGAGTTCGACGGCGACGCCGACTTCGCCGACCGGGCCCGTCGGCGCGTCGTCGAGCTCCAGGCCGGCGACGCCGACACCGTCGCGTCCTGGCAGGGCATGGTCGACGAGTCGAAGGTCTACTTCGAAGCCGTCTACGCCCGCCTCGGCGTCCTCCTCGAGGACGCGGACGCCGTCGGCGAGAGCCACTACAACCCGATGCTCGCCGAGGTGTGCGCCGACCTCGAAGCCTCCGGCGTCGCCGTCCGCTCGGACGGAGCCCTCTGCGTCTTCTTCGACGAGATCAAGGGCCCCGACGGCGAACCGACCCCGCTCATCGTCCAGAAGAGCGACGGCGGCTACGGCTACGCCACCACCGACCTCGCCGCGATCCGCGACCGCGTCGGCGCGCTCGGCGCCGACCAGCTGCTCTACGTCGTCGACAGCCGCCAGGCCCTGCACTTCCGGATGGTCTTCGAGACCGCCCGCCGCGCCGGCTGGCTCCCCGACGGCGTCCGCGCCCGGCACCTCGGCTTCGGCACCGTCCTCGGCAAGGACGGCAAGCCCTTCAAGACCCGCTCCGGCGAGACCGTCCGCCTCATGGACCTCCTCGACGAGGCCGTCGACCGGGCCCGCACCGTCGTCGCCGAGAAGAGCCCCCGGCTCGCCGCCGAGGAACTCGAGGACCGGGCGAAGCAGGTCGGCGTCGGCGCGGTCAAGTACGCCGACCTCTCGACCTCCCGCACCCGCGACTACATCTTCGACGCCGACCGCATGGTCTCCCTCAACGGAGACACCGGCACCTACCTCCAGTACGCCTACGCCCGCATCCGGTCCATCCTGCGCAAGGCCCCCGAGGCCGTCACCCCGGCCGCCCACCGGGACGTGGCCCTGGAGCCCGCCGAACGCGCCCTCGGCCTGCTCCTCGACGAATTCGGCGCCACCGTCGACCTCGTCACCGAGACCTTCGAGCCCCACCGCCTCTGCGCCTACCTGCACGGCCTCGCGGCGGCGTACACCACCTTCTACGAGCACTGCCCCGTCCTCAAGGCCCCCGGCCGCGAGGTCATGGAGACCCGGCTGCTGCTCTGCGAACTCACCGGCCGGACCCTCCGCCAGGGCATGGACCTCCTCGGCATCGGGACGCCCGAGCGGCTGTAGCTCCGGGCCCGACCCCTGCCGTCCACCGGCTGGTGGACGGCAGGGGCGGGGCTACCGAATTCGCGCCACCGGCGGGGGCCGGGGGCAGGGGGCGGCTCCGGCTCGCGGGAGGAGGCGCGTGCGAGGGCGCCGCGCTCCTGCGCGCTGCCACGGGATCGGGTCCGGAACGCGCGGCGGTGCGGGTACCTGGGTATCGGGAGGGGACACCGGGTGATCACAGGAGGTCCCATGAGCGAGCTGGAAGTGCCGCCGATCTCGATCTTCTACCGTCGCGACGGGCTCGACCCGGGCCCGGCGCTGGGGGAGGTCCAACGCGGGGACGCGGTCCGGCGGGTCCGGGACTTCTGGCTGCACCGGGTCGGTGAGTACTGGCTGGTCACCCGGCACACCGATGTGCGGCGGGTGCTGGCCGACCAGGAGACGTTCGCGATGTACGACCCCGAGCGCAGTCCGGTCCTGCCGGACGAGCTGCTCAACATGGACCCGCCGGAGCACACCCGGCTGCGCCACGTCCTGACGCCGGAGTTCACCGGGAGGCGGATCCGCGCACTGGAGCCGATGATCCGCACCCTGGCCGGCGAGCTGATCGACGCCATGGAGTCGCGGGGTTCCGCGGCGGACCTGATGGACGACTTCGCGCTGCCGCTGCCGCTCGGGGTGATCTGCGGGATGCTCGGCGTCCCCGACCCCGACCAGGGGGCGTTCCACCGCTGGTCCCGCACCACGCTGGACCTCGGACTCCCCATCGAGGAGCGGCTCGCGGCCGGCCGGGAGTCGCGCGCGTACACGGCCTCCCTGGTGGCGGAGAAGCGGCGCAGCCCGGACGACGGGATGATCGGCATGCTCGTCCGGGAGCACGGTGACGCGGTGTCGGACTCCGAACTGGTCGGTGTCTGCGAGCTGTTGCTGCTGGCCGGCCACGTCACCGTGTCCAATACGATCGGCCTGGGCGTGCTCGCCCTGCTGTCGCACCCGGAACAGGCCGACCGGCTGCGCAACGCCGCCGAGGGCGATCCGGTGATCGACGGCGCCGTGGAGGAACTGCTGCGGTACCTGGCGGTGTCCAGTACCGCTCTGGCCCGGACGGCACGGCGGGACACCGAGATCGGCGGCGTGCCGATCAAGGCCGGTGACCAGGTGGTCTGTCAGCTGCCGGTGGCCAACCGCGACCCGGTGCTCGGCGCCGGCATGGACCTCCTGGACATCGAACGCAAACCCGTGTCGCACGTGACCTTCGGGCACGGTCCGCACCGCTGCCTCGGCTCGACCCTGGCCCGCGCCGAACTGCGGATCGCGCTGCCCGCGCTCCTGCGGCGGCTGCCCGCTCTCGCGCTCGCGTGCCCGGTCGAGGAGGTGCCCTACCGGGTCAACAACGAGGTCTACGGCCTCCACGCCCTACCCGTCACCTGGTGACCCGTGACCGGTGACCGGTGACGTCGGTCCCGAAGCGCCCGACGCCGGGGAGCGTGCGGGATCGCTGACGAACGCCTGACACGGCGCGGTGTTCCGAGGCACGACGAGGCGCCAGGGTTCGCCCCTGGCGCCTCGGGCATGCCCGACCCCCTTCTCCTCGGCCCGTGTTCGATATACGGTACAAAACGCTTGTTACGTACCCGGCGGATCGGCGCGACGGCGCGCCGTGTCGCCCCACCCTCCCTGGAGAGTCCGCAGTGACCGAGCCCACCGAGCCCATCAAGTACCGGAAGAACGGCCTCACCCGCGGGGTGAGCGAGGAACTCGCCGAGAACATGAAGCAGGGCTGGGCCGATACCGAGCGCCACGGTCTGGAGCCGATAGCGCAGGCCCCGTACACGGAGCGCCGGCGCGCCGCGCTGTCCGCCGCCTTTCCGGGCGAGCTGCTGGTGGTCCCCTCCGGCAACCCCAAGGTGCGGTCCAACGACGCCGACTACCCGTTCCGTCCGTCCTCCGACTACGCCTACCTGACCGGCGACCACAGCCAGGACGGCGTGCTGGTGCTGGAGCCCACCGGGGAGAGCGGCCACCGCGCCGTGGTCTACCTGCGCGGCCGGTCCCGGATCGACAACGGCGAGTTCTGGCTGGACGGCCACGGCGAGCTGTGGGACGGCCGCCGCGACAGCCTGACCGAGAGCGAGCAACTGCTCGGCCTGCCCGGCCGGGACGTGCGCACCGTCCACGCCGACCTGGGCGCGGCCACCGGTCCGGTCCGGGTGCTGCGCGGCCACGACGCGGGCGTGGAGAAGGCCCTGCGGGACAGGGTCACGGCCGAGCGGGACGCGGAGTTCGAGGTCTTCCTGTCCGGGCTTCGCCTGGTCAAGGACGCGTGGGAGATCGCCGAGATGCGCTTCGCCTGCGCGGCGACCGCCCGCGGCTTCGAGGACGTGGTGCGCGTGCTCGCCGCCGACGCCGAGACGGCCGAGCGGCTGATCGAGGGCACCTTCTTCCTCCGGGCCCGGATCGAGGGCAACGACGTCGGCTACAGCACCATCGCCGCGGCCGGTCCGCACGCCACCACCCTGCACTGGGTCCGCAACACCGGCCGGGCCCGCCCGGGCGATCTGCTGCTGCTGGACGCCGGCGTGGAGACCAACCAGCTGTACACCGCCGACGTGACCCGCACCCTGCCGGTCTCCGGCCGCTTCACCGACATCCAGCGGAAGGTCTACGACGCCGTGTACGCGGCGCAGGAGGCGGGCATCGCGGCGGTGAAGCCCGGCGCGAACTTCCGCGACTTCCACCACGCCGCCCAGCGCGAGCTCGCCGAACACCTCGCCTCCTGGGGCCTGTTCGGCGACCTCGCCGCCGACAAGGCCTACGAGCTGGGACTGCACCGCCGCTTCACCCTGGCCGGCACCGGCCACATGCTGGGCCTCGACGTGCACGACTGCGCCCACTCCCGCACCGAGGAGCACGTCGACGGCCTGCTGAAGCCGGGCATGGTCCTCACGGTGGAGCCGGGCCTCTACTTCCAGGAGAACGACCTGACGGTGCCGCGGGAGTACCGCGGCATCGGCGTGCGGATCGAGGACGACCTCCTGGTCACCGAGGACGGCAGCGAGAACCTCTCGATCGGCCTCCCCCGCCGCTCCGACGAGGTCGAGGCCTGGCTGGCCGACCTGCGCGGCTGACGCGGGGGAGCGGCCCTCGTCCCGGTCGCCGACGGCGACCGGGACGAGGGCCCGTCCGACCGAAGGGGGTCAGACCTCCAGGTCCGCCTCGATCCTGGTGAGCTGGTGGCGGGCCATCGCCA
>NZ_JBHVRK010000006.1:377740-409865 GCF_042885845.1 Kitasatospora sp. NPDC058032 | reverse complement strand
CTCGGCCACATGACCCCGATCGCCTACGAGCAGAGATCAGTTACGCTGGCCGTCGCTGCATAGCACTCGGTGTCCACATTCCCGGGGGAAGCCCCCCGCGCCCGCAGGGCCAGCCCCTGCGCAGTCGTCCTGCGTTTCACCCAGCCCCGCAACACCCGCCGCTCCGCCTCGGAGAGCGTGAGTGGCTCCAGCCTGCTGTCGCCCACGCACCCCAGCACACCGTGCTCGCGGTCCCGGCCGCAGCCGTTCCCCGGAACTCGGTACGCATGGCAACTCATGTGGCGACGAACCGACTCCGAACCGGGTCACTAGCGGATACTCGCCGCGGGAGGCTCAGTTCGCCAGGCGGAGCACCAGCTTGCCGACACTGGCCCCGCTCTCCAGCAGGCGGTGGGCCTCCCAGGCCGCCTCCAGCGGCAGGACCTCGCCGATGTCGACGGTCAGCCGCCGGTCTGCCAGCAGACCGGCGGCGGCCAGCGCCTGCTCGCGCAGCAGGTGCGGGGCGCGAACGGCGATCTCCCCCAGGTTGTAGCCGACCACGGCCCGCGAGGAGAGCCAGAGCTCCTGGGCGGAGAGCCGGGTGTCGCCGTGGCCGCCCGGGTTGCCGTAGACGACCACCCGGCCCAGGGTGCGCAGCGCCCGCAGGCTCGCCTCGGTGGTCGGGCCCGCGATCGAGTCGAGGATCAGGTCGAAGCCGCCGTCCGGGCCGTCCGGCCGCGCCCAGCCGTCGAGGTCCTCGCGCAGGTACAGCCGGTCGTAGAGCGCGGCCTCGGGCCGGTCGAGCTTGGCCGCCGTCCCGACCGTGCCCAGCACCCGCCGGGCCCCGAGCAGGCGGGCGACCCGGGCCGCGGTGCCGCCCACGCCGCCGAGTGCGGCGTGGATCAGCACGTCCTCCCCGGGGGCGAGCCGGCCCGCCGCCAGCAGGCCGTACGCGGTGGTGACGGTGCACGGCAGCGCGGCCGCCGCCAGCAGGTCGACCTCACCGGCGGGGGTGCGCAGCGGGTACACCAACTCCTCCGGCGCGACCGCGAATTGCGCGTATCCGCCACTGGCCCCGGCCTGGTCGTGGGTGAGCGCGGCCACCGGGTCGCCCACCGACAGCCCGTCGACCCCCGCGCCCCAGCCGGCCACCGTCCCGGAGACCTCCAGCCCGGGCACCACCGCCTCGCCGTTGGTCCGCGCCCAGCCGCGGCGGCGGTAGACCTCGGCGAAGTTCACACCCGCGTAGGCGACTTCGACCAGGACCTGGCCCGGCCCCGGGGCCGGCCTGGGCACGTCCATGACCCGCAGTGCCTCGGGCCCGCCGGGTGAGGTGAAACCGACCGCGCGCATAGTGCTCCCCTCGGTGGTGGACTCCCCCGGTGACCGGGAATCCCAAGTGTTCGATCCAGTTTAAACACACAGTCATGACCATGCCTTGTACAGCGCTTTAGAGCCCTTCGAAAGAGTGAATCCCAGGCGTCCGAGCGCGAGGAGGGAATAGAGATGGCCGGGATTCCGATGCGACTCGTCTGCTTGCACCACGCAGGGGGCGACGCCTCCCTGTTCTCCGGGTGGCAGCACCGCCTCGGCGAGGAACTGGAGGTCGTCCCGGTCAACCTGCCGGGCCGCGGCGGCGAGCCGCGGGCCGCGGACCTGGACGAACTGGTCGACCGGCTCGACGAGGGCCTCGCACCGCTGCTGACCGGCCCGCATCTGGTGTACGGGCACAGCCTCGGCGGCCTGGTCGGCTACGAGCTGGTGCGCCGCCGCGCCGCCCGCGGCCTGCGCACCCCCGAGGCGCTGTTCGTCGGCGCGTTCCCGGCCCCGGAGGCGGCCCACACGCTGGAGTCCCTGGATCTCGACGAGGACGCCCTCATCGAGTTCGTCCTGGAGATCACCGGAATGCCGCGGGAGGTGCTCGCCTACCCCGACTGGGTCGACTCCGTGACCACCGCGCTCCGCGACGACCTGGCGGTATGGCGCACGCACCGGGACGATCCCGCCCCCCGGCTCCCGTGCCCGATCCACGTGTTCGCGGGCACCGCCGACCCGCTGGTGCACCGCGACCGGATGACCGGCTGGGCGCAGCGCACGACGTCCGCCTTCCGCCTGCACGAGGTCGACGGCGGGCACTTCTTCGTCCGCGACAACCGCGCCGAGTTCCTGGACCTGTTCCACGGCGTCCTCGCCGAGTACGTCGCCACTCCCCCGCGGGCGCTGCCCTGGGTGCTGTCCGCCGAGGACGGCGCCGGGCTCGCCCGGCAGGCCGCTCGGCTGCGGACCCACGTCGAGCAGCACCCCGAACTCGACCTGGGCGCGGCGGCGTTCGCACTCGCGACCGCGACCTCCGCCGACGGCGGGACCGGGAGCGCCGCCCGGCCGCACCGGGCCGCGCTCGTCGCCACCGACCGCAGCGAGGCGCTGGCCGCCCTGACGGCGCTCGCCGAGGACGGCTTCGCGCCCAACGCCGTCCCGGCCGCCCTCGCCGGTGCCGGGCCGACGGCGTTCCTGTTCACCGGCCAGGGCAGCCAGCGGCCCGGCATGGGCCGCGAACTCCACGCCGAGTACCCGGTGTTCGCCACGGCGATCGAGGAGATCGCGGCCCGCTTCGACCGGCACCTCGAACAGCCCCTGCTGGAGGTGATGTTCGCGCCCCAGGGCTCCGAACCGGCCGCGCTGCTCCACCTCACCCGGTACGCGCAGCCCGCCCTGTTCGCCCTGGAGACGGCCCTGTTCCGCCTGGTCACCGACTGGGGGCTGGCCCCCGGCCAGGTGATCGGCCACTCCCTCGGCGAACTGGTCGCCGCCCATGTCGCCGGGGTGTTCACGCTCGACGACGCCTGTGAACTGGTCGCGGCCCGCGCCCGGCTGATGCAGTCCGCGCCGGCCGGCGGGGCGATGATCGCGATCGCCGCGGACGAGGCCGCCGTCGCCGAGGCGATCGGCCGGCACGGCGGCGGCCGGGTCGACGTCGCGGCCGTCAACTCGCCCGGCGCCACGGTGATCTCCGGCGAGCAGGAGCAGGCCGAGGCGGTCGCCGCCGCGCTCGCCGCCACGGGGGTCAAGACCACCCGGCTGCGGGTGAGCCACGCCTTCCACTCACTCCACATGGACGGGATCCTGGAGGAGTTCCGCGCCGCCGCGCGTGCCGTGGACTACCGCGCCCCGCGGATCCCGGTCGTCTCCAACCTCACCGGCCGTCCGGCGGGCGCCGAGGAGCTCGGCGACCCCGGCTACTGGGTCGAGCACATCCGGCGTCCCGTGCGCTTCGCCCAGGGGATCGGCTGGCTCGCGGAGCACGGCGTGCGCACCTTCCTCGAACTCGGGCCCGCCCCCGTGCTCAGCGCCTTCGCGCGGACGGCCGCCCCCGAGGGCGGCTTCGCCCACGCGCTGCGCGCCGGCCTTCCCGAACGGGCCACCCTGCTCACCGCCGTCGCCACGCTCTTCACCCTGGGCGCCGAACCGGACTGGCCGGCCGTCTTCGGCCCCGTCGCCGACCGCCGCCCCGCCCCGGTCCTGCCCGTCGACCTGCTCGCCGCGGCGGACGGCCTTCCCGGGTGACCCGCTGCAGCCCGCCACGCCGGGCGGCCTCGAGTCCGGCCTCGAAACGGCCGGTGGCACCGAGGCGCTCCCTCGCGGGCCTCCCGGCCGTCGTCACAGCTCGCGGATCTCACGCCTGGTCAGCGCGTACCCGAAGGCGCCCAGCAGGCAGAGCCCGGTCGTCGCGAACACCCCCCGGCTCCCGAACGCGTCCACCGCCGCGCCGGCCGCGATCACCGAGAGCGGGAAGACCCCCAGCCCGCAGAAGGTGATGGCCGCCATGACCCGGGCGAGCAGCGCGGGCGGGGTGCTCTTCTGCACACCGGTGACGACCAGGACGTTGGTCACCGTGCTGGCGCCGCCGGCCAGGCAGAGCAGCAGTACGGCACCGACCAGCCCGGTGAACGGCACCAGCCCGATCGCCGCGCCCATCACCAGGCCGGAGCGCATCGCCGTGCGGCCCCGCGAGCGCACCTCGGTGAGGCCGGCCGCGAACAGGCCGCCGACCAGCGCACCGCCGGTGAACGCGGCCAGCAGCAGGCCCAGCCCGACGGCACCGGCGGCGAATCCGTCGGTGGCCAGCGTCGGCAGGGCCACCCTGGTGGCGCCGCCCACCGTCAGGTTCGCGATCACCGTCACCGTCAGCACGGCCCGCAGCAGCGGCGACTCCCGCAGCAGACTTCGGAAGTTCCGCGGCACGGAGGCCCGTTCGGAGATCGGGCGGGGCGGGGCGACGCTGCTGCCGCGACCGATCAGCAGCAGCGTCGCCGCCGACACGGCGAAGGTCACCGCGTCCAGCCCCAGGGCGGCGGCCGGGTTCAGCCAGGCGACCAGCGGGCCGGCCACCGCCGGACCGACCAGACCGGCGCCGAAGGTGACCGTACTGTTCAGCGCGTTGCCCGCGTGCAGGTCCTCGGCGGGCAGCAGGGTCGGGGTGATCGCCCAGGCGGCCGGCAGGAACACCCCCGCCCCGAGGCCGACCAGCAGCGCGAGCGCGCCGATCAGCCAGAAGTCCGCCCGCCCGCCGGCGGCGACCGCGCACAGCCCGGCGGTGGCGAGCAGCCGGCCGAGGTCGGCGGCCAGCATCACCCGCCAGGCGCCGAACCGGTCGGCGAGGACCCCGCCGAGCGGGGTGGCGGCCAGCCGTCCCGCGCCGTAGGCGGCGACCACCAGGCTCAGTTGGCGGGCGCCTCCGGCGAGGGAGTAGACCAGCAGCGGCAGGGCGACCACCTGGAAGGCGTTGCCGAACTCCGAGGTGGCCTGCCCGATCACCAGCAGCCGGTAGCCGCGCGAGCGCAGCGGCGCGACGCCGATCCGGGGCCGGAACCGCGCCAGTCCCCCCACGCGGCCCGCCTCCGCACCGCTAGCCATCGAACGAGACCGGCAGCGACTCCAGACCGCGCAGCATGATGGTGTTGCGCCAGGGCAGGGTCTCCTCCGCGGCGGCCAGCTCGATCCTTCCGAAGCGCTCCAGCAGGCCGGTCAGCGCGACCTCGCTCTCCAGCTTGCCGAGGAAGGAGCCGAGGCAGCGGTGCAGCCCCTGTCCGAAGGCCAGGTGGCCCGGATCGCCCCGGTCCAGGATCAGCCGGTCGGGGTCGGTGAAGCGGGCCGGGTCCCGGTTGGCCGCGCCGAGCGAGAGCAGCACCAGTTCGTCCGCCGGGATCTCCACGTCGTCGACCATCACGTCGGCGTCGGTGAACCGCAGGGTGGCCATGCTCACCGGGGACTCGTAGCGCAGGAACTCGTCGATCGCGACCGGCATCATCGCCGGGTCGGCGCGCAGCCGGGCGAGCTGGTCGGGGTGGTGGAGCAGGGCCAGGGTGGCGGTGCCGAGCAGGTTGACGGTGGTCTCGTGACCGCCGATCAGCAGCAGGAAGACCATCGAGAACACCTCCTGTTCGGTGAGCTCACCGGCGTCACTGGCCTGCACCAGGTCGGTGAGGATGTCCGAGCGCGGCGACGCCCGCCGGGCCGTCATCAGCTCCCGCAGGTAGTCGTTCAGTTCGGCCGTGGCCTGCTGGAACGTCAGCTCGCCACCCTGGGTGAGGATCGCCGTCGACCAGGTGCGGAAGGCCTGCATGTCCTCCGGGGGGAAGCCCAGCAGCTCGCAGATGACCATGATCGGCAGCGGGAAGGCGAAGTCCGTCACCAGGTCGGCGGTCTCCCGCCCGCGCAGCCCGTCCAGCAGGCCGCCGGCGATGCGCTCGACCAGCGGTCGCATCAGGTCGACCCGGCGACGGGTGAAGACGCCCTGGATCTGACGGCGCAGCCGGGTGTGGTCCGGCGGGTCGCTGTTGAGCATGTGGACGACCTCCGAGCCGAGCGTCAGCGCGGAGCCCCGCCCGCTCGCGATGGCCTGGCTGCGGCGGACGTCCTGCCCGAACCGGGGGTCCATCAGCGCGGCGCGGACGTCGTCGTGGCGCGTCACCAGGTACACCGGCAGGCCCTCGCCGAACTCCACGACGGAGACCGCGCCCGCCTCGCGGATCCGGGCGAGCGTGGGGTAAGGGTCGCGGATGAAGGCGGACATCCGGGCGGCGGCGTCGTCGACCGCGGTGCTCATGATCTCTCCTCGGACTGGGGCTCCGGGCTCGGGGCTCGGGGCTCCGGCGGTTACACGGTCAGGGACGGGAAGGGCCAGCGGCGCACCCGCATGGGCAGGAACCAGGCACGCCCGGCCTGTTCGGCGATCAGACCGGCCCCGGCGAGGTCCCGGTGGACGGCCTCCGGCAGCGTCCCGAGCTCGACGCCCTCCGCCAGCGCGTCCAGCTGTGCCAGGTGGCCGGGCTCGTCGATGGTGAACAGCTCCAGCGTCCCGAACCGGCGGTCGCGCACCTCGACGAAGCCGGGGCCGCGCCGGACGACGCACTTGCTCGGGTAGTACGTGGCCCGCCAGTCGGCGAGGACGTCCTGCGGGGCCCCGTCGCCGGTCAACCGCTCGGGCGGGTACAGGTGGTGGAACCGGCGCCGCGCCGCGCAGCCGTCCGTGCAGACCGCCTGCCAGAGCACGGCCAGCCCCTGTCCGGTCGCCTCGCGCAGCAGCATCAGCGCCCGCGCGGAGGCCGCCGGCGCGTCCGCGCAGAGCCGCACCGGCGCGGTCAGCCGCAGGCAGCGGACCCCGGCCCGGTGCAGGTCGGTGACCTCCTCCTGCGCCGGGCCGGACAGGGTGCGGTGCCCGAGCGCGTAGCCCGGCAGCCCCCTCGCGGCGGGGTCGTGGTCGAGCCAGAGCTCGACCTCCGGGGCGGCCGCGCGCCAGGCGGCGGCGTCGGTCCGCTCAGCCGGTCGCGACGGCATCGAGCACCTCCTCGGTCCGCGGACGGGCGGCGGCGGGGCCGTGCCGGTGGCGCATCCGCATCAGCACCTGGTTGTCGGACTCGACGGCGACCTGCAGATAGCCGTCCCCGTCGTGGAACAGCAGGCCCAGCGCGGTGAAGCGCTCCAGCACCGGCTCGACCGCCGCCGCGCCGCCGGGGACCCTGGCCGCCAGCGCGGCGGCCGAGCGGGGCTGCGCCAGCAGTCGGAAGGCGGCGAGTTCCACCGGATCGGTCAGCTCGACCACCCGCCAGTCGAACCCGGGCCGGGTGTTGACCAGGACGATCCGCCCGTGCGCGTCCCGGTAGGTGAGCCGGCTGTCGGGGAACCGGGCGAGCCAGGTGTCCACCGCCGCGCTCAGCCGCTCCGCGAGTTCGCCGCCGATCCCGCGCGGCGGCGCGGTGAAGACGTAGGCCAGGTCGTTCAGCTCGCTCTCCGGGAGGCGGTAGGTCGCCCGGTACTGGAAGGCCGGCCGGGTGATCGCGAAGCCCAGCTCGGGGCGGTCGAAGTACGGGCTGAACCGCTCGATCGCGATCCGTCCGGCTCCGGTCGGCGGGTCCAGGTGGTGCAGCACCGGCAGCTGGCGGATCACCGACTCGTAGTCGTCCGGTTGCTCGCCGGGGAAGCCGTAGAGGTAGTTCCAGGTCACCGAGACCCCGGCACTCTGCGCGTCCCGCAGCGCGCGGACGTTCTGGCAGCCCGTCACGCCCTTGTCCATGATCCGCAGGACCCGGGTGCTGAGGTTCTCGATGCCGGGCTGCACCTGGGCCGCGCCCGAGTCGCCGAGCAGCTGGAACTGGTGGCGGCGCAGATTGGCCTTGATCTCGAAGTGCAGCCGCAGATCGACCGGGAGCTCGGCCAGCGACTTCAGGACGGTGTCGAAGTAGCCCATGTCCAGGATGTTGTCGACCACGTAGACGTCCAGCAGCCGGTGGCGTTCGGCGAGCGTGAGCACCTCGGCGAGGAAGTCCGCGGGCGGCTTGGAGCGGAACTCCATCGAGGAGCCGTTGAGCCCGCAGAAGGTGCAGTGGTGCTTCTCGCCCCACCAGCAGCCGCGGGAGCCTTCGAGGACCAGCTTGGGATCGACCCAGCCGGCCGCGACGGAGGCGTCGAGCCGCTCGTAGAAGCCGTCGTAGCGGGGCGCCAGGATGGCCGCGGGCGGCAGCGGACGCGTCGTCATCGCGTTGGCCGTCGACGTCCCGGAGTCGTCGCGCCAGCACAGCCCGGGGACGGCGGAGAGGTCGCCGCCCTCCAGGAGCGCCGGGAACGCGGCCTCGCCCTCGCCGCGCACCACGTAGTCCAGGAAGGGGAAGTTGCGGTGCAGCGCGGCGCCCTGCGGGCCGTCGCAGTTCGCGCCGCCGAACACCGTGCGCACCTGCGGGCAGCGCTGCTTGAGCAGCCGTGCGGCGGCGAGGCTCGCCGTGTTCTGCTGGAAGGTGGTGGTGAAGCCGACCAGGTCCGGCGGGTCGGCGGCGATCTCCTCGACCAGCCGGGCGATGAACGCGGGGGCGAGGGCGCGGGTGGCCCGGGTCAGGGCGATCTCGCGCTCGCTCGCGCCGTTGGCCGCCAGGTACGCGAAGTAGCCCGCGGACTCGTCGTCGTCCGCGCCGCCCTCGCCGTCGCCCTCGCCGTCGCCCTCGCCCTCGCCGTCGCCCTCGCTCTCGCCGTCGCCCTCGCCCTCGCCGTACAGCGCGCCGGCGAACGCCCAGTCGCCCGCGCCCTGGAAGTAGGACTTCTCGGAGAAGTACTGGTAGTCGTCCGCGCCGAAGCCCGCGTTCCCGGCCGCCCAGTCGACGAAGTCCAGGTTGGCGTACCGCACCTCGACCCGATGGCCGGCGCGTGCGGCGGCGGTGTGCAGGATCCCGAGCGCCAGCGACGGCACGTCGATCGCGCCCCAGGGCATGTGCAGCAGGACGATACGCATGATGGCCACTTCTGTTGTCCGCGGGCGGTGGGCGAGGTGTCGCTCCGGGGCACCGCGGGCGCCCCGGAGCGACGGAGGGTCACTTGCCCTCGGGTGCCTTCTTCGGCTTCGGCTGCCCCTTGAGGGCAGGCGCGACCGCTGCGGCCTTGGTGATGTCGAGCGCGAAGTTCTGGACCACCACGGCGCCCCGGTCACGCTCCGGGGTGCTGATCGGGTCGTTCTGAATGCTGCGACGCTTCATGGCTGTTCACCTCCTTCCACCGGTTCGGCGGGTCCCCCGGGGCGATCGCCGCGGGGTGTCCTGGGGGCCGGTGCCGGCCAGGCGCGCCCGGCGAACCGGACCATCGTGGCCAGCACCGACCGGTGGTCGGCGGTCCGGCGGCTGTAGTGGCCGCCGTCCACCCAGAGCAGTTCGTGCGGCACCGCCAGCCGGCGCAGGTCCGCGGCGTACCGGGCCACCTGGTCGGGCGGGCAGCGCTCGTCGGTCCGCGAGGCGACCAGCAGGACGGGCGCGCGGACCTGGTGCACGTAGGACCGCGGGTCGGCCGCGCGGTAGCGCTCGGGCACCTCCTCCGGGGTGCCGCCGAACAGCTGCCGGTCGAGTTCGCGGAGCGCGGGGGTGGTGCCGCGGTAGGCCGCCGGGTAGTCCGCGATCGGCTGGGCGGCCAGGCCGAGCGACCACAGCTCCGGCTGCGCGCCCAGCGCCAGCAGGGTCAGGTAGCCGCCCCACGAGAATCCGCACAGGCCGGTGCGCTCCGCGAGCGCCGTGCCGTCGGCGACCAGCTCCGCGCGGACGGCGGCCAGGTCCTCGATCTGCGCCAGTCCGACCCGGTGGCCGTACTCGTGCTGCCAGCGGGCGCCGTAGCCGGTGGAGCCGCGGTAGTTGGTGCGCACCACCGCGTAGCCCTCGCCGACCAGGGCGTTCACCCGGGGGTCGTAGGAGTCCCGGTCGTGGGTGGCGGGGCCGCCGTGCACCAGGAAGAGGGTCGGCCACGGGCCCGGGCCGGCCGGGGTGCTGACGAAGCTGTGGATCCGCCCGTACGGCCGGGGTGTCCAGCGCCGGGTGCGGGAGGTGCCGTCCCGGTCCGGGGCGCAGTCGTCCGCCGTCTCCGCACCGGGGCCGAGGACCAGCGGGCGGGGCGGTGTCGACTCCCGGCTCCAGACGCAGTGCAGGGTGCCGTCGGGGGCGCAGGACAGGTCGTGGATCGTGCCGCCGGGGGTGCGCAGCTCCCGGGCGGACGGTTCGCGCTCCGGCGTTCCCCGGCCCGCCGGCGGATCGAGGTCGGCGAGGAGGAGGCGGCTCCGCCCGGCCCGCTCGTGCTGGATCAGCACCCCGCGCGGCCCCCGGTACCAGCCCGCCGAGATCTCCGTGTCGAACGACAGTCCCGGGTAGCGGCGCAGGCCCTCGCCCGCCCGCCAGGTCGCGACGGCGTACCGCTCGTCCTGCTCGACCACCAGCAGCAGCTCCGGCTCCCGTACCGCGAGCGGGTTGAACTCGATCGGCCAGAGCCGCAGCCGGCGGCTTCCGGCGAGCCGCGGCGGAGCGTCCGCCCGGGCGTGCGGGCGGGCCTCCGTCGGCCACAGGACCACCGCGTCCTCCCCGTCGGGCCGCCCGCCGAGGGCGAGCAGCCGGCCGTCCGGCGACAGGTCGGCCAGGCTCAGGTACCCCGGCGCCGAGCCGACCGGCCGGGCCTCGCCGGCGGGCGGTCCGACGTAGCAGTGCGAGACGCCGTCGACGCCGACGGCCACCGCGGCGAGCGCGCCCGTCCGGTCGAAGGCCACGCCGTACGGCCGCCCGCGGGGCACACCGTGCAGCGCCTCACCGCCCGGCTCACCGCCCGGCTCACCGCCCGCGAACGGCTCGCGGCGCCACCGCCCCTCCCCCGCCGCATCGGCGTCGAACCACCAGATGGCGCCGCCGTCCGGCTCGATCTCGCTCAGGTGGACGCCCCCCGGCCGGTCGGTGACCACCCGGCGCCGCCCCGTGCCCAGGTCCCAGGCCACCGCCTGCCAGCAGTCGTCGACGAGCCGGGTCTCGACCGCGCGGCCGGCCGCCAGCGCGGCGAAGCCGGGGGACTGGAACGCCTGTGTCACTGGCCCGGCCCTTTCCGGCTCGATGATGGGAACAGGCTGCGCCGAACATCTCGAGGGCCAGTGAACTGGCGTGAAGAAAAGGACACTTGCGGAAGGTCGCGGTCACTCTAGGGGGATGTCGTGCCCACGACCAGACCTTTCGCACGGTTGGCCGAAAGACGGTTGACGTGAACACCGGGGGGCAGCGGACGCCGACGCGGCCGTTGACACGGCGTCGACGCGTCGTGGACATGCCGCTTCCAGACTGGCCGGGACAGCACATCCCCCAGCAGAGGAAGGAAGGGGACACCCATGCGCATGCGCGGTCTCCTCGCGGCAGTCGTGGTCTCGGTGGCAGCCGCCGGCCTGGTCGCACCGGTCTCGTCCGCCGCACCGGCCAAGAGCGCCGGGCCGATCGAACGGGTCGGCGGCGGCACCCACGTCCTGATCAACCCGGCGAACGCCGCCACCACCACCTGGACACCCGAGACGCGGAGCTCCCTCGACGGCCGGCCACTGAAGATCCACGCGACCGAACCCGCCGTCGCCCCGATGTCCGGCGCGCCCTCGCTCGCCAAGGCCAGCGTCTGGGTCACCACCGGGCGCCTGCTCACCGGCGGCGGAGTGTGCACCGCCAACGTCGTCTCCAGCGCCAACCGCGACGTCATCGCCACCGCCCGGCACTGCGTCGAGGGCGGCAGCGACTTCAAGTTCGCGCCCGGCTACGACGCGGGCAACGCCCCCTACGGCTGGTGGTCCTGGCGGTCGGCCGGCTGGGTGGACGCTCCCGCCCCGCAGGGCGACATCGCCTTCATCGTGCTGAACACCCTCAACGGCCGGCACATCGCGGACGTCGTCGGGGCCACCGGCATCGGCTTCAACCAGCCCATCAACAACTACGCGCACATCATCGGCATCCCCGGGAAGACCCCGGCCGCCCAGGAGCACATGCTCTGGTGCGGCGGCCAGCCGGTGGCCGGCCCCGAGCAGCCGTCCACCGCGCTGATCGACAACTGCAACGGCCTGAGCGGAGGTTCCAGCGGCGGACCGTTCTTCGTGAACTACGACCAGACCGACGGTTCGGCCGTGCAGACCGGCGACTTCGTGACGGGCTACAGCTGGCAGGGCAAGTGGTGGGCGGTGAACTCCTACTACCGCGACGACGCCTACAACGTCTTCAACGGGGCGCAGCACGCCTGATCGCCCCCCGGCACCGACCGCACGCGCGGTGCCACCCCCGCCGCCGGGCCCCACCGACCCGGCGGCGCGGGCGCGTTCCGCCGCCGAACCCGACGGCGGCGGCCGGCACCTCCCCGCACGCCAAGGCAAAGGTTCTACCAAGAACGCAAGTACGGCGCGGGCGAGGGTCTATGCTTTTCGAGGTTTGAAGAGGCACCTCGTTCGGTGAGGCGTCTTCACGGACACAGGCCACTGACCCGACGACGTCGAGAGACGCCCAGGTTCAGGACAGGTCTTCCCGGGTTAAGGGTTGATCCCAAGTGGCTTCCGGCCGGTGGGCCGGATTACGCCGTGGAGTGCCAAAGCTCTGACGAGTTGGGGTGAGCCGGCCGCTGTCGCGCGCCGGCGAACTCCTTGCCGCGTCGATGACACGCACCGTGAGGGTGCGTCCGGCCGGGAGGAGGCGAGAGACATGGATTGCAGTAGTCCGGGCCACAGTCGCCCCTGCACCCGCCTGCCCTCGTTCACCTCCGGCACGCGGTAACCGTTCTCCCCGCACACGATTCCGGCGCCGCACCGCACGCCGCCGCCTCGGCTCCGCCATGCCCTCATCGGCTCCCGGGCCGTCGCGGCGCGTCGCGGCGCGCCCGCCCTCGGGGGGACCTGCTGCCGCGCGCCCCCTGACCTCCCCCGCTTCCGGGGGCCGGGAGGCCCGTCATGACCGCCGCCAACGCCACACCGATGATCGTCCCGACCGTCGACTTCCTCCTCCGCCTCGCCACCGGCGTCGCCTGCGGCGCGCTGATCGGCGTCGAACGCCAATGGCGGGCCCGGATGGCCGGCCTGCGCACCAACGCCCTGGTCGCCGCCGGCGCCACCCTGTTCGTCCTCTACAGCGAGGCCGTCGGCGACCCCGGCAGCCCCACCAGGGTCGCCTCCTACGTCGTCTCCGGCATCGGCTTCCTCGGCGGTGGCGTCATCCTGCGCGACGGCGCCGGCGTCCGCGGTCTCAACACCGCCGCCACGCTGTGGTGTTCGGCCGCCGTCGGGGTGCTCGCCGGCTCCGGCAAGCTGGAGCTCGCCGCCCTCGGCACCCTGACCGTGCTCGCCGTCCACCTGGTCCTGCGCCCGGCCGGCCGGCTGCTCGACCGTGCCCCGCAGTCCGGCAGCGACCCCGACTCCGCCACCCGCGCCACCATCCACCTGGCCTGCGACCGCAAGTCCGAGACCCACATCCGCGCCCTGCTCCTGCAGGCCCTCGCCGCCTCCGGCCTCGCGCCCACCGGCCTGCGGGCCCGCCGCACCGACAGCGGCGAGATCACCAGCCTGCGCGCCACCGTCGCCATCACCGGACAGGTCGCCCCGGCGCTCGAACAGGTCGTCACCCGGCTCTCGCTGGAACCGGGCGTGCGCGACCTGCACTGGCACCTGGAGGACGAGCACGACCGCACCGAGCAGTCCGCACTCGCCTGAGGACAGCACCGCACCACCGGCACCACCCGAACCACAGCAGATCAGACGTCAGAAGGAGGCCGTCCCCATGACCGTAGTCGCACGCCCCCGCCGGACGGGCAGAGGCATCGCCATCACCGGAGTCCTGGCAGTCCTGGCCCTCGAGGCCGTCGCCCTGGGCACCGCTCCCACCGGCCTGCGATCCGTGATCGGCGGCGTCCTGTTCGGTTCCTCCGTCACCGGCCTCGTCCTCGCCCTCCTCCTGGCCCGCACCGGCAGCCGCACCACGCGGACCAGTCCCGCCGCTCCCGCGGGCGACAACCGGCAGTTCAGCGCACGGAGGTTCTCGGCATGACGTTCCCCAAGCCGTTCCCCGCGGCCCCGGCCCGGACCTCGCTGCCGTCCCGCGTGGCCGGCCGGCTGTCCCGGATGACCTGGGTGGACGTGGTCGTCGCCGCCGCCGTCCTGGTCCTGCTCTACCTCGCGCTGCGGGTCGGACAGGGCACCACGGTCCGCTTCTCCACCGGCCGCGGCGCCGATGTCGACACCACCCCCGCCCGGCTCCCCTACGACGCCGCGCGCTCGCTGCTGCGGATGTTCGCCGCCCTCGCCGCCTCGGTCGTCTTCACCTTCGGCTACGCCTACGCCGCCGCCAAGAGCCGCCGTCTGGAGCGCATCCTCATCCCGGCACTGGACATCCTCCAGTCCGTCCCCGTACTGGCCTTCCTCACCGTGGCGGTCACCGGCTTCCTCGCGCTGTTCCCCGGCTCCGTGCTCGGCCTCGAATGCGCGGCGGTCTTCGCGATCTTCACCTCCCAGGCGTGGAACATGACCTTCGGCTTCTACGCCGCCCTCACCTCGCTGCCGCGCGAACTCGACGAGCTGTCCCGCTCCTTCCGCTTCACCAGGTGGATGCGCTTCTGGAAGGTCGAGGTGCCCTCCGGCATGATCGGCCTGGTCTGGAACGGCATGATGAGCTTCGGCGGCGGCTGGTTCTTCCTCGTCGCCTCCGAGGCGATCAGCGTCAACAACCAGACGTACGCCCTGCCCGGCGTCGGCTCCTACGCGGGCGCCGCCATCGCCGCCGGCGACCTCGGCAAGGTCGGCTGGGCGATCGTCACCATGGCCGTCATGGTGATCGGCGTGAACTTCCTGTTCTGGCGCCCGCTCACCGCCTGGGCGGAGAAGTTCAAGAACGAGCAGTCCGAGGCCACCGAGGTCCAGCGCTCCGTCGTCCTGGACTTCCTGCGCCGCTCCCACTGGCCCGAGCTGCTCGGCCGCCTGTTCCGCCCGGCCGCCCTGGCACTGTCCCGCGCCGGACGGCTGCTGGGCACCGACGACCGCCCGCTCGCCGTCGGCACCGGCCGCCGGCGTGCCGGCGACCTCGCCTTCGCCGTCGTCGCCGGGGGCCTGATCCTCTGGGGCCTGATCGACCTGGGCCGCTACCTGGACGACCGCACCGGCCTCGGCGTGTTCGGCGAGCCGCTGCTGCTCGGGCTGGCCACCCTGGCCCGCGTCGTCGTCCTGGTGGCGGTGGCCTCCCTGGTCTGGGTGCCGATCGGCGTGAAGATCGGCTTCTCGCCGAGGCTCACCCGCATCGCCCAGCCCGTCGTCCAGGTGCTGGCCAGCTTCCCCGCCAACTTCCTGTTCCCCCTGGTCGTCTGGTTCCTCCTCAGGACCGGCCTGTCGATCGACGTCGGCGGCATCGTGCTGATGGCCCTCGGCGCCCAGTGGTACATCCTGTTCAACACCATCGCCGGCGCCATGGCCATCCCCACCGACCTGCGCGAGGCCATGGACGACCTCGGCGTGCGCGGCCGGCAGCGCTGGCGCCGCCTGATCGTGCCCGGGATCTTCCCCGCCTACGTCACCGGCGGCCTCACCGCCTCCGGCGGCGCCTGGAACGCCTCCATCGTCGCCGAGGTGGTCACCTTCGGCAGCACCACCCTCACCGCGACCGGCCTCGGCGCCTACATCGCCCGGGCCACCGAACGCGGCGACCGGCCGCACCTGCTCGCCGGGGTCGCGGTGATGAGCCTGTACGTCGTCCTCCTCAACCGGCTGGTCTGGCGCCGCCTGCACCGGCTCGCCGAGACCCGCTACTCCCTCTGACCACGCACGCGCCGCCCCACCCGCACCACGACGCACGGAGATCCGCCATGAGCTTCAAGAGCCTGCGCGACCTGCTCGCCCCCCGCACCGCCACCCGCGCTCCCCTGACCACCGTCCCCGCCGCCGCACCCGCCGCACCGTCCGCACCCGCCGCCCGCCCGGCGGACGGCGAGGTGCTGCTGGAGACCGCCGGCCTGACCAAGGCCTACGCCGGCGCGGACGGTGAACTGCCCGTCCTGTCGGGCATCGACCTGAAGGTGCGGGCCGGCGAGATCGTCGCGCTGCTCGGCAAGTCCGGCTCCGGCAAGTCCACCCTGCTGCGCTGCCTGGCCGGCCTCATTCCGCCCAGCTCCGGCACCGTCCGCTACCGCGGCACCCCGCTCACCGGCGCCAACCCGGGCACCGCCATGGTCTTCCAGACCTTCGCCCTGCTGCCCTGGCTCACCGTCCAGCAGAACGTCGAACTCGGCCTGGAGGCGCGCGGGGTGGCGCCGAAGGAGCGCGCCGGGGCGGCGGTGCGGGCCATCGACCTGATCGGCCTGGACGGCTTCGAGTCCGCCTACCCCAAGGAGCTCTCCGGCGGGATGCGCCAGCGGGTCGGCTTCGCCCGGGCGCTGGTCGTCGAGCCGGACGTGCTGATGATGGACGAGCCGTTCTCGGCGCTGGACGTCCTCACCGCCGAGAACCTGCGCGGCGAGCTGATGGAGCTGTGGGAGTCCGGCCAGTTCCCCACCCGCGCCGTCGTCCTGGTCACCCACAACATCGAGGAGGCGGTGCTGATGGCCGACCGGATCGTCGTCCTCGGCGCCCGCCCGTACGGCACCATCCGGGAGACCGTCGAGATCACCCTGGACCGGCCCCGCGACCGCGACTCCGCCGCCTTCGACGAACTGGTCGACCGCGTCTACCGCATCATGACCGGCCGCCCCAAGGAGACCCGCCTGCCCGGCCGCGCCGACGCCGTGCAGCCCGACCGGCGCACCGTCGCCAACACCCCGCTGCCCGGCGCCACGGTCGACGGCCTCTCCGGCCTCGCCGGGATGATCGCGCACCGCGGCGGACGCTGCGACCTCGCCGGCCTCGCCGACGAACTCGCGCTGGACATCGACGACATGCTCCCCCAGGTCGACGCCCTCGACCTGCTCGGCTTCGCCGAGATCAGCGGCAACGACCTCGTCCTCACCGACACCGGCGCCGCCTTCGCCGACGCCGACGTCCAGGAGTCCAAGACCGTCTTCGCCGCGGCCGCCCTCGACGTCCCGCTGGTCAAGCTGATCGCCAACAGCCTGCGCGGCAACCCCGGTACCGTCGTCCGCGCGGGGTTCTTCCGCGACCTGCTCGCCCACCACTACACCAGCGAACAGGTCGACCGGCAGCTGGAGACCGCCACCGACTGGGGCCGCTACGCCGAGCTGTTCGGCTACGACGCGGCGCCGCAGGAGTACCGGCTCGACGAAGGCGCCGAACTCCCCCGCTGACGCGCACACCCGGCCGGACGGTTCGTCCGGCCCCGCTCAGCCCACCCGGCCGGTGGCCGGGCGCCGCCGCCCCACCAGGGCGGCCCGGGCAGGCCGCGTCTCCGCCACCGAGGCGACCGCGGCCTCCCCACCGGCGCCGCCGTACCCTCCGTCCCCGCGCTCCGGCATCCCGGTGGCGACCAGCGCCGCTTCCGTCAGCAGCCCCCGCACGTCCGCCGCCCGGTAGAAGATCCGCGTCCCCTCCCGTCGCGACACCACCAGCCCGGCCGCCCGCAGCCTCGACAGGTGCTGCGAGGTGGCCGCCACATGCGCGCCCAGGAGCTGCGCCAACTCGCTCACCGGCAGCTCCCGCCGGCTCAGCGCCCACAGCAGCCGGTAGCGCGACGGGTCGGCCAGCGCCTTCAGCACCGCCACCGCCCGCTCCGCCGCCTCCGTATCCCAGGCCTCTCCTTGCGCATCCATGCAAGGATCGTACCGGGCGCACAACCGCCGCACCCGGGCCGCCGTCCCCCGGCCGCCGCACCCCGCCGTGCGCCGTCGTCGCCTGCGGCCGGCACACCCGGACGGCCGGGCGGAATGGCCAAATCGTCAGCCGGTGGCACGAGTTGGCTGATTTGATGGGAGCACACAGCCGGCGGTTCCTGGGGGGCGCGATGGTGCGGGCGGATGGCCGGGAGAGTGAGCGGGTTCGGCTGCGGCCGTCGGGGAAGTACCGCCGCCGGCGGGCGGCGACCGCGGTGTTCGCCGCCACCGCGCTGCTCGCGTGCGCGCTGGAGTTGCTCGGCGGGGAACCGGGGCGGCCGCTGCCGACGGTGGTCGACGTCGTGGCGACCGCGGTGTGGACGGTGGTCCTGATCCGGCAGGCGACCCTGGCGGTGGCGCCCCCGACGGTGGTGGTCGATCCCGGCTACCTCGAACTCCGCGGCGGCCTGCGGAAGGTCAGGCTGCCGTGGGACGCGATCGCCGGTCTGTGCGTGCTGCCGGTCCGGGGATCCGCGGCCGTCTACGAGGCCCCGTTCTACCGGGGCTCCCTGCTGGTGCGCACCTCGGAGGGCAGCCCGACGGCGCTGCCGGGGCGCGGTTCGCCGCGCTGGTCGGCGTCGTGGCAGGGCATCCTCGTCGACCTGGCCCCGCTGGCGGTTCCCCTGCAACGCCTCGACGAGGTGTTCACACCGTGGGCGTCCGACCGCTGGGGCGGAACGACCCGGCTGCCGGACGGTCCCGGCGGGGCCGCGGTGTTCGCGGCCGGCGCGCTGCTGTCCCGGCCCGCCCGCATACTGCTGCGGCTGCAGGGGATCCTGCTGCTGGTGGCCGTGGCGGCTTCGCTCCTCGTCCTGCGCTCCCTCGACACGCCCGTCCTGGGGCAGCCGGTCCTGGCGGCCGTCGCCCTGGTCCTGCTCGGGTCGGTGGGTGTGCGGCGGCTGGTCCTGGGCCTGTCCCGGCCCTGCGAGCTGCGGGTGGAGAGCCGGGCCGTCGTGGTGCGCGTCGGCGGCCGGGAGCGGGCCCTGCCGTGGCCCGGGATCGCCGCCCTGGAGACCGCGCAGCAGGACGTCTCCCTGGCCGGTCAGCGGTTCCGGGTGACGTCGGTGCGCGCCCGGTTCAACACGGGGGCGGACCGCCCGGCGCCGCTGCCGCACTGGCCGCTGCCCGCCGACGGGCTGTCCGTCCACCTGCTGCCGGTGCACTCCCCCGCGCTCGGCCACCTGCACGGACTCACCGTCTTCCCCGCGCAGTTGGCGGACGCGCTGGCCTCGTACGGGGCGAACCTCCTGGCCGACCGCACCGGGCACGGCGGGCCCGTCACCGGCGAAGCCGTCACGGTCCGCGTCGGTCCGGGGCGCGGGACGACCCACCGGACGCTGGCCTCGGCGCTGCGTGCCGCGCCGAGGGACCGGCCGCTGCGCCTGCTGATCGAGCCGGGCCGGTACCGGGAGGCGGGGCCGCTGGTGCTGTCCGGCACCGTCGAACTGGTCGGGGCGCCGGGCCAGGAGCCGGTGGTGATCGAGACGCCCGAGCAGTCCGCCCTCCAGTGCGAGGGACACGTCACGCTGGACTCCCTGACCGTGCAGGGCCGCGGCGCGACGGCCGTCGCCACCACCGGCCGGCTGGAACTGCGCGGCTGCCGGATCGACGGGCCGGGCGAGTACGCGCTGCTCGCCTCCCAGGGCTCCGAACTGATCCTGCGGGACTGCGAGATCATCGCGGGCCGGACCGAACTCGTCGGCGCCACCGGCACGCTGGAGCGTACCCGGTTCCTCTCGGCCCGGGACCACGCGCTGGTGCTGAAGGACCGCGCCAAGGCCGAGATCGCCGACTGCGCGGTGACGGACAGCCGGGGCCGCGGCATCGACGTGACCGGTTCCACGGCGGAGATCCGCGGCTGCGAGTTCCGCGGCACCGGCGACACCGCCATCGCCGCCGGCGACCACTCCGCGGTGCAGGTCCTGGGCTCCCGGATCGACGAGGTCCACGCGTCCGGCATCGCCTACGACCGCCAGGCGCACGGCACCGTCCAGGACACCACGGTCAACGGCGCCACGACCGGCCTGTACGTCGCGCGGGGCGCCGACCCCAGGGTCCGGGACTGCCTGTTCGCCCACTGCCGGGCCGACGGGGTGCTGGTCGAGGACCAGGGGCGGGGGCGGCTGGAGACGTGCCGGATCGAGAACGCCGGCCAGCACGGCATCCGGGTGGT
This sequence comes from Kitasatospora sp. NPDC058032, assembly GCF_042885845.1. Taxonomy (NCBI): domain Bacteria; kingdom Bacillati; phylum Actinomycetota; class Actinomycetes; order Kitasatosporales; family Streptomycetaceae; genus Kitasatospora; species Kitasatospora sp. NPDC058032. The sequence continues at coordinate 390,118 of NZ_JBHVRK010000006.1, read as the reverse complement.
GTCCGGCGGCTCCCCGGTCGTCGACGACTGCGCGGTGGCCTTCGGCGGCACCGGGGTCACCGTGCACAAGGCGCGCGGCGACTTCACCCGGCTCCGGGTCCACGACCACTCCGAGAGCGCGGTCGAGGTCCAGGAGGGCTCGGTGGTGGACCTCGCCGAACTGCGCCTGGAGCGCTGCCAGTACGGCGTGCGCGGACACGGCACCGGTGTGACGATCCGGCTGGTCGGCGCCGTCATCGCCGACGCCACGTCCTCCGGGCTGCTGCTGCAGAACGCCGTGCGCGCCACCGCCGAGCACGTCACGGTGGAGCGGGCCGGCCTGTACGGCCTGAACTGCCGTGACGACAGCCGGCTGACGGCCCGGGACTGCACGGTGTCGAAGCCGGGTGAGACCGGACTGCTGGCCATCTCCAACACCAGCGTGGAGATCGACCGGCTGGAGGTCTCCGGCAGCCGGCGCAACGGCATCTGGGCGCGCAACGCCAGCCGGGTGATCCTCACCGGGGTGCGGGTGTACGGCGCCGGCGGCGACGGCCTGCGCCTGGACGACGACGTGTTCGGCAGCGTGACGGACGGCGAGGTCACCGGCTGCGCGGGCGAGGCGGTGGCGGTCAACAACCGGGTGCTGCTGGAGAACGTCCGCACCGGGGCCACGGCGGAGGACATCCTGCAGCCGGAGGCCGGCCCGATCGCCGAACTCCAGCGCATGATCGGGCTGGCGGAGGCCAAGCGCCAGGTCGCCGTCCAGGTCGACCTGCTCCGGCTGGCCCGCTGGCGCTCCGATGCCGACCTCCCCCCGCCGCCCCGGGCCCACCACCTGGTCTTCTCCGGCCCGCCGGGGACCGGGAAGACCACCGTGGCCCGGTTGTACGGCCAGATCCTGGCCGCGCTCGGGGCCTTGAAGAAGGGCCACCTGGTGGAGGTCGCGCGCGGCGACCTCGTCGGCCAGTACCTCGGACACACCGCGCAGAAGACCCACCAGGCGTTCGAGCGGGCGGACGGCGGTGTGCTGTTCATCGACGAGGCGTACAGCCTGGCGCGGCGGTTCGGTTCGGGCACCGACTTCGGCCAGGAGGCGATCGACGTCCTCACCAAACTGATGGAGGACCACCGGGACGACGTCGTGGTCATCGCGGCGGGCTACACCGAGGAGATGCGGGCCTTCCTGGACTCCAACCCCGGTCTGCGCTCCCGCTTCTCCCGCATCCTGGAGTTCACCCCGTACGGCCCCGCCGAGCTCACCGAGATCATGCTCCACGAGGCGGAGCGCCACACCTACCGCCTCGCTCCGGGCGTCGCGGAGCGCCTCACCGAGCGCTTCACCCGCCGGGAGCTGCGGGGCGACCCGGCCAACGCCCGTGACGCGCGGACGCTGCTGGAGGAGATGGTCGAACGGCAGGCCACCCGGCTGGCCGGGGCGGGGACGCCGAGCCGGGAGGACCTGGTGGTGCTGCTGGCGGAGGACATCCCCGCCGAGGGCGGCTGGCTGTGACCCCGGACGAGGCCAACGACCTGCTCGCCGCCCGCCTCGACCAGGCGATGGCGGACCCCGCGGCGGCGGCGTGGTTCGCCACGGCCGAGGCGTCCGCGGCGGCGGCCGTGCTCCGGGCCGCCGGACCGCCGTCCGCCGCGGACCTCCCGCTCGTCCACGCCTACACGCTCGGCTACAGCGATCTGTTCGCCTTCCTGACCGCCGATCCGCGCGACCCGGCACTGCTGGGCGAGGCTCTGCTGCACCTGCTCCCGGTCCGGCGCCAATGGCCGGACCTGATGCCGCCCGCGTTCGCCCCCGTGCTGGCCGTGGCCGCCGGGGAGGACGCGGCCGGCGACGGGGTGGGCGTCGAGCAGACGCACGCCGCGGGGATGGCCGTCGTGCTGGCGTTCGAGCGCTGGCGGTACCCCGGCGCGCCCGCGGTGGCGGTGAGGCTGCTGCGCCACACGGCGGCCGGGTGCCCACCGGACGGCCCGCTGCTGGGCTCGGTGCTGTCGACGCTCGGCGTGGCCCTGCTGAACGACTACATCGACCGGTTCGACGCCTCGTCGGTCGCCGAGGCCGTGGAGGCCGGCCGCGCCGCGATCGCGGCGGCGCCGGCCACGCCCGGCGAACAGGCCCGCCGGCACGCCAACCTCGGCACGGCGCTGCGGTTCTGGTCCGACGTCACGGCGATCGACGAGGCGGTCCGCGAAGCCGTGTCCGAGGGGCGCACCGGACTGGCCCTGTGCCCGCCGGACGACCCCGGCCTGGCGGCGTACCGCGTCGAGCTCGGGATGTCCCTGACCCGTGCCGCCGTGCTGGCCGGCGACCACGCCGGCCTGCCGGAGGCGGCCACGCTGCTGCGCGCGCCGGTCCGCGCGCCGGACCACGGCGCACCGGACGACGCCCCCGCGGCGTCCACCGGTGCCGCAGGGCAGACGGACCGGCTCTCCTTCCTGGGCATGGCACTGATCGCCCGGGGCGCGCTGGAGGACCGGCCCGCCCTGCGGGCCGAAGGCATCGCCCTGGGCCGGCAGGCCGTCGAGGCCTCGACCGGCCCGGCCGTACGGCTCCAGTACCTCTGCAACCTGGCCCTCGTCCTGCTGAGGTTCCCGGCCGGGGACGACGACGCCGGGACCACCACCCTGGCGGTCGCCACGGCCCTGGAGGCGGCCGGCCTCGCCCCGGCCGGGACACCGCGGTTCGCCGACACCCGGATGCTGCTCTCCGGCACCCTGGTCAGGCGCTACCTGGAGGCGCGGCGCCCGGAGGACCTGTCGGCGGCCGTCACCCATGCCGCCGAGGCCTTCGACGCCACCCCGGCGGACCTGCCGCCGCGCCGCCTGGACCGGGCCCTCGCGCTCGCCGACCTGCTGGGCCTGCGCGCCGACGCCGAGGGCGCCGACGACCCGTCGGCCGAGCCGCTCGCACTGCTGCGCCGGCTCCTGCGGGAGCAGCCGCAGGCCACCGCCGACCGCGCGCAGGTGCAACGCCGGCTGGCCGACGCCCTCGTCGAGTCCGCGGCGCGGGACGGACGGACCGAGCGCGCGGCCGAGGCGGTGGAGCACTACCGGGCCTGCCTCGGCCTGCCGTCCCCCGGGCCCGCCTTCGAGGCGGAGGTGCGCTTCGCCATGGGCTGGGCACTCGCCGTCCGGGCCGGCCGGGAGGACGCGGCGGCCTGGCAGCAGAGCGTCGCCTCCATGGACCGCGCGCTCGCGCTGCTTCCCGCCGACGACCCGCAGCGCCTCGACCTCGCGGGCCGGCTCGGCATCCACTGGGTCCAGCGCGGGGAGGACACCGGCGACCCGGCCGCCTACCGGGAGGGTGTCGCGCTGCTGAGCGAGGTCACGGCGGCCGACGGGGACCGCCCCGCCGCAGACCGCGCGGACCACCGGTACCAGCTCGGCTCCGCGCTGCTGGGCCTCGCCGACCTCGGCATCGAGGAGGACCTGCTCGACCGGGCGATGGACCAGCTCGACCGGGCCCTGGCCATCGCCCCGGCGGACCACCCCGGACGGCTTCCGATGGTCTGCCGGCTCACCGACGCGCTCAACTCGCTCGCCTGGCTGCGCTCGGACACCGCCGCACTCGACCGGTCCCAGGTCCTGCTCTCCGAGGCCCTGGCCGGGCCCGGCGGAGGCCGGGAGAGCCGGGTCGCCTGCCTGATCGGCCTCGGCACCAGCCTGCGCATGCGCTTCCAGCTCAACGGGGAGCCGGCCCACCTGGAGCACGCCGTCGGCCACTACCGCGAGGCCATCGCCCTGATGGCGCCCGAACCCCAGCCGTACGCCCTCTTCGGGCTCTCCATCTGCCTCGGAAGCCTGTACGGCTTCCGGCCGGACGGACAGCTGCGCACCGAGGCGATGGACACCTGCCGCGCCGCGCTGGAGCAGCTGCCCGGGCACCACCCGGAACGTGCCTCCGTCCTGGCCGGTCTGGGCTACCTCGAATGGACCCTGGCCGCGGAGTCCGGCTCGGAGGAGCAGATGGACGCCGCGCTGGACACCCTGAAGACCGCCGTCGCCACCGCGCCACCGGGTTACGGGGACCGGGGCCTGGTCCTCACCAATCTCGGCGCCGCCCTCCTCGACCGGGCGAACAGGACGGGCGACCGCAGCTGGGAGGCCCAGGCCGCCGCCGTGTTCCGCACCGCCCTGGAGCACACCGGCCCGACCTCGGCCCAGCGTCCGCTGGTGCTGAACAACCTCGGCATGGCACTGTTCACCCTGTTCACGACCACCGGCGACACCGCGCTGCACGACCGGGCGATCGCGCTGCTGAGCGAGGCCGCGGACCACCGCCACGGGATGTCCATGGCCCGGGAACGCGCCGCGCTCAACCTGGCCATGATGCGGTTCCAGCAGGCCCGCATGGCCTCGGACACCGAGGCCTCGGTCGAGGCCTGCCGCCGGCTCGAGGAGCTGATCGGGGAACTCGGCTCCCCCCACCCGCTGCGGACCCTCGCGCTGGCGCGACTGGCCTACGCGGGTCTCGGCACCGCGGAACTGCTCCCCGAGCACGCGGCGCGAACGGCGCTGCGCCGGGCCGCCGCAGCCGCTCGCGAGGCCCTCGCCGATTCGCAGGACGCCGACCAGTTCCAGGTGCTGGCCCGCCGGGTGCTGGCGACGGCCCAACTGCGGCGCGCCGAACTCGGGGAGAGGGTCGACCTGGCCGAAGCGGTCCGGCTGCTCCGCAGCAACGCCGAGGACACGTCCCTTCCGCCGCACACCCGCCTCCAATCGGCGCGCCTGTGGGGCGGCATCGCCGCGCGCACCGGCCGGGACGCGGAGGCCCTGGAGGGCTTCGCCCACGCGGTCGGCCTGCTGTCGCGGGTGGCCCCGCGTCACCTGGACAGGCTCGACCAGGAGGAGCGGCTGAGCTCCGGCCGGGGGCTGGCCAGTTCGGCCGCGGCGCTCGCGATCCGGGCCGGCGATCCCGAACGGGCACTCGCCCTGCTCGAACAGGGCAGGGGGGTGCTGCTCGCCCAGGGCCTGGAGAACCAGGGCGACCTGTCCCGGCTGCGCGCGCTCGACCCGGCCCGCGCCGAGGAGTTCGAGCGGATCCGGGACCGGCTCAGCCAGGACCACCCGGTCGCGCTGCAGCTCACGGGCACCGAGGCGCCCGACGCCTTCTTCGTCCAGGGGGCCGCCGGCGCGGCCGGGAGCGCGGCCGGCCTGCGCGACGCCGAGGAGCGGCACACCCTGTCCCGCCGCTGGGACCAGCTGCTGGAGGAGATCCGCGCGCTGCCCGACCTCGACGACTTCCTGCGTCCGCCGACCACCCGGGAGCTGCTCTCGGTGGCGGAGCGGGGCCCCGTGGTGGTGGTCAACGTCAGCGACTACGGCTCGCACGCCCTCGTCCTGGCCGCACCGGCCGGCGGCGGCACGCGCATCGACGTCGTACCGCTGCCGGACCTCACCCCGAGCGAAGTGGCCGTCGCCGCACAGGCGTTCACCGAGCGGTGGATCGACGTCGCCTACGGGGACGAGGGCGTGGCGCGGGCCAAGGAGCTGATGAACCTGCACCGCTCCGTCCTGGCGTGGCTGTGGGACAGCCTGGCCGGCCCCGTCCTGGAGCGGCTCGGGCTGCGCGGCACCCCGCTCGGCGAGGAGGAGTGGCCGCGGCTGTGGTGGTGCCCGACCGGCCGGCTGGCGTTCCTGCCGCTGCACGCCGCCGGCAAGGGCCCGCGGATCCCCGGGACCTGGGTCATGGACCGGGTCGTGTCCTCCTACACCCCGACCCTGCGGTCCCTGCTGCGTGCCCGCCGCCGGGCCGCCGGCCCGCCCCGACGCCGCCCCGCCCCGCTGGTGGTCTCGCTCGCGCAGACGCCGGGCGGCCCGCCGCTGCCCGGCGCCGGACCGGAGGCCGCCCTGGTGGCCGAGCTCTTCCCCGGCGGCCTGCGGCTGGACGGCGAGCACGCCTCCGTGGAAGCGGTGCGCCGGGAGCTGTACCGCCACCCCTGGGTGCACTTCACCTGCCACGGCGTCAGCGACCCGGAGAGTCCGTCGAACAGCGGCCTGATCCTCCACGACGGCAGGCTCAGCGCTCTCGACATCTCGGTACGGCGCCCGGTCGACGCCGAACTCGCCTTCCTGTCGGCCTGCTCGACCTCCCAGGGCGGGCTCGGCCTGCCGGACGAGGCGGTGCACCTGGCGCCGTCGTTCCAGCTGGCCGGCTTCACCCACGTCATCGGCACGCTGTGGACCGTCTCCGACAAGATCGCGCGTCAGCTCACCGGGGAGTTCTACGCCGCACTGCGCGGGGACGCCTCCGACGAGGGGCCGTTCGACCCGGCGCTCGCCCTGCACCACCCCGTCCGGGCGCTGCGTGAACGCCTGCTGCCCGCACCGCACCTGTGGGCGGCGCACGTGCACGTCGGCCCCTGAGACCGGCGGGCGCGCCGTCGGGACGCCCCGCTCAGGACGTCCCCGTCAGGACGCCTCCGGACCGCCGGCCTCGGGCGCCGCCGACGGCTCGGTCTCGCTCTGCGCCGTGCCCGAGGCGCCCTCGGGGCCCTGCTCGGGCTCTGCCGCACCGCCGGTGATCCGCAGGACCCGCCGGTCGCGGTACTCCTCGATCAGGCTCTCCACCGACTGGTCGTCACCGCTGCGCCCGTCCCGTGCCGCTGCCATCACCCTGCTCCCTCCGCGTCTCCGGTACCGGTACCGATACCGGCGCCGGTGCCCGCTCCGGGCCCGGCGGCGCCAGCAACTCCAGCACCTCGACCTCGCTGCCCTTGATGTAGACGCCCGCGGTGCCCGCCACCCGGCCGAGGAAGGTCCCGTCGCCGCTGAGGCGCCACTGCGATTCCAGATAGATGTCCTGCTGCTGCGGGAAGGCCGACACCGCCGACCGCGAGCCCAGCCAACCCCCCACCCACAGACCGCCCTTGAGCCGGATCCGCACGAAGCAGGGCTCACGGTCGGCGAACAGGAAGTCCCAGGCCGTCGGCGTCGGCTCGTAACGCGCCCGTTCACGCCTACGGCCCACCACCGCCGCGGCCCACGCGAGGCCGGACGGCACCGCGACGACCAGCAGCAGTACGACGAACCCGGCCTGCCGCGGATGCCGCAGCACCCCGGCGAGCGGCCCGCCGTCGCCCTCGCTCAGCAGCCGGGCCGGCCAGGGGCCCGCGACCACCGCGTAGACGGCGTCGAGCAGCCCGCTGATGGCGATCGCCCGCAGGGCCCGGTTCTGCGGCTCCTGCTCGGAGGCCCGCGGCCCGCGCAGGCGGTCGGCGACGGCCTGGTAGAAGATCCCGGGCAGCACCAGGGCCAGCAGGATGGCCAACTGCTGCACCGTGTTCGGAAGCACCCCGCCACCCCTCCCCGCCCCGTGCGGACCGCGTCCCCCACGGCACCGGAGCGTCTCCCCACCCTAGCCGAGCCCCCACCGCCCCGGGCCCTTTTCGCCGAGTGCACCGGCGGTCCGGGCCGGGCGCGCGGGGGCGCGCCGTGGATCCGCTCAGCCGCGGTGAGCGGTCAGGCCGGCCCGTACCGGTCGGCGTCGTGCGATCCGCGCGACGCCTTTCCGACCGCCTTGTGCAGGGTGCGCAGAGCCACCAGGAGCAGCCCGATGTCGTCCAGCAGAATGGGGTCCGGGAGCAGGTCGACGGGGCTGATCAGATAGGCGATGGACACCCAGAACAGGACCTTGGCCGACATCGGGACACCGGTCGCCACCAGGAGCTTGCGGACCCGGACCAGCTTCACGACCAGCACCACCGCGACCGCCAGGGAGACGGCCACCAGCGCGCCGAGGACCCACCACAGAACGTCGCCGCCGTTCACCGGCACACCTCCCGCTCACGCCCGCACCTCCCGCCTCCGGCGCGCCGAGCGGCCCGGGCGGGCACGCGCGGACCCACCGCGCGGCCCTGCCCAGGGTACGGGACGCCGGTTTCCGGAGGCGATCCCGCTCAGGCGTCGAGAACCCCGCCCGCGCGCCGGACCACCGGCGCCTCCGTCGACCACGGGAAGTTGATCCAGTCGTCGGTCCGCTTCCACACGTACTCGCACTGCACGAGGCTGTGCGACTTCTCGTAGATCACGGCCGAGCGCACCTCGGCGACGTGGCCGAGGCAGAAATCGCGCACCAGCTTCAGCGTCTTTCCGGTGTCGGCGACGTCGTCGGCGATCAGGACCTTCTTGTCGGTGAAGTCGATCGCCTCGGGAACGGGTGCCAGCATCACGGGCATGTCGAGGGTGGTGCCCACGCCCGTGTAGAACTCGACGTTCACGAGATGGATGTTCTTGCAGTCCAGCGCGTAGGCCAGCCCGCCGGCCACGAACACACCACCACGGGCGATGCTCAGGATGAGATCGGGCTCGAACCCGTCATCCGCCACCGACTGCGCCAGCTCGCGCACCGCCCGGCCGAACGTCTGATAATCCAGGACTTCACGTACATCGCTCACCTGCACATTCTCCACGGTCGTCGACCCGACCACGAACGCCACCCCATGAGGACAGGAGATTCTTCGGCGCTGATGGCGTCAAGTGAGGTCGTCCCACCGTCCGGGGACGAAGATTCTTCGGTGCATGACGTCCTCCAGCTGCTGCTGGCGGGTGGCGGATCAGCGGATACCGACGGCGCTACCGTCCGTGATGTGGTCCGGCGCGGCGTGTCGTACGCGCCGACCGATTAACCTGGGCCGCTTCCCCGTCCCGGAACCACCGAGGAGCCCAGCGCCGTGTCCGACAGCTTCGCGCACCTGCACGTCCACACCGAGTACTCGATGCTGGACGGGGCCGCGAAGAACGGCAAGCTCTTCGCCGAGGCGGAGAGACAGGGCATGCCCGCCATCGCGATGAGCGACCACGGCAACATGTTCGGCGCCTACGAGTTCTTCCACGCCGCCGCCAAGACCGGTGTCAAGCCGATCATCGGCATCGAGGCGTACGTCGCCCCGGCCTCCCGCTTCGAGAAGAAGCAGGTGTTCTGGTCCCCCGGCGGCCAGCGCCCGAGCGGCGCCGACGGCGAGGGCGGCAAGGACGTCTCCGGCGGCGGCCGCTACACCCACATGACCATGTGGGCGCAGAACCCCACCGGCCTGCGGAACCTCTTCAAGCTCTCCTCGCTCGCGTCGATGGAGGGCTACTACATGAAGCCCCGGATGGACCGCGAGCTGATCGCCGCCAACGCGACCGGCATCATCGCCACCACCGGCTGCCCCTCCGGTGAGGTGCAGACCCGGCTGCGGCTCGGGCAGTACGACGAGGCGGTCAAGGCGGCCGGCGCCTACCAGGAGATCTTCGGCAAGGAGAACTACTTCCTGGAACTGATGGACCACGGTCTGTCCATCGAGCAGGACGTCCGCGCGGACCTGCTGCGCCTGGCCAAGCAGCTCAACATTCCGCTGCTCGCCACCAACGACTCGCACTACGTGACCGCCGACCAGGCGGACGCCCACGACAGCCTGCTCTGCGTCGGCGTGGGCAAGAACAAGGACGACCCGAACCGGTTCAAGTTCCAGGGCACCGGCTACTACGTCAAGACCGCCGAGGAGATGCGCGAGCTCTTCCGCGAACTGCCGGAGGCCTGCGACAACACGCTGGCGATCGCCGAGCGGGTCGAGTCGTACGAGGAGGTCTTCACCTACGTCGACCGGATGCCGCAGTTCGACGTGCCCGAGGGCGAGACCCAGGCCTCGTACCTGCGGCAGAAGATCGCCGCCGGCCTCAAGCACCGCTACGGCGACAACCCGAGCCAGGAGGTGCTGGAGCGGGTCGAGCTGGAGATGGGCGTGATCACCCCGATGGGGTTCGACGCCTACTTCCTCGTGGTCGCCGACATCTGCCAGTACGGCCGGGACAACGGCATCCCGGTCGGCCCGGGCCGTGGCTCGGCGGCCGGCTCGATGGTCGCCTACCTGACCGGCATCACCCAGCTCGACCCGCTGGAGCACGATCTGCTGTTCGAGCGGTTCCTCAACCCCGAGCGCATCAACCCCCCGGACGTCGACATCGACTTCGACGACCGCCAGCGCGACCAGATGGTGCGCTACGTCACCGAGAAGTACGGCTCCGCCTACACCGCCCAGGTCAACACCTTCGGCACGATCAAGGCGAAGGCCGCGGTCAAGGACGCCAACCGCATCCTCGGCTACCCCTTCGCGATGGGCGACCGGATCACCAAGGCAATGCCGCCGGACGTCATGGGCAAGGGCGTGCCGCTGGCCGACCTCTTCAACGACAAGCACCCCCGGTACAACGAGGGCACCGAGATCCGGGCGCTGTACGACAACGAGCCCGACGTCAAGAAGATCATCGACACCGGCCGGGGCATCGAGGGCCTGATCCGCGGCACCGGCGTGCACGCCGCCGCCGTCATCCTCTCCTCCACCCCGCTGCTGGAGCTGATCCCGCTGCACAAGCGGGACAAGGACGGCACCATCATCACCGGCTTCGACTACCCGTCGTGCGAAGCCATGGGCCTGATCAAGATGGACTTCCTGGGTCTGCGGAACCTGGGCATCATCGACCACTGCATCAAGATCGTGAAGGCCAACCGGGGCGTCGACGTCGACATCGAGAAGATCCCGATCGACGACCCCACCACCTACCAGCTGCTGGCCCGCGGCGACACCCTCGGCGTGTTCCAGCTCGACGGCGGCCCGATGCGCGCCCTGCTCAAGCTGATGAAGCCGACCGAGTTCGCCGACATCTCCGCCGTCTCCGCGCTGTACCGGCCCGGGCCGATGGGCATGAACTCGCACACCAACTACGCGCTGCGCAAGAACGCCCAGCAGGAGATCATCCCGATCCACCCCGAGCTGGAGGCCCCGCTCGCCGACGTCCTCGGCCCCACCTACGGCCTGATCGTCTACCAGGAGCAGGTCCAGCGCGCCGCCCAGGTGCTCGCCGGGTACTCGCTCGGCCAGGCCGACCTGCTGCGCCGGGCGATGGGCAAGAAGAAGAAGGAGGTCCTGGAGAAGGAGTTCGTCCCCTTCCACGCCGGCTGCAAGGAGCGCGGCTACTCCGACGAGGCCATCCAGGCCGTGTGGGACGTCCTGGTCCCGTTCGCCGGCTACGCGTTCAACAAGTCGCACTCCGCCGCGTACGGCCTGGTCTCGTACCAGACCGCCTACCTCAAGGCGAACTACCCCGCCGAGTACATGGCCGCGCTGCTCACCTCGGTCGCCGACGACAAGGACAAGATGGCGGTCTACCTGGCGGAGTGCCGCCAGATGGGCATCCGGATCCTCTCCCCCGACGTCAACGAGTCGGTGGTCGACTTCACCGCCGTCGGCAGTGACGTGCGCTTCGGCCTCAAGGCGGTGCGCAACGTCGGTGTCCCGGTCATCGAGTCGCTGGTGCGCACCCGGGAGGAGTCAGGCAAGTACACCTCCTTCCCCGACTTCCTGGACAAGGTGGAGCTGGTGGTGTGCAACAAGCGCACCGTCGACTCCCTGGTCAAGGCGGGCGCCTTCGACTCGCTCGGGCACACCCGGCTCTCGCTCAGCACCGTGCACGAGAGCGCGATCGACGCCGTCACCGGGCTGAAGAAGCAGCAGGCGATCGGCCAGGACGACCTCTTCGGCTCCCTGGACACCGGCGACGGCGGCGGACCCGGCATCGGGCTGGACTTCGAGCTCACCGACCGCGAATGGCCGCGCCGCCAACTCCTCTCCCTGGAGCGGGAGATGCTCGGCCTCTACGTCTCCAGCCACCCGCTCGACGGCGCCGAGCACATCCTCTCCCAGAACCGGGACACCTCGATCGCCGACCTCCTCGGCTCGGGCCGGACCGAGGGCGAGGTCCGCCTCTCCGGCCTCATCACCGCCGTGGACCGCCGGATCAACAAGGCCGGAAACGCCTGGGCGATCATCACCCTCGCCGACCGGGACGGCTCGGTCGAGGTGCTGTTCTTCCCCGCCACCTACAACCTCATGGCCGAGCAGATGGTGGAGGACAACGTCATCTCGGTCCGCGGCCGGCTCAACGAGCGCGACGGCTCGCTGAGCATCTTCGGCCAGGAGATCACCACGCTGGACGTCTCCTCCGCCGAACTGGGCACCAAGCCACCGGTCCAGATCACCGTGCCGACCGCCCGGATCACCCCCGAGATCGTGGCCGAGCTCAAGCTCGCCCTCCGCGCCCACCCCGGCGACGTCCCGATCCGCCTCCTGACCACCGGCTGGGACAAGGACACCCTCTACGAGCTCGGCTTCCTGGTGAACCCCGAGAACGGACTCGCCTCGGACATCAAGACCCTGCTCGGCAACCGCGCCTGGACGGGCACCGCCGTCCGTTCCTGAACCGGGACCACCGGCCGGGCCGCCACCGCTGTCGCCGCCCGGCCGGGTCGGGGGGGCGGGCCCCGCGGCCGGGGCCGCCCCCGCGCACCGCGGAGCCCGCCCCGGACGGCGACCGGGAAGGAGGGGGGGGGGGGGGGGGTGGGCC